>JAJZQG010000133.1 GCA_021847645.1 Myxococcales bacterium
GCACAGACCTGCCCGCTGGTGCCGGATTCGCGGCTCCTCATGCCCATCTCCGGTATGCTTTGACGCCGATGGGCCCGGCCCCGGCCACCGCTGGCGCCAGAAGGCTCCATCTCAACGTGATCCAGTTGAGAGGAGGAGCGCGGTCGCCGCCTCGAGGCCAAGGTAGCCCAACAGCCGCGCAAAGGCGTTCGGTTCGTCGAGAATCCGGTCGGCTTCGTCCAGCGAGAGCGGTGGGAGCGGGGCCATGGTCTACTCCGAATGAAAAGGCGCCTCGGGACACTTCTCAGGCAGTAACCGTTCCCGGGGTCGGCAGCGACGGCAAGTGGAACCGCGACTGTCAGGGAGCGGATTCTGCTCCCGCCTTCCCCTGCCTGCCGGTCGGGCCCAGCGACCAGGGCTCGCCCACGCGGAAGTACACGTCAGGCGCTGACCTGGCCCACGCCACGAAACGACGAATCCCCTCTTCCAGGTTGACCTTCGTGGTCCAGCCCAGCTCGTCGCGGGCTCGGTCGACCGATGCGTAGGTCAACGGCACGTCCCCGGGTTGCTCGGCTTCGTGGCGAACGTCGGCGCGCCAACCCAGCACGTGCTCGATGGTGGAGATGAGCTCGTTGACCGACGACGGCCCGCCGGCTCCCAGGTTGAAGATGCGGTAGCCGGAAGGAGCCTTCAGGCTCGCGACCAGGCCGGCCACGGTATCGTCGACGTAGGTGAAGTCGCGGGCGAAGGAGCCGTCGCCGTACACGGTGATGGGCTGGTGGGCGAGCATGGCGCGCACGAAGCGGCTGATAGCGAGGTCAGGGCGCTGCCTGGGGCCATAGACGGTGAACAGGCGGCAGACGGTGACGGTGGACTTGTGGACGGCGCAGTGGGCGGCGGCCAGCAGCTCCATGCCGCGCTTGGAGGCGGCGTAGGGGCTTTGGGGCTCGCTCGAGGCGCACTCCTCGCGGAACGGGGCCTGCTGGTCGCGGCCGTACACGCTCGAGGAGCCGGCGAGGATCACGCGCTCGACACCCGACTCGTGGGAGGCCGACAGCACGCTTTGGGAGGCTACGAGATTGGCTTGCACGTAGGTCATGGGGCGCTGGATCGAGGGGCGCACGCCGGCCGTGGCGGCGAGGTGGAAGACCGCCTCGGGGCGGAACTCGGCGAAGGTCTCCCGAAGCGCCGGCTGATCGCACAGATCCATGGCGGCCATCGAGAAGCGCGGATGCGCGGCCGCGGCGGCGAGGTTGGCGAGCTTGACCGGGGCCGGGTAGAAGCGATCGAGGCAATCGACGCACAAGACCTCGTGGTCCCTGTCCAACAGCCGCTCGATGAGGTGGGAGCCGATGAAGCCGGCGCCGCCCGTGACGACGATACGCATGGGACATCCTTAGCTCAGACGCGGAGTGATGGGTGGCGGCAAATGGAAGCGGGGAAAGGCAAAGGGCAAAGGTTCCGGACTCGGCCCGGAGGTCGTCGGCCATCCGTTCTGTGAGCGGCGGCTGCGCGTGGTTCTGTGGTCGACCGCTACGCGTGCAGTTCTTCCACTTCCCACTTTTGCCCTTTGACCTTTGCCTTTTGACTTCTCCCCGGGTCTCTCGGCGCCAGCGCGGGGCCCACCCGATGCCACTCCCCTCGCGGAGCGTTCGCTGCTACTTTGAAGGCTGACCCACAGCCCTCGATTCTCCCGGGATCCACACTTGTCCGACCCGCCTCCCAAAACGTCGCACGCCAATGAGCCGTCCCCGGCCGTGTCGGCATCTGGGACTCCCGCTCCGTCGGTCACGGCCGACATCGAGGTGAGCTTCGACCTGATCGCGGACGAGGACCTCGCGTTGGGCGACGAGCAGCCGTCGGGCCTGACGACCCGTGTGGACGAGGAAGTCATCACGCGGGCCAAGCGCAGCATGGCGCTCGTTAGCGAGCCGCCGTCCACCGCAGCGCAAGAGCCGCCCGCCTCGGTACCGCCGCCCGAGTTCGGCTCCAAGGAAGAGTCGTCGACGAGCCGCGGACGCGCGTCGTGCTACGCCGGTCGATACGAGCTGGTGGGCCTGCTGGGCGTGGGCGGCATGGGGTCGGTCTATCGCGTGCGCGATCTGCTGCTCGAAGAGGAAGTCGCGCTCAAGATCCTGCGCAAGGACCTGGCGTCCTCGCCCCAGGCGGTGAGGCGCTTCCGTCGCGAGGTCAAGCTGACCCGTCGAATCGCTCACCCCAACGTCGTTCGTATGTATGACGTCGGGGAGCGTCGAGGCGAGCACTACTACACGATGGAGTGCGTGGTGGGCGAAGGGCTGTCGACGGTGATGATGCCGGGGCAGCCGTTGGAGATCGACCGGGCGATGGATCTGGGCATTCAGATCGCCCGGGGCGTGGAGGCGGCGCACGCGGCTGGGGTCGTGCATCGGGACTTGAAGCCGGACAACATCCTGGTTGCGCGCGACGGGCGGGTGGTCATTACGGACTTCGGCGTGGCGTTGATGCCTGGCGAGGAAAAGATCGAGGCGCTTCCGACCAAGGGAGCGGGTACGCCGTTCTACATGGCGCCCGAGCAGATCGAAGGGCGGGAGGTCAACGAGCGCACGGACCTGTACGCGATCGGCCTGATCCTGTTCGAGATGTTGGCGGGCTCGCTGCCGTGGCGGCACGGCGCCGACGCGTCGGCCGGCAACTTCGCGCGTCTGTCGGTCCCTGCAGCCTCGCCCAGGACGTTCAATCCACGGGTGCCCGAGGAGATGGGCGCGTTCGTGCTGCGCCTGCTGGAGCGGGAGCCGGACAACCGTCCGGCGAGTGCCTCGGATGTCGTGCGCGCGCTGGAGGCCCTGCGAGAGCGGCGGCGCATGTCGCTGTCGCCGCCCCAGTCGTCTCCGCGGGGGGCATTGGCGTCGAGCGCATCGCAGCAGTTCCCGGCGATCGCGACCACCAACACGCCGCACGTGCGTTCGGTGGCCGTGCTTCCGCTGCGCAACATGGGCGACCCGCGCGACAGCTACATCTGTGAGGCCATGACTGCTTCGCTGATCGACCAGCTCTTGGTGTGCCCGGGCGTGCGTGTGGCGTCGCGCTTCGCGCTCCACGACAAGGTCGACGGCGACCTGCGCCTCATCGGCCAACAGGCCGGTGTCGAGGTCGTGGTCGAAGGCACGGTCGCCAAGCTGTCGTCGGGAATGCTGGAGGTGGTGATCCGCGCGGTCGATGCCGAGCGCGGGTTCATTCTTTGGGCCGAGCGCTTCGCCCGTCGTGCGGTCGAGATGTTCGACCTGCAGGCGGCCATCGCGACCCAGATCGCCAAGGTACTGACCGTGGAGATGTCGGACCAGCGACGGGACCTCGGCCCGATGAACCAGGACAACGTCGACCTGTTCCTGCGCGCCAAGCAAGCCTACGCGGAGTGGTCGCCCCAGGGCGCGCGTCTGGCCGTCGAGCTGTTCGAGCAGGCGCTCGCGGTCAGCCCGTCGGACGGCCTGCTGCGCGCGTGGATGGCGCTCGCGCAGCTGCGCGCCTGGTACCTGGGCGCACACGTGCCGTCGGCCACGCCCTCCGACGCTGCTGCGAATGCGCGCGCGGCGCTCGAGATCAACCCGACGATGGGCGAGGGCCACCTCGCGCTCGCGATGCACTCGTATCTTCACGCGTCGTGGGTAGCCGCGCTGAAGGGCTTCGACGAGGCGGTGCGATGCAACCCCGCGTTGCCCGACGCGCTGCACGCCCTCGGGCGGATGAACTGCGCGGCCAACCGGGTCGACCAGGGGATTCACCTGTTGGATCTGGCGCTGCGCGTGGACCCGAAGAACCTGGCCGCGATGTGGGACAGCGCCTACGCGCTGGCGCTGGTCAACCAGAAGAGCCGGGCGACCTACTTCCTCGACCGCGCGGACACGGTCTGCGAGAACCATCCGGAGACGATCCTGGCTCGCATGCGGATCGGAGTCTGGACCGGTGATCGCCTCATGCTGGCTTGGGCACGCGAGAACATGAGCAAGCTCGCCTTCCAGCCGTGCTCGCTGCAGGAATCCTCGCTGGGCCTGTTCTACGAAGCCGAGCCCGACGCCCCGCTGGGCACGGTCATGGCCATCGCGGCGTCGAACGATGCACCTCCGGCGCTGCGCGGCCAGCTGATGCAGCTTGTAGCCGAACGCCTGGCGGTGGGTGGGGAGCTCGACGAGGCCTGGAGCGCGCTGCGCACGGCGTCGGCACACACGATCGACGCGCTGTGGCTGCAGCGTTGTCCGCCGTTGGGCAGGCTGGCGCGCATGCCGGCGTTCCTGTCGCTGCGCGCGCATGTCACCGCGCGCGTGGGCGAGATGTTCAACCCCACGGACTCCAAGGACGGTCCGAGCACGCCGCCGGCATGACCGGGGAGTTCACGGCGCCAGGTCCAGCGAAAGCCACGCGTCAGTGCCCTCCCGGCCCTTTCGCTGCGCTACCTGCATCGACGCGTCGATGCAGCCGCATGGGTGGCGGTAGGCGATGCCGCCGCGGGCGCCGAGAAACCCGAGTCCCGGCGCGCCCCACCAGCCGTCGCCGAACAGACGAAAGCCGTGCAAGAGCAGGAGCGTGGCGCCGGGCACCAGCGAGTGGCCTTGCGCATCGAGCCACGACGCTCCCACGGCGCCGTCGTCGTACGCCAGCGAGCGGGCGTCGACCGGATCGAGCTCGGAGCGCCACGCATGCAGCACGCGCAGGTGCGACGAATGTTCGCGTCCGAAGCGGGCGAAGGAGATGGCCGCCGCGCCGGGACGACGTGCACGAAGCACTCCCGCCAGCTCGGCTCCCAGGCCGACGACGCCTAAGTCCGCAGCGGCTCGGGACAGGACAGCCGGCAGGGCGTCGGAAGGCTCGGTGAACGAGCCGACGGCACCGGCGGCAAGCTGCAGCGAGGCGCCCTGGTCGGGCGAGGGCGCGCCGACGGCGGTTCGTGCGCCGCCCTGGGCAATCCAGCGCGAGCCCGAAGGAAGCGCTGGAGGACGCAACGCGGCCGGATAGGGATCTCCGGTGGTTCGAGCGCCCACGGCGGTTGCCGCGACGAACGGCTCGACGACGTGAAGCCATGGCGCCGCTTGCGGGCCGTAGCGACGGGCCAGGGGAACGGCCGCGCGCAAGGTCGACGACGCGGAAAGATCCGATGCTGACCGTGCGGGTCCGACGACGCCGAGGGAACGGCCCTGGGCAGTCAGGCCGAGGGCCAGCGGCCCGACCAGCGCGCCTCCATCGACGCGCCCGTCGGCGCGCAGGACCTCGAACAGCGCGGTGCCGTCGTCGAGCATGCGCGCCGAGGTGTCGAGCTGCCAGGCGGCGGCAGAGCCCAACGCGTCGCCGGCGTGGACCAATCCGACTGGCCCGTAGGTGAAACGGGCGTCCGGTGCGCGCACGCCGGCGGCCTCCACACCCGCGGCTACGGTCGCCAGCCCGTCGTGCACGCTCACATGGGCTCGCGCGTCGTCGAAGCGGCGTGCGCTTCGATCGATCTCGATCCAGCCCGAACGCGCGCGCTGCCCGCGGGCCACGTCCGCCGACCACGCGAGCACGGGCGAGCGGCTGCTGCCGACGGCGCCTTGGCTTTCGGCGGCCGTCAGCGTGCCGGACGCGTGATCGAAGCGAACGCGGGAGACGGACTCCGGGGTGCGCAGCGTGGAGTCCAGCTCGACGCCGCCGGAGGTGTATCCAGATACGTATAGCTGAAGGGTGGACAGGGAGTTGTCCGCGTTGCGCCACGGCAGGTGGAAGCCCGGACCTATCAGCAGGCCGTCGCGGCCGCGCCAGGCCAGACGAGGCACAAGCAGGCCGGGCCTGTCGGGCGTGCGCAGCCAGAGCACCGGGAGCCAGGCCACGGTCGTGCCGCCAACGCGCATCTTGGGGTCGTGCACCACGAGGTCCGACGGCGGATCGACGCGCGCGCGATCGAAGGCGATGGTGATGGGAGCGTCGGGGCAGGGGCACAGCGTGACCTCGGCGGGGCCGTCCACGTCGAGCCCACCGTTGCGCAGCGCGAGGCGCAGGCGATCGGCGCGCAAGCGGTATCGCCCGCAACCTGCGCGCACGTTGCCGTCGAGCGACAGTTGGGCCTGATCGGGATCGACGACGGCATGATCGGCGCTGAAGTCCACGGTGGGAGCGGCGGCCTGGGCGCGCGCGGCGGAGGCGAGCAGGGTCCAGGCGAAGGCCGGCGCAAGGGCCACGACGATCGAGGGCGGGATCGAACGCGCCCAGCGGTGCGAGCATGCGGCGGAGCCGCGAGGGGCACGGTGCGGTGGGACGCTCTTCACGCGGGGCCTCGAGCGGTGCGTGCGGACCGGCGGCCAGATGGCCGTGCCCGTCCAGCGGCGTCAAGCGAGCTCAGGGGGCAGGGGGGCCGAGCACGGTGTTGCGCGTGGCCGGAGTCGCGCCGCGGGAGGCCGGGCGGGAGGCGTCGGCAGCGCCGGACTGCGAGCGCGGTCCGCGTGCGGGGTCGCGCGGGGACGCGGTGACGTAGGTGCCGGGCGGGAAGTCGACTTGCAGCCCGAGCACCTGGCCGGGTACCAGCTCGATGATGCGGGCCTGCGGGGTTGCCGACGCGCGAAGGTCGATCACGAGCTGAACGTCCTGACCGACCTGGCGCAGGCGGGCAGCCGCCACAGGCGTGTTGAAGAACGTGGTCACCAGCGGGTTCTGGTTGTTGTGCAGGGGGACCATCGCGTTCTGGAACACGTACACGAGCGAGCCGGCGGTGACGTACTGCATGACCTTGGGCCTGCCGAGCACGTCGACCTCGATGCGGGAGCCGCCGTCGGCCAGCATCTGAAAGCCCGGCGCGGAGACGACCTGACGAAGGTCGGCGAGCGCCGCGCTCTTGCGCTGGGCGGCCCTGGTGGGCGGAGGCGGCATGGCGACGGACGCCGAGGCGGCCGGACCGACGGCCTGCACCTCGGTGGGCGTGCCGGACAAGGCCGGGGCCGGTGGTGCGGCGTGTTTGCGGTGATGCCGGCGAGGCGTCGCGGAGCTTGCCGTGACGGGAGCGCTGGACGAATTCTGGGCGTCGGCGGCGGCGGTCGCGAGGGCGACGGGAGCGAGCGCGACGAGCACGGCCAGCTTCCGGATGGTGGCGATCCTGGAGCGCGTAGACATCGCCCCAAGTAGACCACGTTCGCGCGAAAGCGACAAACTCGGTGCGAACCGGGCGGGGGAAGGTTGGGTTTGCCGCGCGCAGGGCGAGCGCGGCGGGGATCGGGGACTAGAGCGTGCTGCCGATCCGGTGGAGGCGCGACACGCGGACGGTGCCAGCGTCAGGCGGTTGCTCCATCTGTTGGCGGCGTCCCGACAGCGTGTCGTAGATCTCGTCGAGGTTGCCGGTGATGTCGAAGAACACGCGGGCGTCCGGGCTCCACAGCGGGTTGCGGCGCTGGCCGTCCGGGCCGATCTGGTTGGATAGGTTATAGTAGCCGACGCTCACGCCGAACTCGGGAATCACGTCGTAGTCGACGCTGGTGAGGAACCACGGCAGGACGCGGTAGTTGACCGGATCGGCGAGCAGGTTGCTGGGCGCGGCCGGACCGGTGTCGGTGGCGATGGCGGGCGACTGGCCGAGCTTGTAGGTCCACTGCTGGATCCAGATGTAGTCGGCGCTGAAGTGGAGCTTCTCGGTGATGTCGAACGCGGCTTCAACGAAGGAGAGCAGCTGGTGGTTGACCTTGGGGCTGCCGCTCAGCTGGTCGGACTCGATGGTCCTGCCGTTGATGTCCTCGCGCTCGCGGGTGAAGTTGGTGTTCACGCCCGTGGTGTAGGTCATGAAGTTGTGGGCGTAGGCCATGCTTCCGCTGACGGACATGCCGGGGAACCAAGTGGCCTTGGGCCCGCCGAGGGGAATGGCCTGGTTGACGCCGACCACGCCGCCGAGCTGAAGGCGCGTACCGTTGTCGTAGGTGTACTTGTCGGTGGGCAGGATGACGCGAGGACCGATGCTGAGCTTGGTCGCCCAGCCCGAGTCCTCGTTCTTGTACGCGGTGAAGCCGTAGACGAGGTTGACCCAGATATTGCCGAACTGCGGCTCGTACTTGACGGTGGAGCTATCCGAGTTGGTGTACTCGGTGATGAGATCCATGCGCAGGTTAAGGTTGAGCGAGTGGGTGTCGTTCTCGAGGAAGTAGTACCTCGGGCGCAGGGACCACCACATCTCGTAGACCGGGTCGTTGGACAGGTAGTCCTTGCCGATGCCGACGGCCTGGGTGGTGACGGAGTTGTCCAGCAGCAGGCTGGTTCCGTGCCACGGCAATCTCTCGGGCTTCTTCTGCTTCTTGGACTGGTCGCTCTGGGCGGCCTCATCCTTGGCGGGCTCACCGGACGAGGTGCTCACGCCGCCGGAGCCGAAGGTGATGGTGGCGCCGGGGGCAGCGGCAGGAGGCTCACCCGGAGCCGGCGCGCCGGGTTGGCCGGGGTCGGGTTGGGGCTGCGCGAACGCGCCCGCCGACAACGTAAGGAGAATCGCTCCTGCGCACAGCGCAATTCCGGATCCAATGATTCGCATCTGGTGCCTCTCTTCGCCTCAGCAACAGCCTGCCGCCGAATTGCACGTCTGAGCGGGAGCGTCAACGTCCTGTCGTGCGGGCAGGCCCCGGGAAATGGTGGGAGCCGGGGGCACGGTATGCAGGTTTCGGGCCTATCTATCCACACTCGATTCCCAGCGAATTTTGTCGGTCGCCCAGAGCACGCGTCCTGGTTCTAACGGCCCTGGGCGGCGGGTCCGTACGGTTGCTGACGGTTGCGCGGCGGCACCGACCCGGGCCCGGGGGCGACGACGCCCCGATCGCAGCCCGGTCCGAATCGCCGGGCGACGGGGTCTAGGCGAACCAGTCCTTGGCGACGAGGCGCACGGCGCACACGAGCGCGCGCACGAGGCGTCAGGGCTGTGCTAGGGACTGGCTGTGACCACGACTTCCCTACCCGCCAACGAGATCACCGCCCTTCTGGGGCGCGGCACCCGCTTCGAGGGCAAGCTCCTGTTCGACGGACGGGTGCGCATCGACGGGGCCTTTCAGGGGACCATCCGCAGCGATGACACGTTGGTCATTGGCGAGGGCGCCGAGGTGGACGCCGAGATCGACGTGGCGAACGTGATCATCAAGGGCGGAACGGTGCGCGGCTCGATCCGGGCGCGTGCGTCGATCGAGCTGTACGTGCCGGCGCACGTGGTGGCTTCCCTGCATTCGCCGTCGGTCTTCATTGACAAGGGCGTGCACTTCGAGGGCACCTGCCGGATGGCGGCGATGGACGACCCGAATCAGGGCGGTGAGCATCCAGCCGAAGGGGGCTGAGGGCGCGATCGGGGCAGACGCGCGGGCGTTGAACGCCCGTCACGATGTGTGGTGCAACAGCGACACCCGGTGCCGCGGACTGTGAACGCCGGTGCGCGACCGCGGTCGACGGATCCGGGCAGGCGCACGCGCAGCACGGGGGTGGCCGCGGATCGTGCGCGACGGACCGGGCCGGCACATGGTCTGCATAGCAGCTTGAACGTCCCGTCGGTGTGACGCATCCTCCATGCTTGCGGAATCGTCACACGGGCGGGGTGGAACTGCACCCCACGGAGCGTAGGACAAGACGATGAACCGATGGACCCGAACCGTTGTCGCCGCACTCACCGCCGTGTCGTTGCTCGGCATCCCGATGCTGGCCGGAGCTGACACCAAGGACGACGCGAACCGGCTCCGCGCTTCACGGGCGACCGAGCGCTACGAAGTCGCGGTCAGTGGAACCTCGATCAAGGCAGGGGGAGGACGCGTATTCGTCAACGCGCCGCTCGCGGCGGTTCGTCGCGTGGTGACCGACTACGCGCACTACGAGGACTTCATGCCGCGCTTCAAGCGAAGCCGCGTGGTGGGCAAGACGGCAAGGACCACCGACGTGTACCTGCAGGTGCCCATCCTGCACGGTGCGGCCACGGTCTGGAGCCTCACGCGATTCGAAGCGCCACGTCGGCTGGCCGACGGCACCGAGGTAATCGAGGGCAGGATGGTGCAGGGCAACGTCAAGGACTTCCGCGCCACCTGGTACCTGACGCCCATCGACGATCAGCACACGCTGCTGCGCGCCGAGCTGTTGATCGTGCCGTCGCTGCCACTGCCCGGCTCGATGGTGACCGGCGAGCTGGCCTATGCGGCCGACAAGGGTGTGACCGCATCTCGCGGTCGCGCGGAAGCCGCGACGGTCCGCGTCGCCAACACGGCGCCGACCACGCCTTGACGAAAGGCTGCGGCACGCGCTACCGCGGCGTGGTGCGCTCCTCGTTCTTGCTGCTGGCGATCTGGTTGGCGGCGGCTTGGTTCGGCTCGTGCCACGCGCCGGCCGCCGGCTCGCTGCCTCGTCAGAACGACGCCGTCTCGGCGAGAACTACCTCGTCGCCTGTTGCAAGCGAATCCGCACCAAGCAGCGCCGAGCCACCCTGCTCTTCGGCGGCATCGCTGCCGTACGATCTGGAGCGCGGCTGTGCGGGCGACATCGACGACGGGCAACCGGCGGACGCGCAGCTCGAACAGATGGGCGCGGCTTGCGCGCGCGGCTTCACGCGGCTGCCGGGGGTGGCGCTGGTGCCGTCCGGCACCGAGCAGCAGATGACCGCGAAGCTCGAGTCCTACGAGTGCGTGCGATTCGGTGTGGCGGGCGAAGCGCGCGGTGCTGTGGCGCAGGCAAGGCTAGTAGGTCCGGACGGGTCGGAGCTGGCGCGAGCGGCGGGCCGCACGCCCTTGATGTTGGGCCGGGACGGGCCGGTCTGCGTGCGCGCGGCGGGAGACTACCGGTTGTCGGTACGGCCGGTCGGCGCAACGGTGGGGCTGCGGGCGGCGCTGTGGGCGGCGCCCCGATGAAGCCGATCGGCGCGCAGTGCAGATTGGGCTTGCATCGGGAGGCAACTTGAATACTCTTCGCCCCCTGCCGTCGGACGGCGGCACTTGTTGACAACTGAACCTTCCCTTTTCGGGGCGTAGCGCAGCCTGGTTAGCGCACTTGACTGGGGGTCAAGGGGTCGGTGGTTCAAATCCACTCGCCCCGACTGGGTTCGACGGCGAAAGCGGTCGAACCCTTTCGGTTTTGTGGGGGTGCGATCGGTCTGAGACGGGCGAGCGACGGCCGGCCGTGAACCGGCTGGAGGCGGGTCAGCCCTGCGGCGTGCAACCACGGTTCGGGCTCGGCACGGCAACAACCTGGCGGGAGCCGGTCGCCGTTGCTCGACAGCATACGCCCGTGGGAGCAGAGCCCGGCGCGGACCGGTTGGCCGCACGGGAACGCCGTTGGATGCGGTACGCGGTAGTCCAGGACGCATCGGATCGGCTCTATGCTGCAATGCAGCGGCCGGCTTGACAGCGCCGTAGCGGACCTGGGACCGGAACCGTCACGTGGGAAAGCACGTGCCCTTCGAGCTTGGTCGCGCTGGGTGTCGCCGGCCTCGTTCGAGGTGGGCGAGTGACGCAGCGCTGGCGAGTGGTCCGACCGACGCTTCGGGGCTAATCTATTGACATGACCGGCACCGCGCTGCTCGTGCTGCTGCTCGTGGTGTTTGTGCCATGGGCGGCATTCGTCGGGCTCGGGCTCTGGGCCCGGTGGCTTTGCGTGCGCACGTCGGCGCCAAGGTTGCTCGTCTATCCTCCGGCGTGGCTGCCGGCCGTGGTTGCGGCGGTCGGGCTGTTGATCGGTGTGCTGCACGGCGCAGGCACGAGCGGGGGCAAGCTGCCGCAACGCGCTGTGCAGGTGAGCACGCTCGCCGAGGGGATCTCCGAGGCGCTGAACTGCGCGGCCGTGGCCGTGCTGCTCGCGATCGCGGCGACCGTGTGGATGATCGGACTGACGTGGCGGTACCGCTGGTCGAATCGATGAATCGTTGTGCAGCGCGGCCATGGGCGAGCCGCGCGTCGGCGGGCGAGAATCGACACGGTTTGGGTTTCGTGCGATTGTGCGCGCAGGATGTGAGAGCGGAAAGCGGCGATCCGTGAAGGACAGATGGAAGCGAGCCTGTTGCGCTGCGTTCTCGTTGGCTGTCGCGGGTATCGGGAGTGCGGCAGCGCAGGGCGAGGACGCGACGGGCGTGCGGCTTTCGTGGGACGCACCGCCTGGTTGTCCGCCCGCGAGCTACTTGCACGAAAGGATCCGGGCCGTGGTCGGCGACGGCGTGGCGCCCACCGAGCCGGTGGAAGCGTCGGCGACGGCGCGGCCAGAGCGCGACGGGGTCTGGCGGTTGACGTTGGCGACGCGGCAGGGCGGTGTCGCGGGCCGGCGCGCGTTCGAGGCAGACTCCTGCGTAGCCGTCGCGGAGGCGGCGGCTCTGGTGATCGCGATGATGATGGCCCCGAACGCGCGGCTGGAAGCGCCCGGCCCGGCCCCGTCGCACGACACGAAGCTCGCGCCGAGAGCCGTGGCGCCGCCGTCCCGCGCGGCGGCGCGTCCCGAAGTGCCGACTGCGGCGCACGCCTCGGGGAACTCGGAGGCAGTGCGAATGCGGCTGTCACCAGCTGTGACGCTCGACGCCGGCTCGTTGCCGGCGCCGACGCTGGGTGTGGGCGCGGTGTGGAGCGTGGGGACGCACTGGTTCGGCGTGGACTTCCACGGGGTCTGGTGGCCGGCTCGAAGGCGATCGCTGCCCGAGCGAAGCGGTAGCGGAGTGGAGGTGGGGTTGGTGACTGCGGGCGCGCAGGGCTGCGCGCTGCTGGGACAACTCGGTTCCACTGCGCTTCGAGGGTGCCTGGGCGGCGAAATCGGCAGTCTGAGCGCCGATGCCTTCGGTGTGAGTCGCACGCAGGCCGCGCATCCATTTTGGGCCGGTGTCGCGGCGGGATTAGGCTGGGAGGTGTCGCTCGGGCGCGCGATGGCGGCGTGGGTGCAAGCGGGAGCGATCGCGCCGCTGACGCGGCCTGCGATGGTGGTGAGCCCGTATGGTGAGGTGTTCCGGCCGGAGTCGATCGCGACCCGGGGGGCCGCGGGGCTGGCCTATGCTTTTTGACGGATCCGGCCACGGCCGGCCATTTGAGAACCGGGATCCATGACCTTGCCCGCCGCCCTGCCGTCCGCCCCCGACCTGGCCGTCGAGCCGATGGCGCAGGAGCACGACGCGGCGAGCTTCGAGCGCGTGTACCGGGAGCACTTCGCCTTCGTGTGGCGCAATCTGCGACGAGTGGGGGTGGCGACGAGCGCGCTGGACGACGCAGCGCAAGACGTCTTCGTGGTCGTGCACCGCAGGCTGGGCGAGCTGGGCGGGCCGCGGCTCATCAAGCCCTGGCTGTCCGCAATCCTGCTGCGGGTCGCGGCGGACTACCGTCGCCGGGCACGGCGTCGCGACGAGCCCACGCGCTCGGAGTCGGACGGTCCGGGGCTGGACACGATGGCGGATCCGCGGGGGCTGTCGCCGCAGCAAACGGCGGAAGAGGCGGACCGGCTGCGGCTGCTGCACCGCGTGCTCGACGACTTGGACGACGCGAAGCGAGAGGTGTTCGTGCTGGCGGAGCTCGAGCAGCTGAGCTGCCCGGAGATTGCGGAGGCGCTCGGGCTTCCGACGAACACGGTGTATTCGCGGCTCCGCCACGCGCGCAGGGAATTCAGCCAGGCGCTGGCGCGCCACAAGTTGAGCGATGAATGGAGGCTGCGGTGAGCGACCTGAGCGACGACGCACGCACTTTCATCGCGGCGACCCGTCACGGGGACGATCCGCGACCGGCCGACCAGGACCGTGTGCATCGGGCCGTGATGGTGCGCATAGGGATGGGAACGATTGCGGGGGTGGCAGCCGTGTCGGTGGGGCGCGACGCCGTCGCGGCAGGAGCCGCAAAAGCCGGATGGGCATCCATCCTGGGGCCGAGCGTGGTCAAGCTGATGGCGATTCTGACCGTGGGCGGTTCCGTCACGGTGGGCGGATACCTGGCCCTGCACAGGGAGCCTGCTGCGCCCCTGTCGGACACCCCAGCAGCGGCGCCGGACCTGCCTGCATCGGAGTCCGAGCCGCACACCGCTGCCACGGTGTCCGTGCCCGCACGCGAGGCGACTCCCTCGTTGGCAGCCGACGATCTGCCTGTCGCCAGCAGCGATCCCGTTGCTGCGCCCGAGCCATCGGTGCCGTCGACGACGTCCCACAGGGGGTCGACCCTGCGCGCCGAGGTAGCGGCCGTGGGAGCGGCCAACCGATCGCTTCGCGATGGCAACCCGCAGGAGGCCCTTCGCATCCTGGACACGAACGCAAGCGTGCTGCAGGACGGGACGCTGCGCGAGGAGGCGGCGGCGTCGCGGATACTGGCCTTGTGCCAGCTGGGGCGCCGCGAGCAGGCGACACGCGAAGCGAACGCCTTCGTGCAAGCCTTCCCGAATTCACCACTCGCGGGGCGAGTTCGGGCGTCGTGTGCATTTGCGCCGAGGGGCACGACTGTGCCATAAGTACGGCGTCTCGGCTCGCCGCGAACGCCCGGCCCGATCGAGTTTCGCGATAGCGCTTCGCAGTAGCTTCGAGGGATAAGGTGATCGAAATGAAACGCAATGCCAATGTTGTTCTGGTCGTCGGTGTGTGCGTGGCGGCGTGGGGCGCGGTCTTTGGACCGTCCTGCGGCGGAAGCAGCAGCCTCGAAGACGGCACGGCGCCGGGCACGGTCGACGCGGGCACGGACAGCTCGGCAGCGGGAACGGCCGGCGCCGGGGGAACAGGCGGCACGGGGGCAGTGGGCGGCAGTGGAGGCAGCGGAGCGACCGGCGGAACGGGCGGCAGCGGAGCGACCGGCGGAACGGGTGGTGGCACGGGCGGCGCCGGTGCGACCGGCGGAACGGGCGGCAGCGGAGCGACCGGCGGAACGGGTGGCGGCACGGGCGGCGCCGGTGCGACCGGTGGCTGGGGCGGTGGACCGGCCGGTGGCTGGGGCGGTGGACCGACCGGCGGCTGGGGCGGTGGACCGACCGGCGGCTGGGGCGGTGGACCGACCGGTGGCTGGGGCGGTGGACCGACGGGAGGCTGGGGCGGTGGACCGACCGGCGGCTGGGGCGGCGGCGGCGGGCAAGGCGGCTCGATGGCCTACGGAGTGCGCGCGGCCACGGTTACCTGCCGCAGTACGCAGGTACAGCTGTTCGGCACCTGTTTCCCGTGAGCGACGGTGGTGCGATGCGGACACGCCGCCCGTAGCACCATCCCGTCCAACCCGTTATGAGTGAGGCGAGGCGATCGCACGCTCATGGCTTCCATCCCCGTTGTTTGCCTGCGATACGGCCCATGGCTGGCAGCTGTGGCGGCGCTGTTGCCGTCGTGCAGCGATCAGATCACCGTGGGATGGGACGAGAGCGACCATGAGCTTGCGGACGCCTCGTCGGATCAGGTCCTGAGCCAGGACGCTGCGACCGACGCGGCGGCGGACAGCGACGGGCTCTTGGCAACATGTGAGTCTGAGGGCGGCGCCTGCGTGTCCGACGTGCCGGGCGCCTGCGGGGACGGAGGGAGCTGGGCGGACGCAGGCGCGCTGGGGTGCTCGACAGCAACGAGATGCTGTCTTGCGGCAGCGACGGCGGACAGCGGTGTACCGACGTGCGAGAGCGTGGGTGGTACGTGCCTGAGCGTGGGTCCGACCTCGTGCGCGGACGGGCACTGGACGGGACCGACGCAGAATTCCTGCAACGATTGGGTAGGAGTGTTGTGTTGCGCGCCGGGGACGATTTCCCTGCCGGACGGCGGGTCAGCGAACGCATGCGAGGCAATCGGGGGAGTGTGCGTGGGGCTGGGGCCGAATCTATGCCAGAATGCGTTGTGGCAGGCGCCGATTCCGTTCCTGTGCGGCAGTGCGCTGGACCAGGGATGCTGTTTTCCGCTGTAGACGAGGAATCCCCCGAGCGGGATCGTACGCGGGGGGCTCGACGGGAATAGCGCGCTCGGCTAGCGGATCATGCGGGCGGGTGCGAGCAGAGCGTCGAGCTCCTCGCGGGAGAGCAAGCCTCTCTCGAGCACGAGCTCGGAGACACCGCGGCCCGTGCGCAGCGCTTCCTTGGCGATATCGGCGGACTTTTCGTATCCAATGCGGGGCACCAGCGCGGTCACGAGGCCGATGCTGTGGTCCACGTAGCGGCGGCAGACGTCGTCGTTGGCGGTAATGCCCGAGACGCACTTGCCGGCGAGCACACGGCAGCCACGCGCCAGGATCTCGATATTGCGATAGAGGTTGAAGAAGATGACGGGCTCCATGGCATTGAGCTGCAGCTGCCCGGCCTCGGCGGCCATGGTGATCGCGACGTCGTTTCCGATGACCTGGTAGCAGATCTGGTTGACCACTTCGGGGATGACGGGATTGACCTTGCCGGGCATGATGGAGGAGCCTGGCTGCATGGGGGGAAGGTTGATTTCTCCCAGCCCGGCGCGGGGCCCGGAGGACAGAAGGCGAAGATCATTGCACGTCTTGGAGAGCTTGACGGCAAAGCGCTTGAGCACGCCGCTGAGCTGCACGAAGACGCCGGCGTCCTGGGTAGCCTCGACCAGATTGGGAGAGGTGAGGAACGAGAAGTGGCCGAACCGGTTGAGGTGGCCGCGCACGCTGTCGCCGTAGCCGGGGGGAGCGTTGATGCCCGTGCCGATCGCGGTGGCGCCGAGGTTCATCTCCCGAAGCAGCTGACGGGCCTCGTCGATGCGTGCGATATCCTCGCCGACCATGACGCCGAAGGCGCCGAACTCCTGTCCGAGCGTCATGGGCACGGCGTCCTGCAGCTGCGTCCTTCCCATCTTCACCACGGATGCGAACTCGACCTCCTTGTTGCGGAAAGCGGTCTCGAGCTCGGCCATGGCGACGGTCAGGTCCTCGAGCTTGGTATAGAGCGCGATACGGACGGCGGTGGGGTAGGCGTCGTTGGTGGACTGGGACAGGTTGACGTGGTCGTTGGGATGGCAGTGCTGGTAAGCCCCCTTGGGGTGACCGAGGTAGAGCAGGGCCACGTTGGCGATGACCTCGTTGGCGTTCATGTTGGTCGAGGTGCCGGCGCCCCCCTGCAGCACGTCGACGGGGAACTGGTCGTGCCACCTGTTCTGCAAGAGATCGTCGCAGGCCCGGGAGATGGCGTTGCCGACGTCGTGGGGCAGGATACCGAGATCCATGTTGGCGTGGGCGGCGGCCTTCTTGACGAGCGCCAGGGCGCGAATGAGGTGGGGAAACGTCCCGATGCGCACGCCCGTGATGGGGAAGTTCTCGATGGCGCGCAGGGTCTGGATACCGTACCAGGCGTCGGCGGGCAGTTCGCGCGATCCGAGGGAATCGTGTTCGAGGCGAGTCGGAGCGGTGTCGTGTTCGATGGTGCTCATGGGGGCGGCGAAGGGTGCCAGACGCGAAGGCGTCGGGCAAGGGTGGCTGGCCAGGGGTTAGGGCTGCTGGCATACTTCCGCGCACATGACGATCGAGCCCATCTACGACGATGTGCGGAGGGCCCTGGACGGGGCCTTCTTCGAGCTGAGCGAGTTGGGGCTGTACTGCCATCGAAACGGGCGCAAGGGAACCACGCTCAAGCCAGCCGAGGCGGCGATGGCGGCATACGGGCCGGTCCGGGCCTTCGATTTCGCGCACGCGCAAGCCGATGTCGGGGAGAACGCCGTGCCGCGCGACGGGGCGGACATCGGCGACTACGAGGGAATCGTCGGTCCGGCGGGGCACCGGGTTTTCCGGGTCGATCACCACTACCCGCTGGCCTCGCTCGGCGCCACCAGCAGCACGCCGCTGGTGCTGCAGTGGGTGCGGGAGCTGTGGCGGCGGGGTCGCCGTGACCTGCTGGCGGAGCTGGCAGGCTCGCGCTACGTGGCGGACCACGCGGACACGGACATCCTGCTATCGAACTACGTGGCAATCGAGGCGCTGAACGGCGAGTTCATCCACGGCCCGCTGGGCGCCTGGATGTCGGCCGCTGCGCTTCGCAACGACTACGTCGTGCTGCCCGCCCCGCACCACGAGCCGCAGGCCAGCCGCATCTTCTACGCGTGTGTCGGCCTCGAGGCGGCCATCCTCGACGGCAACACGACCTTCGCCGAAGCCCAGGGCGTCATTCTGCCCCAGCTCGGGCCGTGGCTCACCGGCGACGGGCGTCGAGCGGACCCGCAGGTCACGGCCAGGCTCGCGGCGTGGGACGAACAGATGCGGCTGGCTGAGGAGCGGACGATGGCGCGCATTGGCGCGTGGGAGCGCACGGGCCGGCTGACCTGGCAGCACGACGGCAGGGTGGCCCTGCTGGAGGCCGAGGAGAAGATCGACAACGCGGATCTGTTCCTGTACTTCGTGCGCAAGGGGCGCACGCCGCGGGTCCAGGTGTTGGTGTTTCCGGAGGCCGGGGGCGCGGGGCTGTGGACGATCAAGCTGCGGTCGCACGGGGGGTTCGACTTGCAGCCGTTGTTCGCGCCGCTCAACGCGCGGATGCCGGGAGCGGCATTCGGGGGCAGGGCTGCGGCCGCCGGCAGCAGGCCGATCGCCAGTGTGGATCGGAGCGCGCTGCTGCAGGTTTTGGGCGCGGGACTCGACGGCTCGCTCTCGACCTGAAGGATGAGCGGCCGTGAACCGCGGTGCCCGGTCGCGACATCACGGAGCGGCCAGCCGGTCCGCGGCCATCTGCAGGTGCTGCCGGTGCCGTTCCGGCAGGACGCGTTCCAAGCGCAGAACGGGGTCACCCAGGCTCCTGCGCAAGGCGAGGTAGTCGCGGAATGCCTCGGGACTGCCGTCGCTCGTGCGCACGGCCCGAATCATCGTGTTCTTGGGCGTGTGGGCGGAGGGCACGAACTCCACCGGGACTGCCGTATAGCCACATCCCTCGAGCAGCAATGCGCGCAACGCGTCCGTCAGGGTCGCCGCGGCCTCGCGACGCATGTGCGGCCATTGCCACACAGGGGCCAGGGCCGAGGGGCAGGTCCCGTCCGTCATGCCGGACCACAGCCGCGCAAGCTCGGCTTGGCAGCACGGCACCACGGCCATAGCCGCAACCTCGAGGGACAGGCCCAGGGCCAGGGCGTCGTCGGTAGCGGTGTCGCACGCGTGCAGGGCGACCAGCAGGTGAACCGGCGGCTCCGGCAGCTCGGCGTCGAAGGCCGATCGCCACAGCGAGTCGAGCTCGATGCGATCGATGAGGGTAGCCTCGAAGCGCAGGGTGTCATCGAGAAACAGGCGCCAGGCGCGTTCGCGGCACGCGTCGATCAACCGAGCGTTGCGGTCCACACCGAGAATGCGGGCCGGGTGGCGCAAGCGTTTCCGGAGGCTGGTGGCGAGCAGGAACGTTAGATAGGAGTTGCCGCAGGCCAGATCGAGCACGCGCACCTCGGGGTGAACCGCCGCCAGGTCGGCGAGCTGCGGCTCGAGCAGCGTGAGCATGTGGCTTATCTGCATGTACTTGCGGACCGATTCGGGCCCCATCGAGCCGTCGGCCTTGAGCAGGCCCATGGCGCGCAGCAGGGGGCCGTGCTCGGCCGGCGGCAGGATGAGCTGTTTGTCGCCGAGCAGGCCGCGCGTTCGCTCCGGCGTCCAGAACCGGCCCACGCGAGCCTCGATATCCGCGGCCCAGGCCTCACGCATGCCTGGCCTCGAGGTAGGAGTTCGAGCACATTAGCATAGCTGTGTACATCCGTTACAGGCCGCGCAACCATTCGGGCTTGAGGGCAATGTCTCCGCGCAGGGCGGCGTCGAGGGCGGCCAGCATCGTATCCCGCGCGGAGGGCAGACGGCCCTTGAGCGGCAGATAGTTGCTGGCGTGGTTGCAGGTGAAGTACGTGCGACAGGTCAGATTGGAAAGAAACGTGCGAATCTCCTGCAGCGACTCCTCGGGGCTCGGGAGCTCGAACTCGCCACGCTCGAGCTCTTCGAACAGGGGCGAGGGCGTTGGCGTGTAGGTGAGAAGTGCCGTATACGTGGGCTGCATCCGATTGACCGCCTCCGCAGAGCCGAAGGCGTGCTGCTGGCTGCGCGCGCGACCGGCCAGCCCGATGAGCACCATCACGGACACGTTCATGTCCTGCGCCTGCGCCAAGCGCACGGCCTCGACGATCTGATCGACCGTGGCGCCCTTGCGAATGCGCGCAAGCGTGGCCTCGTCGCCGCTTTCCAGGCCCATGTAGAGAATCGACAGCTTGCGCGCCCGCAGGCTCGCGAGCTGCTCGGGCGTCTTGCGGAGCACATCGCGGGCATTAGCGTAGATGCCAATCCGCTGCAGGCGGGGAAACGCGCCGTTGACCAGATCGAGCACCGACGAGAGCCGATCGTACGACAGGCACATGGCGTCGCCGTCGGCCAGGAACACGCGACGCACGTGATCGCCGGCGACTTGGCGGGCGCGCAGGATGGTCTGCTCGAGCTCGAGCAGGGGCACGGTGCGGAACTGCTTGGTGCGGTACATGCTGCAGAACGTGCAGTCGTTGTGCGAGCAGCCGAGGGTGACCTGCAGGATCAGCGAGTCGGCTTCGCTTGGTGGACGAAACAGCGGCATGTGGTAGCGGAGCACGGGCACAAGCTGACACGTCGGAGGCGGGCGGCGCAAGGGGAGGACCGGGTCGCGCCCCGATCGAACGGCTACGAAACGCTCGGCGGACGAGCGCCGGAGTTCGGCTGAACAGCGTTCCTGCGGCGCCGTCCGGCGATCGCGCCAGCAAGCGTCACCGCGAGCAGCGCCAAGGCTCCGGACCGATCGCGGCGCCATTGCTCGGCGACGACGCATCCGCAGCCGCCACTGTCGCCGTCCGTGGCCGCTCCGGAGCCATGCGCGACTTCCGAGCCGCTGTCATCCGGCGTGCTGCCGTCTTCAACCCCAGCATCGGACAGCGCGCCGGCTTCGGTTGCACCATCGTCGCCGCCATCCGCAGCGGATGCGTCGGCGCCCGCATCGGACGCCGCGTCGGTCACGACCAAACTTCGCTGCAGGGGGATGTCACCCGCCGTCTCGAACCAGGTAACGCCTTCCTCGACCATGTCCGCCTGAACGACGTAGGTGCGCGGATCCGTCTGGACGGGTAGATCGCCCTGCAAGTCGACTTCCTCGCCTGGCTTCACGTCGTTCGGCAAGGACAGGCGCAACGGGTAGCCCGCCGGGTCCGACGGGAGCGTTCGAGGATCGGGCGGCGACGTGGCGACGTGCAGGCCAAGGCGGTACGGATTCGGGGCAGACGCGCGCCACGTTTCCCAGCCGTCGTTGCGGACGCGCAGGCGTACGTGGCTGGCGTGGCCAGCCGTTACGGGGGAGTCCCACTGCAGGACAGAGTAGCTGGCGCGATGGGTGTTGCTGCCGCCCAAGTGCTTGCGCGCCAAGTAGAAGAAGGTGAAGGGATCGACGAACCGGACCTTGCGATCGGGCTGGCCGTCGACGATCTGGCGGCTTGCGTCGACGAGCGCCGAATTCTGCTTGAGCACGACCCGCCAGGCGCGAAAGGCCGGCTGGGAGGGCACGGGTGCGCCAGCAGCGACGGCTGCCGCCATGTCCGCGACCGTGTCGCCGCCGAGGTTGTCCAAGGCCACAACCGGGGCATGGTCGACGATCGACGGGACCGCTACGCCGCCGGACGGCGCCATGAGCAACACGCCGTCTCCGCAGAACGGCGTGACCGCGCCGAGGTGGGCGGCATCGACGGCGTCGAGGGGGTTGAGGATCCACGCGGAGGACACGTCGAGGCGGCGGGCCGCGCGAGCGCCCGCCTTGGCCCAAATGCGGCGGGCGGAGGCATCCATCTGGCTGGGATTGCCGTAGCCGGGGCCGCTGTCGGCGCCGATGAAGAAGTCCCGATCGGTGCGCGTCGCGAGCGCGTGGCGGAAGAAGAGAGGGAATCGTGTGGCGAGCTGGCCGCTGAAGTCCCACGCGAAGGGGACGATTCCCCTACCCTGCCGGTCCCAGGTGACGGGAGTGACGGCGTAGAGCCACGCGGCTGCGTCATAGTCGCCTACGAACCACAGAGTGTAGTTGGCGGGCTCGATCGCCCCGGCGGCCGGGTCTCCCACGTAAAAGGCGACGTCATCGACGTCGAGATTGGAGTTGGCCGTGCGCAGGTACAGCTGGCCGCGGGTGGCGGTGTGTCCGGCCTGGGCCACGTCGAGGGCGACGCGAACCTCCTTCCAGTCGGTATCCGCAGTAAAGGAGGCTATCGCGTTCTCTTGCGTAGCGCCCATGGCCCAGATCACGAGCCGGCCTTGCACGGGACCGGCCGGCGCCCGCACGAAGGCGCGGAGCGTGACCCGCTGTCCGGGCAAGACGGCCGGCCCGTCGCGATACAAGTTGTCCTGGGAGTCATCCCCCACGGCCGCGGTGTTGCATTCAAGGAAGCGAAGTCCCGAGTGCGACCGGGCCGGCGCCGTCCCCGATTCCGTGTACACGACGCGGTTGGTGACGTGCATCGTCCAGGAGGCGTCACCGTCCTCGAACCCGCCGTTGGGCGCCAATCCGGACAGGAATCCCTGGCCGACCAGGTCCTCGGCCGTGGGACGACGTTGGGGCGCCGGAGTCTCGTCGAGCGGAACGTGCGAGTAGAACGAAGCGTTCGCCATCGTGGCCATGCCCGGCGCGTCGGCATCGAGCCCGGCCGCGTAGGGCGATATCGCACGCACACCCGCCCATTCGCCCCGCACGGGCTGGTGGTCCGCGGGCAACCCCTCGAGACTCGTGTACTTGAATTGCCAGCCGAAGAAGCCTCGAATGGTAATGACCTCGTCTCCTGCGGCGGCCCGTGCGGCAGACATCAGCTCGCGCAGAATGGCCGGGTCGGTGCCCACGGGCTGGCCGGGGTCGTCGGTTGCGGCCACGTCGTCCCAGGGCGACAGGTCGAACGGAATACCCTTCTTGGCTACGAGCCAGTCGCGGTTGGGCACTTGCCACTGGTTCGTGGCCGAGGGATCGCCCGCGTAGTTGTCGGGCTTCGCGATCCAGGTGGCGTCAAGCATCCAGCCGAATTCGGTGGACGACATCGTGCCCGGCACTTTCAGCAGCTTCTCGAGCGTCCACACGTACACGTCGGCCTTGGCGCTCTGCGAGGTCTGGCGCGTCGTATCCGGGACCGCTGCGCTACCCTGGTTGTCGAGGAAGCGCGATGAGCCGTCGTCGTTCACCAACGACACGACGACCGGAAACTTGGACGACAAGCGCTTGTACATGCTGTCCGGAGAGGCGTCCCAGCGGACAGCGACGAGGTCTTTCGCACCGGCTGCCGCGAAGGCGGCGTTGACCGTGGCGGGGACGTGCTCGTCCCACACGGCCAGCCCTTGGATCAGCGGCGCGTAGGCGTCGATGGCCGCGTCGATGTCGGCCAATGCGTCGACCGACCGCCCGTCGAGCACGCCGCCACCCAGGCTCGGGTCGTTCATGCGGTCCCACCAGAGCTGGTCGGTGTCGATGGAGCCGTCGACGACGCTGCGCGTATAGAACAGATACAGATTGGGACCGGAGCGATTGGCAATGCCCTGCACACAAGCGGCGGCCACGAGGGTATCGTAGAGCTGGCGGCGCGACGCGATGTCGGCGGGCGATGCGTCGAACAGGGAGCGGAGGTCGAGCGTACGCACGGGTTCGGCGGCGAGAGCCTGTGCGGACGACACCAGGAGGGCAGAGAAGGCCGCGGAGCACGCGAGCGGGCAGCGCCATGGCGAACGGCAGGTCGGACGGGAGGCCATGGCACGATGATACGCCGGTGGACGTGGGCTTGGGGAGCAGGAAGCGGCTTGCCCGCTGTGCGCAGTTGGCCGGTCCCAGAGCCGAATGAACGTCGGACTGGACCCCCCCTCAGTCGTTCAATCCCAACCCCATCACGATCCTCGGCACGCACTTCTGCACCCGCGCCTCCCTCGTCTTCGACTGCTTGGCTTGGGAGACATGAAGCCCTTTTCCTCAGTTGCCTCCAAACGACGGATTGGTCCACACCATCGTGGCTCCAAGCGCGGCGATGCCGCGCGGAAAGTGGGGCTTGACGTGTCGAGCCGCTACCAAAACGGGATGATCCTTGAATTGGAACCCCCTAGGAGCGTGTCGGGGAAAAGGTCAACGCAGAGGCGCAGAGGCGCAGAGGCTCGAAGGCCGGGAAAGCGACTGAGGGAGCGTGTGGGGAGGCGGCGTGCGTGGCAACGCCCGGCCGCGTACGGCTGGCGCGCCAGTTCAGAGCCGGGCACAGCGCACGACCCGAGCGAGTTACGCGACGGCCATCGCGGGTTGCTCAAGTCCGAGTCCACTTCGGAAGAGCTTGAGCAGATTGTGCATGGCGCAGACGAATTGCCACTCGTGGCCCGCGTTGTCGGCCCCGCGCACGGAGAACCGTCGGAAGCCCATCGCTTCCTTGATCTGCCCGAAAACAGGCTCGACCGTGGCTTTGCGCATTCGGTAGACGTTCTTGCCTTCAG
>JAJZQG010000134.1 GCA_021847645.1 Myxococcales bacterium
GGCATCGTCAAGGCGGTCAACTCCTACAAGGTGCTTCGCATCCTCGTACCGGACAAGATCGCCTCGCTCAAGGGCACTCCCTTGTTCGCCAAGGTCCAGGACCAACTGGGCGACATCAACGGCGTGGTCGAGAGGGCGCAAGAGTACTCGGCCGGCGCCGTCTCGTACCTCGCCACGCTCGGACACATCCTGCTGTTCGCCGTCATCGGGTTCGTCTTCGCGGTGGTGTTCCTGCTCGAGCGCGAGCACCTGGTGGACTTCGCGAAGAACATCAGCCGGACCTCGCTGGCAGGACGTCTTCTGCGCTGGTTCGGGTTCGTCACCGACGCGATCGCCGTGACGCTGCAGTTCCAGGTGGTGGTGGCCGTGTTCAACGCGGTGACCACGCTGCCGGTGCTGCTGATCCTGGGCATTCCCAACGCCACGGCGCTGATGTTCGGCATCTTCTTTTCGGGTCTGATCCCGGTCGTGGGCAATTTCGCCGTGGGGATCATCCTGACGATCATGGCCTACCAGGCCAAGGGCTGGGTCGGCGTCATCGTGTTCACGGTGCTGACGTTCCTGCTGGCCAAGGTCGAGTCGTACTACCTCAGTCCGCGGCTGGCGCAGCGGCACGTGAAGATCCCGAGCTTCCTTCTGCTGGTGAGCCTTGTGGTGTGGGAGCAGATTCTGGGGCTCACGGGGATGCTGGTGTCGTTTCCGTTCCTGTACGTGGCCGCGCGCATCCGCGAGGATCTCCGGCGCGATCCCATCGATTCGTTCGACGCGACGGAACGCCCGGCGCCGGACGGCCAGATCGTCTCGGGCAGCGCAGGCTAGGCCACACCGCCCCGGCTCACTGCGGCTTGGGGGGAACCACGAACAGCACGTCGCGGGGCGCCCCGAGGTCGATCTCGGAGTTGGCCGACTTCTTCGCCTTGACCTGCAGCACCGCGTGGAACACTTGCGCCTGATCGGTCTGCGGAACCGTGGTGTTCTGCTTGGGCGTGATGTTGAAGCAGATCTTGGTGGTGGGCACGACCCCCAGCACGGTCTCGTTGTACATGTCCGGAGCAGCCAGCAGCCCCTTGGGTCCGGTCCAGTGATCGGCGAGGGACTGTGCGGGAATGATCACGCACGGCACGCCCGGGTCGGTGGGATCGTCGCCTCCCATCTGGCTGACCGTCACGGTGTCGACGAACTCGTCGACCGAATCGACGTACATCGGGGGAACGACCGGGTCGGAGACGGCGACCACCCGCACGTCGAGAAGCAGCCCTTTGAGGAGGCCCTTGACGGCATTTACGACGCTATCGCTGAGTCCGGAGCCGTCGTTGTACACGTCGAACACCAAGCGACAGGTGCCGTTGGGGCCGTCGGGTGCGGGAATGGGAGCGCCGCCGACGCCGGTGAGGCAGCTGCCGCCGAACGCCGCCGGGCTCACGTACGATTGGGTCTGGTCGGCCAAGTACGCCATGTCCTCGTAGGGATCGCCGGACCGCGAGCCGTTGTCGGACGCGAAGCCGAGCAGGCGGGCGCCCTTGGCCTGGAAGGCCGCGACCACGTCGTCGATGGTGGACACGCTCGATGTGGAGTTGAAGCTGTAGGGGTCGTGCAGCACGGTGGGAGTGCCGACGCGACGGCCGTTGTGGAAGGGCGCATCGGTGATGAGAGCGACGATCGGGAATGCGTCGTTGCGGAAACCCATGGCGCCGTAGCGATCGGCCGGGATGGTGTCGGGGGGCCAGTAGTTGCCGGGCCATTGGAGCGCGTTGTTGGTGAGAGCGCGGACCATGGCGGGCGCCTGGGACTCGGGGAGGTCGCCGCCGGAATGAATGCCGAATTGGGCTGCCGCGGCGAGGGGGTTCGCCGGCACGGTCGAGATGAGCATGCCGGGCACGGGCAGGTAGAACGGCTGGTCGCCCTGGGCTGCTTGCCCGTACGGATCGAGCGGGAAGTCGTCGAAGCCCGCCACGCCGACGGCCAGCTGGGGAATGTCGTTGAGCAACGTGAGAATGATGGATTGCAGGCCAGCCTTCAGGTTGTTCAGCTCTCCGGACATGGTCCCCGTGGTGTCGAGGACGAAGGCGACGTCGGCCCTGTTGAGCGTGGTCTTGATCGCGAGCGTGTGCTGATCGGGCGTGGGCGTTCCCTGGTAGGGCATGACGAAGTAGAACTTGCCCAGGGTCTCCGGCGTCTCGAGCGGGTCGTTGGGGTTCGACCCCAGCGCGACTTCGATCATGTCGCTGACGCCGTCGCCGTCCGTGTCCGCCAGGACCGGGCTCGTCTCGCCGGGATCCAGCTGGCAGTTGTGGTTCGCGTCTTCCACCGAGTCGGGCAGGCCGTCGTTGTCCGAGTCGAGATCGAGGAAGTCGTACTTGCCGTCATGGTCGGTATCGACCGGCGGCTGGTCGATCGTGTGCCCGGGCCCGGCCTCGCACTTGTCGGGAATGCCGTCGCCGTCCGAGTCCAGGTCGCGGAAGTTCGGCGTGCCATCGCCGTCGAAGTCCGTCGCGCCCTCGTAGCCGTCCTTGATCGTGTCGTTGTCGCTGTCCGGATCGAAGATGTCGTCCAGCCCGTCGTGGTCCGTGTCCTGCGAGGGCTGACCGCCCAACTCGGTGACGTCGTCCAGGCCGTCGCCGTCGTTGTCCTTGTCGACGTAGTCGGGAATGCCGTCGCCGTCGGTGTCGCCCGGATTGGGCGCCGCGTGGGACGGCGAGTAGGCGCTGTGGTCGGGGTAGACCTCGTCGCGGTCGGGGACGCCGTTGTTGTCGCTGTCCGTGTCGATGTAGTCGGGAATGCCGTCGCCGTCCGAATCGAGCGGCGCCATGCACCCCATGTCCTTCGTGTCGCCTTCGATCAGGTCGGGAATCGAGTCGTTGTCGCTGTCCGTATCGAGGTAGTCGGGAATGCCGTCGCCGTCGGTGTCGCGCAAGGTGCTCTTGCCTTCGACCTCGTCGGGGATGTTGTCCCCGTCCGAGTCGGGCGGGCAGAGCGTGGGCGGAGCGCTGGCTTCGGCCTCGGCCTCAGCGTCGGGCCCGGCCTCGATCTGGGCCTCGGCCGCCTGATCCTGCTGGGCGTCGGGCCCGGCCTCCTGGGTCGTGTCGAGCGAAGCGTCGGCGGCGGGTTGGACGATGGGTTCCCCGCTACCAGAGCTCGAGCCGCATCCGACCACGACGAACGACACGACCAGAGAGATAGGAGTAGCAAGCCGTCGCAACCGCATCAGCCCCTCCGCCGTGCATGGTGAAGTGAAAGGCACACGGCGTTCATTGTACGGGGATCGGGCGCCAGTGGCCACGCGCAGCTGGACGCGACGGGCTGGGGCATCGGGAGCAGGGAATGTGGGGCGACGCACGACCGCCCGGAACGCGCGATCAAGACGCCGCGCAGGCCCCGATCACGGCGCTCTTGGCGTTCGCCACCCGGACGGTGTTCAATGGGCGGCCATGGTCGCCCGCGGTTCCTCGAGCCGGAAGACGCTGCTGAAGGCTTCGCGCCTTGCGGGCTGGCGGCTGTCCCGATCGCTGGCGTGGAAGTTCGCGCGCTTCTTCGCGGTGCTGGTTTCGGTGGGCTTCACGCTGGCCGTGGTGATCCTGGCGGTGAACGGGCGAACGCAGGGCGTGCACGCCGTGGTCGGCCGGACCTGCGTGGTGCTGGCATGGCTCACGTCGCCGTGGGTGGCCTGGTGGACGGCATCGGATCGCGCCCAGGTCGATCGCAAGGAAGGCGTCGAGGACCTGGCTCGGCTGCACGGAATCGACGCGACGAGCCTTGGGTGGGGGCGAGGCATCGCAGCGACGGTGCGTCTGGCGCTGCTGGTCTTGGCCTGTGCGACGCCGGTGGTGATGGCGACGCTGGCCTGCGCGCCGACTCCTGGCGCGGCGCTTCGAAGTCTGGTGGCGTTCGTTCCGCTGGCCGGATTCTCGATCGGTGTCGGGCTGGTCGGTGGGGGACTGGCTACCGCGTGCGGAGTGCTCGCGCCCTCTCGTGGCAGGACCCTTTTCCTGGCTACGGTGGTGGCGCCCTGGCTGCTGGACGGCGTAGTCACCGGTGCTCGGGCGGGTGTCAGCTCGATACCCGGGCTGCTTGGGCTGCTGGCCGACTTGTCGGCAAGCATGGGAGCCTGGTCGTGAGCGACGAGCCCCTCGTCCGTCTCGGATCGCTCTTCGCCCGCGACGATCGCGGTGCGCTCAACGGGTTGAGCCTGGCGCTCCCGGCCGGCGCGGTAGGTGCCTTGCTCGGGACACCGGCGGACGGCAGCTCCGCGCTAGCGTTGACGCTTTGCGGCGCGAGGCCGCCACACAGCGGCGAGCTGACCATCGCGGGCGCACGCCCGGCGTCGTCTCCCGCGGTTCGATGCCGGATCGGGGCGCTCGTCGACGAGCCGCTGCTGCCGGACGTGGGCCGCGTGCGCGATCTGCTCGTATTTGCCCGGATGCTGCGCGGGACCGAGGCCCCCCGCGAAGAATGGTACGAGCCGTTGCACCTGGCAGAGCTGGACACCACGCCGCTCGCGGACTTGAACCGCCCGCAACGCCGGACCGTCGCCCTGGCGCTCGCCCTGGCCGTCTCGGCTCCGCTGCTGGTCGTGCTCCACGAACCGCTGTGCGACCTGTTGCACGCACAGCGCGACGCTCTTCGCACCGTGCTCCACAAGCGCGCAGCACAGGGCGCTTGCGTGTTGATCCTCACGGCGTCGGTGCGCGATGCATCGTCGCTCGTGGACGACGTAGCCACGTTGCAGCGGGGCCGAATTGGACGTGCGATCGGGTCCCCGGACGTGGACGAGCTGACGCCCGGCAGCGTCGTGGAGCTTCAGGTGTGGTCCGATCTGCCGCGCGTGCTGGCCTCGGCGCTCGTGAGGGAGCCGGCGTTGCGCGGGGTTTCCTGGACCTCGGAAGAGGGAGCGCCGGTGGTGGTGCGCTCTCGGGACGTCGACGACGCGGCCAGCGCGATCGCGCGCGTGGCATCGGCCAACCGCGTGAGCGTGCAGGCGATTCGTCCCGTCGTGCCGAGCCTCGGAGAGATCAACGCGGCGTCGGCCGGGCTGGCGCTGGCCGCGCGCTACGAGGCCGCGTATCGCGCTGCAACCAACACGTCCGGCACGGGGAGAGCACCGTGAGCCCGTCGTCGACCTCGCTGTGGATGGGAGCCAACCTGGCGTTGCGGCGCTTGCGCGGACGACCGCTCCTGGTCGTGACGCTCTCGACCGTGGTGTTCGCCACGCTCGCGTCGTTCGCCGAGCGCAGGGTGGGCGGGCTGGACGCAGCGACGCGGGCGCTGCAGGGGCCCGTGTTCGGGCTTGCGATTCCCCTGTCCATGATGTCGCTGGTGAGCTTGGCGTTCGGCGGCACGCGCGTGGAAAGCGGGCTCGCGTCGCTCGCGCTGCTCGGCGCCAACCGACGGGCTGCGATCTGGGGAGCCCTGCCCGGCGTGGCGATCGTCGGCGCGTTCCTGGCGTCGGTGACGGCTGGGCTGGGCGCCATGGCAGCCCACGGATTCCGCACGCCCGGCGCGGCGTCCGATGCGTGGACGACGGCGCAGATCGCCGCGCTCGCGGGTGCAGCGTACGTGGGCTACTTCGGGGCGTCTTCCACGCTGGGCGCCAAGGGGCGAGGACGTCTGATCGCGTTCGCAGCGGACTTGCTGTTCGGCTCGATGGCGGGGATGGCATCCCTTCCCTTCCCCCGCGCCCACGCGTTGAACTTGCTGGGCGCCGAGCCAGTCGTGCACATGCCGCAGTCGGTCAGCGCGGTCGTGCTCGGAGCGCTGGCCCTGGGCTACGCCGCGCTCACGAGCTTGCGCACGCGGCGCTGATGCTCGGCTAGCCTGCGGCCTGCGAGCAAATCTCTTCGCGCATGGCACGTGACAGATCGAGCCAGCGGCCGCGAATGAGGAAGGCCCCTTGCCCTTCGCGTCGACAATCCTGCACCTTGACGCGCACCTGGTCGCACGATCGCAGCGCCACGCGAGCGACCATCGGCGTGCCCGGCGCCGCCGCCCGGCTCGAACGCAGCACCACCCGGGCGCCGTCCGTTTCCACCACCGACGCCGTCCCTCCGTTTGCCCACTCGAGCGCGAGCGTCATCGCCGACTACCCTCGCCTTCGTGCCGCCGAGATGGCGGCTTGCGCTTCCCGCGCGGCATCCTTGGACTTGATGGCCTCGCGCTTGTCGCCCTTGGAGCGGCCTCTTGCCAGCGCGAGCTCGACCTTGGCGTGGCCGTCCCGAAAGTAGAGGCGCGTGATGACCACGGTCAGCCCCTTGCGGTCGATGGCCTCGTCGAGCTGGGCGATCTGCTTGCTGTGCAGCAGCAGCTTGCGCACGCGATCTTCCTTGTGGCCGAACGCGGCGTGCTGCAGCACGCCGATGCGCATGCCCTCGACGAACGCCTCGTGGTTGCGGATGGTGGCCCACGCCTCGGCGATGTTGACGTTGCGCAGGCGCAGCGACTTGACCTCGCTGCCGATGAGCACCAGGCCCGCCTCGAAGCGTTCCGTGAGCTCGTAGTCGAACGCAGCCCGTCGGTTGGTCGCCACGACCACGATTCCTTCCTCGTTTGCCGACTTGGGACGGGCAGCCATCGCGTGGGCGTTAGCATGTGACGAGGCGGGCGCCAAATTCGCAAACCGTTCGGGCGAACACCATTTTCATCCGCAGGCCGAAAAGGTAGGTGTCGGTCATCGGGCGCGGCGCGTCCCGACCGGCGATCGGGCCGGCCACGGACCATCCACCAGAGTTGCTACCATGGCCAACACCAACCAGGACTTCGCCGTCGGCTCTCTGTCCCTCGTCACCGATCGGCTCCGCCTGCTCGCCACCCGTCGCACGGAAATGTGGTGGGACATCGGACAAATCCTCGACGAGGTGGCAACCCGCATGCTGTCGCAGAACCTCGGCTACGCCAACTACGCCGCCTATGCGCGGGAGGTGCTTGGCATCGACGCGGCCGAGGCGCGGCGTCTGCGACGGGTCGCCCATCACTTCTCGCGGGAAGTCGCCTTGCGATTCGGCACCGAGCGGCTCGACCTGCTGCTGAGCTACCTGGAAGCGTCGCCCGACACGCACTGGGCGATCGACCCGCTGCGCGTGGAGCTGCGCTGCTCGTCGGACGCCGCAGACACCAGGATTGCCTTCTCCGAAGCGAGCGCGGACGACGTACGGCGGGCACTGCGCGCGGCGCGACGGCGCCTGGCCAGCAACGATGCGCACTTCCCGCCCGATGTGGCGTCGCTGCGCGACCGGCTCTCGCGGGCCGTGGCGGCGTTGGGCCGCGACGCGCCCAGCGTGAAGGTGCATCGCGATGTGGGGCGGCCGGAGGAGTACGCGTTGGCCGTGGTGGGGCTCGACCCGGAGAACATGGTCGACGTGGGCCGCGTGCTCGTGCAGATGGGCAAGACCCTTGCGCGCGCGGCCAAGGCACGACGCAAGGTCGCGAAGCCGTCGGCTGGCACCGCTCGGAAGTCGGGAGCGCAGCGCGCGGCCAAGACCACCAAGGCCGTCAGCCCCCGCAAGGCACCCAAGGCGAACAAGCCTCGTGCGGCCAGGGCCGTCCGATCGCGTTGAGCGCGCCATGACGGAGGCGTCACTCGATCAGCTCTACCGGCCGTCGCTGGCGCTGCTGACGGACCTGTACCAGCTGACGATGGCCTACGGCTATTGGAAGTCCGGCATGGCTGGGCACGACGCGGTGTTCCACCTTTCGTTCCGCACGCTGCCGTTCGGCGGCGGCTATGCGATCGGCTGCGGGCTTCATCATGCTATCGACATGGTGCAGGGCTTCCGCTTGGAGCCCGAAGACCTCGACTATCTGGCGAAGCTGCGGGGCAACGACGACAGCCCGATGTTCGAGCGGGGGTTCCTCGACTACCTGCAGGGGCTGAGGCTGACGTGCGACCTCGACGCGGTGCCGGAAGGCACGAGCGTGTTTCCGCACGAGCCGTTGCTGCGAGTGCGCGGGCCCATCATCCAGTGCCAGCTGCTCGAGACGCCGCTGCTCAACGTCATCAACTTCCAGACGCTGATAGCGACGAAGGCAGCGCGGATCTGCTCGGCGGCGGCGGGCATGCCGGTGCTCGAGTTCGGCTTGCGAAGGGCGCAGGGACCGGACGGCGGGCTGTCGGCGAGCCGCGCGGCCTACGTGGGAGGCTGCGCCGCGACATCGAACGTGCTGGCGGGACGGCTGTTCGGCATTCCGGTTCGCGGCACTCACGCGCACAGTTGGGTGATGGCGTTCGGCTCCGAGATCGACTCATTTCTCGCCTACGCGGACGCCATGCCCAACAACTGCGTGATGCTCGTGGATACCTACGACTCTTTGGAGGGCGTGCGCAACGCCATCACGGTGGGGCGCCGCTTGCGCGAGAAGGGCCATGAGCTGGCAGGCATCCGTCTGGACTCGGGCGACCTGGCCTGGCTCAGCAAGGAAGCCCGCAGGATGCTGGACGACGCGGGCTTCGAGCGCGCGGCCATCGTGGCGAGCAACGACCTGGACGAGACGATCATCGAGAGCCTGATTTCCCAGGGCGCCAGGGTCGGCGTGTGGGGCGTGGGCACGCGGCTGGTCACCGCGCACGACGAGCCCTCGCTGGGCGGCGTCTACAAGCTGTCGGCCGTGCGCCCGCCGGGCAGCGCTTGGCAGCACCGGCTCAAGGTCAGCGAGCAGGCGGTCAAGACCTCCAACCCGGGCGTGCCGCAGGTGCGACGATTCCTCGGTAACGACGGCCGCCTGGTGGGCGATATCATCTTCGACGAGCTGACGGACGTCGATGAGCCGTGGACGATGATCGATCCGGTGGATCCGACGCGACGGCGGGTGATGGCGTCGGGGCTTGCGCACGAGGATCTGCTGGTCCCGATCTTCCGGGGCGGGCAACTGGTCTATCGCAAGCCGGATCTCGAGCAGGTGCGGGCTCGTGTGCCGGGGCAGCTCCGGGCGCTGCACGACGGCATCAAGCGCCGGCTCAACCCGCACGCGTATCCGGTCGGCCTAGAAGCCGCGCTGCAGCGTCGTAAGACCGCGATGGTACTGCAGGCGCGCGGGCTGCAGTGAGCGTCAGGCCGCGGCCCACGCGAGCATGCGGTCGGCCAGCTGCGCAATCAGCTTCTCCTTGCCCGGGTCGTTGAGCACTTCGTGGTAGCCGCCCTCCACGGGCGTGTAGGTCCGATCGACGGACTCCACGCTCTCGAGGATGGCGCGCGTCGCGACGGTCGACACGACCTTGTCCGCCGCTCCCTGCAAGCAGAAAATGGGCAGACGGAAGTCGGGGGCGAGGGCCCGGGCGTCGGCCTGCGCCTGCTGGACTTCGGTGAACCATCGCGCGGTCGCGTTGTGGCCGACGAGCGGATCGCGGTCGTAGGCGTCTGCGACCACGGGATCGCGGGTGACGTCGGAACCCTTCATGCCGGTCGGCAGCGAGAGCGTGGGAACGATCCGCGAAAACAGCTGGCCGGCGATGCGCTTGAAGGCCGGCACTTCCGGGGCGAGCCCAAAGAACGGCGAGGTCAGCAACACGCCGCGAAAGCGCTTGGGATGGGCCGCGGCCAGGTGGAAGGTAATGAGCCCGCCGAGGGAATGACCGAACAACAGGGGCGTGCCGCACGCCTTCCACGCTGGATCACCGTCGAGCGCGTCGAGCAGGTCGACGGCGTCACGCACATAGTCGGCGAACGAGCGAACGTGGCCGCGCGTTCCGCCGGACAGCCCATGGCCGCGCAGATCGTAGGTCGCCACGGTAATCCCGCGTTCGACCCACGCCTCCACCACGTGATGGTAGCGTCCGGAGTGTTCGCCGTAGCCGTGCGTGAGGAGCACGCTCGCGCGAGCGGCGGAGCCGGCATCGTAAAGAGCATACTGAAGTGTCGGATCGTCCGCGCGGCGGCGGATGAGCTGCCTGGGCGTCGTCATGGCGCGTACGGTAGGAGGGCAAAAGGCAAAGGTCAAAGGGCGAATCGCTCGGTGCGGGACAGTCGCCATGTCGGCGGAGGCCGAGCGGGCGAGCGTGGGCTACGGAGACGGCGCGCGCGCGGACATCGCGTGCTGTCTGGCGCGCTCGAAGGTGATGGTGCTGTTGCCCGGCGACAGGACGCCCGCGCGTTCGAGCCACTGATCGGCGTTGCGGTCGTGCCGCGCGGACAAGGCCATGGCGAGCACGTAGGTGGCGAGCGGGTCGTCACGATCGCGACCGAGGGCCTGCTCTGCACAGGAGATCGCCTGTGGCAAGTCGCCACGCAGCAGCCGTGAGAGCCCGAGCCAGCTCCAGGCGGCACGCGAAGTGGGGCCCGGGGAATCGACGAGCGAGGCGAGCATCTTCTCTGCAGCATCCTGATCGCCATCGCGGAGCAGGGCGCGGGCTGCGATCAAGCGGAGCGCCGGCGCGTCGCCGACGCGACGAATGCCACGTGCAACGACCTCGTCGGACTGATCGTCGCGCCCGAGCCGCAGCAGGGTTTCGGCGAGGCCGACATACCCATAGGGGAAGTCGGGGGCGACCTCGACGAGGCGCAGGAACTGCTCGCGTGCGTCGTCGAGGCGGCCGGAGTCGAAGTACAGGCGAGCCAGGTTGGCGCGGGACGGCACGAAGGCCGGATCGATCTCGAGGGCATCGCGATAGCGCTGGGCTGCGTCGGCGTAGCGGCCCTCGCGTTCGGCCAGCACGCCCAGGCCGTGGTGGGGTTGGGCGACGTTGCGATTGAAGGATACGGCGCGGTCGAGCTTGAGCCTGGCGAGGCGGAAGTTGCCGCGCTGCATCTCGAGCAGCCCGAGGTTGACCAGGGCATCGACGAAGCGGGGGTGGAACTCGAGGGCGAGGGCAAAACGTGCCTCGGCCAGGTCGAGGTCGCCTCGTGCGAGGGCTTCGACGCCATCGCGATTGAGCTGGACGGCCTTGGGCTGGAGCGCGGCCTGCCCGGCGCAGGCGACGCTGGCAAGAACGAGGGACAGGACAAGGGTGGCGAGCAACGAAGATGGGCGGCGCTTCATGGCACAGGACCCGTCGGCCGCGGCTGCCCGGTCGTTGCGTGCAATCGTCGAGTCGACAAAGATCGGGGCAAGGGGGCCTGCGGGGGAAGGTCGCAACGTTGACAGCTCTTGTCGCGCTCTGTTAGGTTCGGGCCGTCCAATCCTTGGAAATTGCTCGAAAAAGGAACGGCCTGGGGGCCTCGCGGCCTGCCGCGCCGCTCCGAGAAGGTGTGCATGCGCTTGGGGACGACCACGAGAGCCTTGATCTGTGCGGCGATGGTTGCGGCCGGCTGGCTGGCCGGCGCGGATGCGTTCGCGCAGGATCGTGTGCCGACGACGAACGGCGACGGCATGGACACGCACCTTTTCCGGCCGTCGCTGGACTCGAAGGGCTTCTTTACGGTCAACGGCGCGGACATCCTGGGAAGGGGCGACGTGAGCTTCGGCCTGGTGATGGACTACGGCCGGAACCTGATGCGGCTGCAGGACGGGCACGGGGCGGACCAGTTGGTCATGCACTCGTTCCAGGGGACCTTCGGATTCAACTACGGGCTTCTCAACTTCGCTACCATCGGCATCACGGCACCAGTGGACCTGATGGCGGGCGACGAGACACAGCAGATCGGGCCGGCGTCGCACACGTACGATTCGGGCAAGCTCGACGTGCAGAACATGTCCTACGTGGGACTGCACACCAAGCTTCGATTGATGCGTCCGGACAAGGGATTCGGGGCTGCGGTGATTCTGCAGGGTGGACTGCCGGTAGCGCAGAGCGTGCCGCGGGGGCTCGGGGCGGACCCGAAGGGCTGGTTCTGGCCGCAGCTGGCGCTCGAGACGAGAATCGGGCCGCATGGTGAATTCCGTATCGGGGCCAATGCCGGCTACCGGCTGCACTCCGGCGCCAATCCTCAATTCGATCAGCTGCGCGAAGGTCGATTCGAATACGGCAATCTGATCACCGGCGGCCTGGGGGCCAGCTACCGAGCCCTGGAGGGCCTGGACCTGGTGGCCGAGACCTATGCCAGCGAGCTGGCCTCGGGCCATTCGGCCAACCGCCAGAAGCTCTCTGCCGAGGCCGTCGGCGGCCTCAAGGTGTTCATCGAGCGCAAGTCCTTCCTGATGCTCGGCGGCGGCACGCGCTACACCCCCGGCTTCGAAGCGGCCGACGTGCGCCTGTTCATCGGGTTCGTGTTCGAACCCTCGGTGGGCGACCGGGATGGCGACGGCTACAAGGACGATGAAGACCAGTGCCCGGATGAGCCCGAGGACTTCGACGGATTCAAGGATAGTGACGGCTGCCCGGATCCGGACAACGACAACGACGGGATTCCCGACGTCGACGACCAATGCCCGAACGTGCCGGAGGATCGGGACGGCGACGAGGACACCGACGGCTGTCCGGAAGGCTCGGAGGGCGACCGGGACGGCGACGGGATCCTGGACTCGTCCGACAAGTGTCCCGACGTGCCGGAAGACCGTGACGGCTTCGAGGACGAGGACGGCTGTCCCGACGACGACAACGACAAGGACGGTGTGCCCGACAAGGCGGACAAGTGCCCGAACGTGGCAGAGGACAAGGACGGCTTCGAAGACGAGGACGGCTGTCCCGACGACGACAACGACAAGGACGGCATCCCGGACACGGCGGACAAGTGCCCGAACGAGCCGGAGACGTACAACGGCTTCGAGGACGAGGACGGATGCCCGGACAAGGGCAAGGTGGTGATCGAGGACAACGAGATCATGATTCTGGAGAAGATCATGTTCGAGACGGGCAGCGCGAAGATCCTGCCCGAGTCCAACTCGATTCTGGACGCGGTGGCGACGACGCTTCAGCACCACCCGGAGTTCACGCTGCTGGAGATCGCTGGGCACGCTGACGAGCGATCCTCGGACGAGTACAACCTGCGGCTGACCAGGGACCGGTCGAACGCGGTCCGACAGGCGCTCGTCGATCGGCACGTGGAGCCCGACCGGCTTCGCGCCGTCGGTTACGGCGAGTACTGCCCGCTGGATCCGGCACACACGCCCGCGGCATGGGACAAGAACCGTCGCGTGGAGTTCAAGATCATGCGGACGCAGGACGGGCCGACGGACGTGGAGCTCGGATGCGAGGCCGCGCGTCAGAAGGGGATCAACACGGAGAAGTAGCCGACATGAGTCGATGGAATCGGTACGCGCCGGCATGCGCGTGGGTGCTGGCGTTGGCGATGCCGTCCTGCGGGAGCAAGGACGCCGTGGCCGTGAGCGGAGGCATCGGAAACGTTGAGATGTCGATCGCGCAAGGCTCGTTGGTGACCACCATTCAAGGCAAGTTCGACGTCTACCTGGAGCTGGGGTCGCGGGCGTCGAGCCCTACGGACGTGACGTTCGCGGAGTTCTCTTTGCTGAAGGCGACCGACCACACCCCCGTGCTCGCCAAGGGCACGTTGAGCGTGGTAGCGCCGAGCTCGGCGCCGGTCCATCTGGCGCCGGGCGACAAGACGACGGTCGCCTTCCAGATCGGCGACGTGCGCAACGGCGCCACGGTTCCGGCGGAGGTCAGCCAGGGAGACTACCAGTCGGTGTGCGGCGCGGGGCAGGTCGTGATCACGGCGACGATCCACGACTCGGCCAGCGGCGCGGCGTCTACGCAGCTGTCTTCGCCCGCGTTCACCCCGTCGGGGTGCTGACGCGGGTTCGGGCATGACCCGGCGGGCACGATGAGCGCGTTGAGCTACCCGCGGGGCGGATTGCGCGGCTCATCGTCCTGCTCGTCGGTCTCGCCGCGCGATGGCTCACGACCGAGCTCCGCATCCAGTTCCTCGTGCACCTGCCCGACGGTTTCGTGGAGGTGCTGACGGGCTTCGGCCGCGAACTCCCGCACACGCTGCTTGACGACCTTGCCCAGGCGCGAGACCAGATGTCTCGCGCCCTGCGCGGCGTCCGACTTGGATCCGGAGCTCAAGGCGCTACTCCGAGCATCCTGCGGAATTGCCCTCGACCTTGCAGGGCTTCTCCGCCGGACACTGCTCTTCGACTTCGAACTTGCCGTTCTTGCACTTGAGCAGCGCCTTGTTGTCGAGGCTGCACGCGTATCCGCCCGTCACTCCCTCACACAAATCACCCTGCTGCGCGATGGATACGTCGCAGTTCGCCATCATCCCGGTCTGCTTGCAGCCGTCCGGCCCACGGCACGGATGCACGACATACGCGCCGCCCTTGCACTCGATCTGGGACTTGCCGTCCCCCGAGCAGGCCGTGTTGCCCTCCTCTTCCTTGCTGCACGGGTCTCCGTTCGCGTTGCCCGAGATGTCGCAATCGACCGTGGCGCCTTCGACCTTGCAGCCGTTCGCGCCCTTGCAGGGAGATTCGATGAACTTGCCGTCCTGGCAGGAGAGCGTGGTCCGGTCGTCCTTGCAGGCCGCCTCGCCCTTGGCGCACGAGTCACCGGCCTTTTTCTTGCAGCCGCACCCGGTCCCGAAGGCGATGGCCGCTGCTACGAGAAGAGAGCTGGCGAGCAGGAGCTGGTTCATGCGCGAACGGTACCGGTATCCCGGATCCTTGGCAAGCGTGGCCGGCGAGCACGGCAGCCTCCAGCCGCGGCTACGTCTCGCACGCAATGGTCAGCTCGCGTTGCACAGGAGTCGAATCGACCGGAGCAGGTCAGAGATTGCGACCGTGTTCTTTGAGGTACTTTGCCACGCCCTCGGTCGTGGGCTTCATGGCAGCGTCGCCCTTCTTCCAGTTCGCAGGACACACCTCACCATGCTCCTCGAGATACTGGAGCGCATCGAGGGTGCGCAGCTCCTCGTCGATGTTGCGGCCGAGCGGCAGATCGTTGATGACGGCGTGCCGCACGATGCCCGCCTTGTCCAGCAGGAAGGTGCCTCGCAGCGCGACGGACTCGCCCACCAGAACGCCGTAGTCTCGAGCGATCTGCTTGGTCAGGTCGGCGACCAGCGGGAAGCGAACCTTGCCGATGCCGCCGCTCTCCACGGCGGTGTTCTTCCAGGCTAGGTGCGTGTAGTGCGAGTCGGTCGAGACGCCCACGACTTCGCAGTTGCGCTTCTTGAACTCCTCGACCCGGTGATCGAAGGCCAGGATTTCGGACGGGCACACGAAGGTGAAGTCCATGGGGTAGAAGAACAGGACGACGTACTTTCCGCGATAGCTCTCCAGCGAGAAGGTCTCGTTGATCGAGTTGTCGGGCATGATCGCGGTGGTCTTGAAGTTCGGAGCTTGCTGTTGAATGAGCGTGGTCATGGCTGTCCTCTTTCGTCGGTGCACCGAACCGTCGTGCGGTCCGGGTCGCGTGCGTGACGTCTCGTCGCGCTCTTGGATGCACCGATGCCCGCCCGGGTTACGCCCCGGCCCGAAAAAAAGTGTCAGCTCCCGGCCGGCAGGGACGAGCGTGCGTCGCGGACCTTGCGCCGGAACTCGACGGCAAACAGCGCCACGGTGGCGAGGGTCAGGCAACTGTTCTCAGCGAGCTTGCGCAGGCCGATGCGCTCGCTGCCCTTGCCGAAGCAGCCGCATTCGACGTCGATGCCGCGACGCCACGCCTGGTAGACGGCATAGGTAAAGACGCACATCAGGCCGAAGGCGATGAGCGTGGCGGCCTGGCGCCAGCTGCGGGGACCGAGAAGCAGTGCGACACCGGCAGCGATCTCGATGGGCGGCAGGGCTACGGCGATGATGGGCGCGAAGGACGCGAGCAGATCGTAGTTGGCCGTACTCTCGACGAAGGTGGTGGGGTCGAGGAACTTCGGGATGCCGGCCGCCAGAAAGACGTAGGCCAGGAGCACACGGAGGCCAACCCCGACGGTACGCTCGATCTGCGGGAGCTGTTTCACGGCTGTCCCTTCTTCTGGCAGTCGTCGCACGGGCCCGAGGAACAGGCGAATCCGCCCTGGAACCACGCGGAGAAGCCGCCCTCGAGCACGCGTACCTCCAGCGGCTTGTCGCCTCTGCGGCGTAGCAGGCTCTCGGCCACTGGCCGGGCGTCGTCGCTGGTCTCTCCGTAGACCACGAGCATGCGCTTGCCCTCGAGCAGCGTATCGGCCACACGGGCGGCGTCATTGGAGGCACTGCACGGCAGGTGGATGGCACCGGCCACGTGCCCCTGCTCGAAGCGCTCCGGCGGGCGCACGTCGGCAACAACGACATCGCGGTCGCCGCAAAGGCTAGCGACCTCGCTCGCCGAGATGGCGGTGACAGCGGTGGCTTCGGCCTCGCCGGTGCACGAGGTTGGTGGCGAATACCCGGTCAATGCCACCCGGTCGCTGCGCACATGATTGTACGCGAAGCCGACCAGCGCGGCGGCCACAGCCAGCACCAGCGCGCGCCACGCAGCGCCTGCCAACTCGTTGCGCCCAAGCGCTCGAAGCAACTCGGGCCTGCCCGGGGTGAGATCGTTCGTCGGAGCGCCAGGCATCATCTCCTCAACAGTTCGAATGTCGCGAACATTCCGCGGGTGCGGCCGAGAGCATGCACAACGCGGGCGCCCAAGGCAAGGGCTGTACGCCTCGTGGGGAGCCGGACGCATCGCCCGAGCGGGTCCCGGTCCTCACGCGCCGAGTTGCGCGTGCCAGCGCGGATCGCGGAGACTCAGGTCACCAGGCCGAAAATGCCGCACACTGCCAGCAACAGCACGAACGCCAGGAGCTCCATCGTCCACCACAGGGTTGGCCACCTATCGTGCCCCGCGGCGCAACGGGCGGCCAACTTGCACGCAACCGCCCAGCTCGTGCGGGGATGCAACTCTGGCGACGGCGCGATTGTGACGCGAGGCCGTGCAGTCTCGCGACGGAACGGTCTGCACGGAAGAGCCCGCGCTTGCGTCCCTTCCTTGCGGTCCGCTATACAGGCCAGGTACCCGCTCGAGCCCCACGCACGGTCCTATCGAACGCTTTGCCATGCGCATGCCGTACATCCTGCTCATCGTGGCCCTGACGCTGAACGCCGCGGCCAACCTGTGTCTCAAGCACTCCGCGAACCTGGCTGGCACCGGCTCGTCGCTGGCCGACAAGCTGTTCTCCCCCTCCGGCCTGTGGATGGGCCTTGGCCTCGGCCTGTTCGCGGCCAACGTCATCTTCTACCGGTTCGCCCTCGAAGGCGTGGACGTGTCCGTGGGCTACCCCATCATGGTCGGGGGCGGCCTGCTGATCATCTCCGGGGTCGCCATCTTCGTGTTTGGTGAGAGCATCAGCTGGAAGCTGGTCGTGGGCTACTTGCTGCTGGTCGCCGGCCTGGTCTTCATTTCATTGCACATCTCGGAACAGGCAAAGGCCGCGAAAGCTCTGCAGCATCCCTCGGGCGACGCCGTCGCGGCCGTTGCTCGAGATGCGGGCCACGACGCCAAGAGCTGAGGCGCACCAGCCGGCTATCGCCGTCTGCCCCGTCGCCTGCAGGCGAGAACGCCGATAACCAGCAATCCGGCCCATGCGGCCGACGGGGGCGAGCCGCGACGGGACGCACGGCACGCGCAATTGCCGCTGAGCTCGTCGGGGCTGGCCGCGTCGTAGGCAGCAGCGGATTGCCCTCCGACGCTGCCGTCCTGATCGCCGCCGTCGGCGCCGGGCCAGCTGCCGCCCGAGGCGCCCGTGCCGCCCGAACCGCCCGTCGCCGCGCTTCCCGCGCTGCCCCCCTGCCCTGCCGATCCTCCCGCGCCTCCGGAAGCGCCGCTTTCGCATTCGACGACATTGAACGTGAGGTACATCTCCGGCCCGAACCAGCCCCGGCCTTCGTCCACCAGGCGCCAACGCGTGGTCACCACGCCCGGCGTCGCAGGCGCGGTGGCCGCAATACCGGCACCTTGGGTGAAGACCGTGCGACGGCACCCCGGAGCGTCATTGCAGTCGGTGCCTGCGGGGTCGGACGAGGCGGAGCGAACCTGGTTGTTGGCGTTCTCGTTGACACTGATTCGCGTTACACCCAAGAGCGGATCGGGGGTGTCGCCGGGCACGCCGATCCTCACATTCTGTCCGGTGCTCGTGCCGTCGGCGCCCAGGTCCTGCCAGACGGCGGTGCCCACGTTCTCCAGCTCGAACCAGAAATGGAAGGGCTGGCCGGCGCATACTTGATAATAGGCCGTGCCGCTTGGGTCGGGCTCGACGTCGGTTCCCTGGCCGACGAAGCTCGCGTCGAGCGCAGGAGTCTGTGGGGTGACGCACGGCCCGGGAGCGGTGAGGATGCCAATGTCGGCACCGTAGTAGAATTGAAGGATCTGCCGGTAGTCATAGCCCTTGCCGGACTCGAGGCAGCGCGCCCCCCATTGGCCCATGCACCCGCGATTCTGCCCGAATCCCGGCGGTCCGATGTAGCCGAGCGCCGTCTGCTCCACATCGCCGCCGGTCTTGCCCTCGTTATAGGTGACCCAATGCTCGGTCGAGGCATTGGCATCGACTCCCACGCAGCCCGGAGGGCTCGTGTTCGGGTCGCCCGCCACGTAGAACCCGTAGGTGAGCATGGCGTTGTACGACAGGTACTGGCCGGCGGTTTCCGCCACGGCCTGCAGCTGTTTGGCGGTGGGTGTGGCGCCGCAGGAGTACACCTGGCAGCCCTGCCCGTCGCAAATCGAGCCCGCGCTCGCCATGTTGTAGTAGGCGACAGAGCGCGCAGCGATGGCCTGCGCCTTGAGGGCCTGCAGGTCGGCGCCGCCGTTCTCGCACTGCACGACATGGGGCAGGTAGTCGGTTTCGGTGTCGACCGCGCCTACCCCGGTGACCTGCATCGTGCAATAGGCCTGGGCCAGGGGCGCGTTGACCGGATTGCGCGAGGTACCCACCGGCTCGCCGCCCAAGGGTCCCTCGCTGCCGCAGCCGCTGACGGCCAGCAGCACCAGGGTGGCGACAGGCCGCAGAAGCGACAGCCGGGATCTGGTGTCGAGACCGATCATGGCGCGAGGCTAACAGAGCGCATGGCGACACACAACCGCGCCCGCCGGCGGACCGGCAGACCGGCGAAGCATGCTTCCGGACGCGGAACCGATTGACGGCTTCGCCCCAGGCTGCGTACGGTCGACCGGTGCACGACGCGGATCGAATCTACTATCCCGAAGATCGCCTGCCGATGGCCCGGCTGCTGCCCATGGGCGTCCAGCACGTCGTGGCCATGTTCGGCGCCACGGTGCTCGCTCCCATCCTCATGGGGTTCAATCCCCAGGTCGCCCTGTTCTTCTCGGGCATCGGGACGATCATCTTCCTGACGCTCACGCGGTTCCGGGTCCCAAGCTACCTGGGCTCGAGCTTCGCGTTCATCGGGCCGGTGCTCGCCGTGACCGGCGGGGATGCGTCGCGCATCTCCCACGCCTCGTTCGGCATCGCGGGCGCTGCCGTGCTGTACGCCATCGCGGGCCTGGCGACGATCCGCTTCGGCGCCCGGTGGATCGAACGGCTCATGCCGCCCGTGGTCACGGGCACTGTCGTGGCCTTGATTGGCCTGAACCTCGCTTCGTCGTCGCTGACCAACGCGCTGAATGACAAGTTCACCCTGGCGACGAGCGCGGACGCTCACAAGGTGCTGGTGGCAGCGGTCACCTTCCTGGTGGCAGGCGCGGTGGCGGTGTACCTGCGCGGCTTTCTGCGGCTGCTGCCGATCCTGACGGGAGTGCTGGTGGGCTATGCGCTGGCCGCGGCCACGGGCCAGCTGGACCCGGAGGCGATCGCGCGCATCGGAGCGGCGCCCTGGGTGGGGCTTCCACCGCTTCACCTGCCGACGCCGGACGCCGGCGCGCTGCTGGTCATCTGTCCGGTCTTCGTGGTGCTGGTCGCGGAGAACAAGGGCCATATTGCGGCCATCTCCGGCTACATGCGCCGGGACCTGAATCCGCTGCTCGGGCGCGCCTATCTCGGAGACGCCATTGCCACGTTCGTGTCGGCCGTGGGAGGCGGAACGCCGCAGACGACCTACGCCGAGAACATGGGCGTCATGGCCATCACGCGCGTTTATAGCATCTCCAACTTCCTGATGGCGGCGCTGGTCGCGATGCTGCTGGGCGTCTGCCCCAAGTTCGGCGCGGTCATCCTGTCGATTCCCACGCCCGTGCTCGGTGGTGTCACCCTGATCCTCTATGGGCTCATCACCCTCATGGGCGTCAAGATCTGGCTCGACGCCAAGGTGGACTTCGCCGACCAGCGCAACCTGGTCGTCGCGGGCTCCTCATTGGTGGTGGCCACCGGGCTCGGTGTCAAGGGAGTCACGATAGGCAGCGTGAACATCGCCGGCATCGCCGTCGGCACCATGCTCGCCTTGGCGCTGAATCTGGTGTTGTCGATCGGCCGCGGCGCCCGGGACGTCACTGCGGCTTGACCGGCTTGCCGCCCTTGGCCGCCACGAAGGGAATCTGCTCGGACAGCTTCTTGTACCGCTCGACCATCGCTTCGGCGCGCGCCGGATCCTGCTTGAACAGGTCGTGCGTCTCGCCCGGATCGTCGACTACGTTGTACAGCTCGTAGTGGATGTCGTGCCCGAGGGCTACGAGCTTGTAGCCGCTCTCGTCGATGAGCGCGCGGTGGCGCACGGTCAGGGAGTCGGCCGGCAGATCGCAGAGGATGGGACGCTTGGGCTCGTCCTGGCCGTAGAGCTCGGGCACCAGGCTCGTGCCCGGAAGGCCGGGAGGAATGGGCTGGCCCATCAGGTCGTAGACGGTCGGCACCAGGTCGATGGCGCTTCGCCAGCGCGCTACGGTGCGCGGCGCGAGCCCTGGAATGTAGACGAACAGCGGCACGCGCACGAGCACCTCGTAGAGCTCGAAGGCATGCTTGTAGAACGAGTGCTCGCCGAACGCCTCGCCGTGATCGCCGGTGAAGATGATGGCCGTGTTCTTCGCCCAGGGCTGCACTTGCACGTAGTCGAGCAGCTTCTGGATCCACAGGTCGGTGAACCAGACGTCCTGGTCGTAGTGATCGCGGCCCGTCTTGCCCCAGTTCGGCGCTTCCTCGTGCGTGTTGTACACGTCGTGGGGTCCATGTAGTGGAAGTACGCGAAGAACTGCTTGCCCGTGTTCTCGGGCTTGGACAGGATGTCGATCGCGCCCTTGGTCTGATCCGGAGCCGTGATGTAGGGGTCCTTGTTGTAGTCCCACTCGATGTTGGGAACCATCTGCCAGACGTCGAAGCCCTGCTGCATGCCGCTGGCTTCTTTCAGGTACATGTGCGCCTGGATTCCCAGGGTGCAAATGCCGGCCTTCTGCAATGCCTCCGGCATCATCTCGTTCTCGGCTCCGTAGCGCGTGAAGAACGGAGTCGTGCGAACCAGCGAGGAGGCGTACTGACCCGAGAGCAGCACGGGCACGGACTTGGAGGTGACCGACGAGCCCGAGTACCCGCGCTCCCAGCGCACGGACTGGTCCCAGACCTTGTGCAGGTGCGGGGCAATCTCGCGCGGATAGCCGTTCCAAGGCATGTCGTCGCGCCATGCATCGACCACGAGCAGGATGACATTCATGGGCTGGCGCCTGGCGGGTTGCGCAGCAGGGGCCGACGTGACGGGCGCGGCGGAGGAGGCAGCGGCGGTGGCCACGGACGCGGTGGGCTTGGGCCTGTCACAACTGGCCGCGGCGTGTTGGTCGCAAGCCGAGGCGCCCAGGGCCGAAGGCAGGCCGAGCACGAAGAGCAGGGAGGGCAGCAGTCTCATCAAGCGGGAAGGTGCCGTACCGGCAGCCTTCGCGCAAGTTTATGGCTTCCGGTCGTTGAGCTGACGGCGAATCTCCGCCCAATCCAGCGGAACGAACTTGAGGGCAGCGGTCATGATATCCACCTTTCGAACCGTGCCCGATTGGGTAAACGGGAACGGAAACTCCGCAGCATCGGTTCCCACCCAGGCCGTGCCGCGGACGGTATAGGGCACCGGGTCGACCCCGCCACTGCGCGAGGCAAGAAGCGTGGCCTGCGACCAGGGAACGGTGACGTCAAAGGCTACGGGCGTGTCGGCATTGGGTGCGAGGGTGGACAGGGAGGTCGTCTGCACGCCGGCGGCATTCTGGCCGTGGACCGAAACCTCGGCTTGCACACGGCGCACCGGCAGAGGGATCGAGTTGGGATTGTGGGCCGAGCCCTGCACGCGGGCCACCAAGCCCTTCTTGTCGGTGAGAACCGGCTCGAGGCGATCCACGGTCAAGGTCGGGGGCTTGACCGGATTGGACTTGCAGGCGGGCAAGGCGGAAGTCAGGGACAGCACGGCCAAGGCTGCGAAGAAGAGGAAGGGTCTGCGTTGCATGGAGGCAACGTGGCAGAGCGCAAGCCGGCTGTCGAGGGGCAAGAGCGAGCAGGCGGGGCTGCGCGCGATCGGCATCACGGCGGCCGCGGCGGCACGACCACGCTGTCGTTCTTTTCGTTGATCGAGGCTTGTGCTCGGCTATGGTGGCGCTGCGCAAGTGCTGCGCGCGCACCGGGCCGGACCGGTGCCTGACCAAGAGGAGAATGGCCCGTGTCGACCGTGGCAGAGCTGTTGAAGAAAGGCGAGCTATCCAGCGCCCTGGACACAGCGCGCGCCGACGCAGCGCAGCGCGCTGCCGATCCCGCGGCGCTGTTCGTGCTCTTCGAGCTTCTGGTGCTGCACGAGGACTTCGACGGAGCCGAAGCGCAGCTCTCCCAGATCGGCGACAGGGCGCCGGCGGCCGCGCAGCCGTTCCAGCTGTTTCGTGGATTGCTCGCTGCCGAGCGCGCGCGGTATCGATTCCGCCACGAGGGGCAAGGCGACGTGGCGTTTCTCGCGAAGCCGCCCGCATGGGCCGCGGCCTTCGCCCGGGCTGCCGCGCAGATCGGCAAGGGCGAAGTCGAGCAGGCGGCCAGCGCCCTGCAGCAAGCGTGGAAGTCCGCTCCAACGGTAGGCGGCTGGGCCGATGGGCTATCGTTCCATTCGATCCGCGACGCCGACGACATGTGCGGTCCGTTCCTCGAGGTCGTGGTGCCGGGCAGGTGGGCGTGGATCCCGTTTGCCCAGCTCGAGTCCGTCCGGTTCGAGGAGCCGCAGGGATTTCAGGATGTCATCTGGCGTCCGGCCCAGGTCGAGATCAAGGACGGCCCCAAGGGCCGCATGTGGGTTCCCTCGGTGTACAGCGGCACGGGTGTCCGGGACGACATGCAGAAGCTTGGGAGGATCACGACGTTCGACTATCCCGCTCGAGGCTTGTGCCGTGGATACGGCCAGCGCGACCTGAAGCTCGATGACAGCATGTTGCTGGGAATCCTGTCGGTCCGGTCCCTGGTCATCGATCACGGCCAAGCGACGCAAGCCGACGCGACGAATTGAGCAGCTACCCGTCTCGCCTGACACGGCGAGAAGCCGCGCCGCAGCGAGGCTCGCCAGGTCCCCCCTTGAGTGTCGCCATGCCCGAACGTCTGGTGCTCCACGCGGATGCCCGCGCCTGGATGGCTGAGAACCCCGCCCCGCTGCAAGCAAGTGTGGTGACCTCGCTTCCCGACGTCTCGGAGATGCCGAACCTGGGCTTCGATGCCTGGCGCGCGTGGTTCGTCGAGGCGGCGCGCGTCGTGATGCGTTGGGTGCCTCGCGAAGGCGCGGCGATCTTCTTTCAGAGCGACATTCGATATCGCGGTGCGTGGGTGGACAAGGCCTACCTGGTCTTGCGCGCCGCGGAGACCGAGGGCGCTGGCGTGCTGTGGCACAAGATCGTCTGCAGGCTGCCGCCGGGAACCGTGTCGCAGGGACGTGCGAGCTACTCTCACATGCTGTGTGTGTCCCGGACCTTTCGACCACCGAAGCACCCGGGTCCGGACGTGCTCGATGCCGCGGGCGCCATGACGTGGAGCAAGGCTATGGGGGTCGAGGCCTGCCGGGTGGCGTGCCAGTTCCTGCTGGACCATACCCCCACGCGCGTGGTGGTGGACCCGTTCTGCGGGCATGGAACCGTGCTGGCGGTGGCGAACGCACTCGGGCTCGACGCCATCGGCGTGGAGATCGCGGCGAAGCGATGCCGCACGGCGCGCAGGCTGGTTGTCGAGCTCGGCCCCAAGGCGGGCTGAGCACGGCTGGTGAGTTTCGAGGCTCCGCTGAGTAGCTGTTTGGCTGACGGCTAGGAGCGTGTCGGGGAAAAGGTCAACGCAGAGGCGCAGAGGCTCGAAGGCCGGGAAAGCGACTGAGGGAGCGTGTGGGGAGGCGGCGTGCGTGACAACGCCCGGCCGCGTACGACTGGCGCGCCAGTTCAGAGCCGGGCACAGGGCACGACCCGAGCGAGTTACGCGACGGCCATCGCGGGTAGGGCGTGAAAAGTGCGGAGCAAGCCGGCGCGAGGTGGGCGGGCACGCGTGCGCAGCGCGGGAAGTGCGGGGAGCGCCGGCGGCCGTTCCCATCT
>JAJZQG010000135.1 GCA_021847645.1 Myxococcales bacterium
TGAAGACCCCGCGAACTGCGCGTCGGAGTGCATGCGGCCCATCGTGTCCGTCATCCCGTAGGACGCTGGACCTGCGCCCATGTTGTCCGGGTGAAGGGTTCGGCCCGTGCCGCCGCCCGATGCCACGGAGAAGTAGCGCTTGCCCTGCTCGATGCACTCCTTCTTGTAGGTGCCGGCGACCGGGTGCTGAAAACGCGTCGGGTTCGTGGAGTTGCCCGTGATCGAGACGTCGACGCCCTCGGCGTGCATGATCGCTACGCCCTCGCGTACGTCGTCGGCCCCGTAGCAGCGGACCTTGCCGCGATCGCCTTTGGAATAGGCCTTTTCCCACACGATGGCGAGCTTGCCGGTGTGGTAGTCGAACCTGGTCTGCACGTGCGTGAAGCCGTTGATGCGGCTGATGATGTGCGCGGCGTCTTTCCCAAGACCGTTGAGGATCACGCGCAGGGGTTGCTTGCGTGCCCGGTTCGCGCTCTGCGCAAGGCCGATCGCGCCTTCGGCGGCGGCAAACGACTCGTGGCCCGCGAGGAACGCGAAGCACTGGGTTTGCTCGAGCAGGAGCATGCTCGCCAGGTTTCCGTGACCGAGCCCGACCTTGCGATCGTCCGCGACCGAGCCGGGGATGCAGAACGCCTGCAACCCTTCGCCGAGGGACTTCGCGATGTCAGCGGCGCGCTTCTGGTCCTTCTTGATCGCGATGGCTGCGCCCAGCGTGTAGGCCCAGCACGCGTTCTCGAAGCAGATGGGCTGCACGCCCTTCACGATGGAGTGCACGTCGACCTTGCGGCTCTTGCAAAGCGCGTCGGCGGCTTCGATCGTATCCAGGCCGTACAGCTTGAGGGTCGCGAGGATTTGCGGCATCCGCCGCTCGTAGCCTTCAAAGAGTGCCATGGCGTCGCTACTCCTTCCTCGGGTTGATGGTGCGCACGGCCTCTGCAAAGCGGCCGTAGGTCCCGGTGCACTTCTTGAGTGCTTCGCCAGGCTCCTTGCCCGCAGCGATCAAGTCCATCATCGGCCCGAGCTTGACGAACTCGTAGCCGATGATCTCGTCGTTGTCGTCGAGCGCGAGGCGCGTGACGTAGCCCTCCGCCATCTCCATGTACCGAGGCCCTTTCTGCGTGGTGCCATACATGGTCGCAGTCACGCTGCGCAGGCCCTTGCCGAGGTCCTCCATGGCCGCGCCGATCGGCAGGCCGTTCTCGGAGAACGCCGTCTGCGTACGCCCGTAGACGATCTGCAGGAAGAGCTCGCGCATCGCGGTGTTGATCGCGTCGCACACGAGGTCGACGTTGAGGCACTCGAGGATGGTCTTTCCCGGAAGGATCTCCGAGGCCATCGCGGCCGAGTGGGTCATCCCGGTGCAGCCGATGGTCTCGACAAGGGCCTCCTCGATGATGCCCTGCTTGACGTTGAGCGTTAGCTTGCAAGCACCCTGCTGGGGTGCGCACCAGCCCACACCATGCGTCAGCCCGGAGATGTCCTTGATCTCGCGGGCCTGCACCCAGCGTCCCTCCTCTGGGATGGGCGCCGGACCGTTGTTCGGTCCGCGGTGGATGCACACCATTCGTTCAACTTCATGGGACACGTCCATGTCTCTTCCTTTCCTTCGTTGAGTCGCAAAGCGGCGCGCCTCGACGGCTCGTGGTCATGCAGCCTCCCGCGCGCTGCAGGAAGCAAGCACCTCTTCACGCAAACGCTCGAGTCTCTGAACCTCGAGAGCGACGGCCTCGGAGCCCGCGGCCTGCGTCGCACGCGCCCTGTCCAACGCGCGCTCGGCGCCTTCCATGGCTGCGCGCAGAGCCTTGCGGATCTGCGTCTCCAACTGCCTCCTGCTCTCGAGCACGCGTTCGTTCAAGTCCCCTACGATACGCGAAGAGTTGGTCTCCAGGAGACGGTCCATGTAGCTCGCTCCGTCCGAAGCGACGGCGCGCAGCGTTGCATCGCGACCGCGAAACAGATCAGGAATCCAGCTTCCCGGGCCTGGATCCAGGGTCATCAAGTCGGTGTAGTACAACCGGCTTCGCACCCTGAACCCAGCTTCCGGATCAAGCGCAGTCGCTCCGGCAGTACCGGTCATGTCAGGCTCCATCAGCCTGCCGAGCAGCTCGTTGCCGAGCTCGACGAACCGATGCGCGGCGTCGCGGTAGAGCTGTTCTGCAGCAGGTTGCTCCTCGTCGAGCCAGCGATCCAACCAGGCACGTGCGATATCGCGCGCCATGTCAAAGCCTCGCCGTCGAAGCCGCAGGCGGGGCTCCGTGGCTTGCGCCAGCATGCGTTCCAGGTCCTGCTTCGCGGCCGGGAGCGCGCGCTCCACGAATCGCGTCTGTTGATCGGTGAGGCGCTCGTAGAGCCGTTCCTGCTCGGCCTTGAGCAGGTGACCAAGGTCTCGCAACGCCTGCTCTGCACCCGCCAACGACTCCCGAAGCCGTTGCACGCGCGCCTCCGACTCGGCCACGGGTGCCAGCAGAGCCTGGCGATTCACCTCGATTTCACGCAGCAGAGCGGACGCGATGCGGTCACGGCCGCGGACGAGCGCGGCCTGCACCAGCTGCCGGCCCGACTTGTCCGCGATGCGGCGAAGCGCGCGGACCATCTCCTCCCAGTCCCTCGGGGGACCTCGGCCCTCCAAGCGCTGGGCAGCACTGACCTGGTGGAGCTTGATGGTTTGCCTTCCGAGGCGGGTCTCGAGCGTGCGGGAGATGAACGTCGCCGCCTCAGAGCCTTCATTGTCGGAGAGGCGATCCGCCTTGTTCATGACGAACACGAAGTCGTGCAGGTGCTTCGCGAGATCGGTGACGAGCTGGAGCTCATCTGCGGTGATCGGCGGGTCTGCTCCGAGCACCACCAGCGCCGCGTCGACATGCGGCACGAACGACCACGTGACCTTCGTGTTGCCCGTGAACGACGAGCCGATACCCGGGGTGTCGACGAGGCACATGCCACCGGCGAGAAGCTCGTTCGGCACGAAAATCTCGGCCGCCTCAACGCCTTTCTGGTTCTCCGGGTTCTGCTCTTCGGTAACGAACGCACGAAGCTCGTGGACATCGATCGGCGTCCAGTCCTGGCCGTGCAGTCGGACCCTCGCGGTTAGCGAGCGGCCGAAACGAAGAACTGTCACCGCCGAGGTGAGCGGGATCACACCTTCAGGCAACACGCGCGTTCCCACGAGCGCGTTGAGGAGCGTCGACTTCCCGCGCTTGAACTGCCCGACGCACGCCACGTAGAAGCGGCCTTCCGATGTCCGCTTCGACAGCTCGTCCACATCGGACGCAAGCGCGGCGTTGCCGAGCTCGGCGCAGCACTTGCCGAGCCGCTCAAGAGCGGCTGCTTCGTCCGTCGTTCTCTCGCCACAACCCTGGTTCATGCACATCTCCGAGTTCGGAGGTGCCGAAGAGCCGGTCTGGACTCTGGCGGCACCACGATGCCTGCCAGGAGTCATTGGCCACCGGCTGAGGTGGCGGTTGTGGCGGACTCCACCGCCATCCCGATTTCTAGCGCAAGAATGGGTTGTCGCCAAGGCCATCAGCTGGAAACGGCGGCGACGGCAGGTCCACAGCTCACATCTTTCGCGTGAGCCCCGTCCGGATCATCTCCGCCACCAGCGACGCCGCCTTCTCCTCGTCGGTCTCGCCCGTGATCTTGAGCTCGACCTCCTCGAATTTCGCGGCGTTTTGCACCACCCAGTCGATGTACTCGGGGAGCGTGAACTGCTCGACGCCGAACGCGATGTCCTGCATCGCCTTGACGATCTGCACCGCGGTGCCGCGGAAGACGCGGCCATCACGCATCACGATGTTCATGCGACCCTCTCTCTCCGGCGCGCGCGCCAGCTGCCCGATGCGATGACGGGGCGTCCTTCGACGCGGTCGCGGGGCAGCAGGTAGGTTTCGACGGTGGAGCCGTCCTCGAGGGCGATCGGAGCGCGCCGGTAGAACCGGGGATGGCCTTCGAGCTGATCCAAGCGGGCCAGGGTGTCCGGCCCGACGATGTACACTTCTCCCTCGACCGCGTGCTCGCCGCCAGCGACGAGACCGGGGAAACCGCCCAGGTCATGGAGCGCAAAGCGAGGCGGTGTGCGCGCAAGGCCAAGGTACTCGGCGCGGGCGAGGAGGTCGTGGTTCCCCTCCCCCCGCAGGAGCGTGCCATAGACGAACACGCGCGTGGTGGCCCCACGCTGGCTCACGTCGCGCTTCATGCCGCCACCCGCGCAGCAGCAGCCAGCCGCCGCCGGTCGAAGCCCAAGCGGGCGTACGCGCGCCGCAGGACGGCGTAGTAGTCGGGGGCGGGCTCCCACGGCTCGAAGCCCTCCTCGGGCTGGAGGTAGAGGTGCACGCGCCGGCGGCGGCCCTCCTCGTCGTGGACGATGCGCTCCACGCGCTCGTACGCGAAGGGGTGCCCCTCGCAGCGGTCGAGCGCCGCGATGTCCTCGGCGTCGATGGCGTAGAGGAGCCCGTGCACTTCGGCTCCCTGCGCGCGGATGACGCTGGCCACCGCGCCGCCCCATCGGTGGCTGAACCCGCCGAACGTCAGCGCGTAGCCGCGCAGGAGCGCGCGCGGACCGCGCACGGCGCTCGGGCAGCGCTCGCGCATCTGCGCTTCGTTGAGATTCGAGCCATAGGCAAAGTAGAGCACGTTCGTTTCTCCCGCGTGGGCGGGCACCCAGCCCGCGTATCATGAATCGCTTCTCGCGCGCGACAAGTCGAGGGCAGGCGCGCGATTGGCGCCTGCCCCCGGGTCCGGTCAGCCCACCACCTTTCGGAGCAGGGCGAGCCCGCGCTTGGTCTCGGCGTCGTCGGCCTTGACCAGCTCGAGGTACACCCGGCCCATCTCGTCACCGAAAGCGTCGACTTCGACGACCCAGTTGTCCCCGACCGGCGTAGCGGTCTCGAGCTTCGCGGCAAGGGCGTAGAGGGCGGCGCGGACAACTCGGTAGTGCGTCCCGCGCGGGTAGCGGATCTCGACCTGAGGCTGCGGCGTCCCGTAGCGGCTGTGGGCAAGGGATACGCTGATGTTGGCGTTTTCGGGCGTCTTGCTGATTGCGCTGTTCGTCTTCATGGCCAGATGTACATGCGGGTTGTGTTCCAACTATCACCTTCGATAATCCCCGAGGATTCTCGCTCCCCGAATGTCGCCGCCCTGATGTACGTATCAGGGCCTGCGAGTTCTTCGAGGATTCTGCGTGATGCCCGAATCAGGGCATCAGCAGAAGTTGCGGCCTGGCTTGGGGGCCCGCGGCCGGGCCCTCCCGGGCTATTGCGTTATGCGGCACGTTCCTCCTGGGTTGCGGGCTGGTCGCCCTGGGCGCGATCGCGGCGCTCGCCCTTCCAAGCGGCGGAGCCGCCGAGCTTCTTGAGCAGGTGCAGCCGGGCGGTCTTGAACTCGTCGCCAATCATGCCGAGGCCGAGGAGCCAGACCCTCATGTCGTACTTCGAAGTCGCTGCGTTGTATTCGCGGCGGCGGCTCGATGCTGCCTTGGACCCGAGCGCCTTGGCGGCGAGCGCGAGAGCGAATTGAATGTAGGACTTGATCTCGCCCGCGTGCGTCGTCCCGTTGAAGAACCTCAGCTCGATCGTTCCGCGAAAGAAGAGGCTGTTGAGGTTGAGCCCGTGGTAGCGGCTCGAATCGTAGCGATCGGGGTTCGCGTTGCGGCGCCCGTACCAGGCGTCGCTGACTTCCTGCATCGTGCGAGGGCGGCGGCTCTCGAGGCGGCGGATGAACTCCGCATCAACCGGGCGGCAGTAGCGCTGGAGGCGGGTCTCGCTGATCCCGAGCGCCTGCTCGATCAAGCGCTCCTGCTTGTGGACCATCTTGACCAGGTTCGTCACCCCGCGCGCGTCGAAGCGGCTCCCGTCGATGTGGACGTGGATTCCGCAACTCTGATCGGAGCGTGCACCGGCGCTGCGCACCGCCCGAACCACCTGCTGCAGCTCATCGATATCGTCGTAGCCGAGGACCGGGCTGACAATCTCCCCGCTCTGCTCTCCGCCGCTCAGCGAACCATCCGGCACCACCCTCCAGCTGCGGCCCTTGGCGTCTACGACCTTCCAGCTTCGGTAGTCGGCAATCTTGGTTCCGCCAACCACGCTCTGGATGGCATTCGCGAGGCCTTCGCGTCCCAGGCCCACCGTCTCGATCTCGATCCCGAAGCGCAGCGTGTTGAGCATTTTCCTTCTCCGTTGTCCCGAGGGGGTGCGTTGTCGTCGCGTGGGACATACAGGCTCCGGTGTGTGGGATTAGCAAGGCGTCAATCGACAGAAAGATGTTCTTTTTCCAGTGGTTGAGATACTCGCGACATTCCGCGGAGATGCTGCGCTGACTGCCATGTAGGGGTGATGTAGGCAGGCTCTGGTGGATTCGAGGATTGGCAATCAGGCGGCTTGCTCCGGGCCGAAAAGGGCGGCCGCGTCGTGGGCGCCGATGTGCTCGAGGTAGTGGCCAAGAGCGCGCCGGAAGAACTCCATCCGGGACTTCATCCCGTGCTCCTTCCACGCGGCGTCCATCTGCTCGACCGCGCTCGCCTCGAGGCGCAGGGGGAGGATGCGAACGTCGGTGGCGCCCTGCTGGTCCGGGCTCCTGGTCTCGCGCGGCCCGATCGGGATCCTCCCCTTCTCTGCTTCGCGGATCTTCCAGATGAGATACGCCTTGTCCGTCGACCCGGTGGGGCGGCCGACCTTCTGCAGGTACATCGCCTGGAGCTCCTCGACCGTCATGCTCTTGAACCGCCCGCGCTCGGCGCGCGCAGCGGGGGCAGCATCGGAAGTGTTCTTCCTCGCCCGCTTCTTGGGCTGTGCGCTCTGCTGTGAGGGCTCGGCGTGTTCTTCCGCGTCGAGCGTCTCCTCGTGAGGGGCAGCGGTTTCTTCGGGGTTCGCTGCGGATTCGCTGGTGTCTCCCTCTTCCTGGGTGGCCACTGCTTCGCTCTGTGCTGCGGTCCTGGGCTGCTCTTCGGGCTCTGCAGGCGCAGGCGCCTCCTGGTGGGGCTCCGGCGCATCCGGCTGCTCGGCTCGCTGAAGCAACGCCTGCTCGATGCGGCGAATGAGGAAGGTGCGGTTCGGGCAACGGGTCTCCTCGCCGACGACTTCGAGGAATCGCTGCTGGAGCTCGGGGAGGCGGAGGGTCTCGAGGTCGTTGGTGGGCTGGGTTCGTCGCGGCATGGTCGGACTCCTTCTGCGGGTACACGTTTCCCTCGCGCGGCATCCCGCTCTGCGCGCCGGGGGCGTCATCTCTCGCCCTGCTTCGTCGGGCTTCGCTGCGCACATACAGGCTCCGCACATCGCATCTGGCAAGGTCATTTCCGCGATCGGCAGGTCGATTGTCGGCACCCCAGAACGAGCGCAGCCGGGCGGCATGCGTCCGGCTGCGGAGACGGTCGAGGCTGCTACCGGCGAGCGGCTTTCCACATCCGATTCGACCCGTAGCGGAGCTGCGTCCCCTCGACGATGAACACGTCATTGAGCGCGGTGCCGTCGGTCCGTTCCGGGGCGTCTTCGTCGTCTGCGTCCTCCACCACCTCCTCGCGGGTGACCACACCCGCGACGTCGTATTCGAAGGGCCAATTCTCCTGGGAGCCAATCAGCACTTCCGCTTCCGGGTCCATTTCCTCGAGGATCTCGATCAGCTCTGCAACCTTCATTTTTTGCTCCTTCTGGGGTGATTCGCGTGCCCCGCGAGCGACATACAGGCTCCGGTTTCGCGGCATATCAAGGCCGGTAGAGCAGATTCTGGAGGGGAATCAGGAAGGCGCCAGAAGTCCGGGGATTCGAGCGATGTCGAGCCAGCCGCGCAGGATTCGATTGCCAACCAGCAGCTGCTTTCCCTGCACGCGAAAGCGCGAGACGCAGCGCCGCCCCGCGGGCTTGCCCTTCTTGGCATCGAACAGCCCGTAGTCGAACGTCGCGATCCTCCCGGCCTTCTCGTCGAGCTTCTCCAGTACGCACACGTGCTCGGGCATTGCCACGTAGAGGACGTCGCCTGGCTTGGGGCGCTTGGTGATCGACGTCCAGATGAAGGCCTTCCCTGTGCGGAAGACGAGCTTGGAGAGGTTCTGGCCGATGCTCCAGGGCTGTGTGCCGCCGTCGTCGCTGCGGTTCAGGATGCGCTCGTCGCGGAGCCCGAGCTTCATCAGCATGAATTGCGGGAGGTCCCCGCAAGCAGAGTATTTCGGCCAGTGATTGCGCTTCTCGGTGACCTCCTCGAACACGGGGTCGCCGAGCACGCGGCCCTCAGCGCCGTTGCACGCGTATCGAGCAATGGCGAGGGCAGCATCGCGCAGCTCGTCCTCGGTGACGAAGGGGCCGGTGGGGAGATCGGGGGCGTCCACGACGGCGTCTCAGAGCGACGTGCGGTTGGTGATGTTGCGACCGCGGAGCTCGTCGATGGCCTCGCGCAGCGCGAGCAGCGCCGCCTCGACCTTGGTGATCGCCGAGGTCTGCGCCTCGGAGATCTGCGCGACCTTCTCGTAGAGGTCCTTGACCTCCTGGTCCTTCTTCTCGCTGACGCGCCAGAACGCCCAGCCGAGAATGGCGACAATGCCATAGGGCCCGGTCGCCTTGAGGAAGTCTGCGATTGCGGCGTACGTCTCCATGCTACTTGCTCCTTCGTTGCGATTCCTTCTTGGGCTCCACGCTGTCCGGTACGAAGTACTTGACCGCGAGGAGCTCGTTGATGCGGGCTTGAAACCCGCGATTCGCTTCGGCGTCGTTCGGGTCGCCAATGGCTTGCAGCGCCTGGCGAACGACCGGTCCCACGCTCGCCTGGTCGGCCTGGGCCATCGCCACCAGCTTCGGTCGGTCCTTCAAGATGCTCAGCAGTACGAGTTGGGGACGCGGGTCCCCGTCGGTGACCATCGTCTTCCACAGCGCCTCGATTGAGGCGTCGTCGTTTAGGCTCTTTTTCACTTCGTCCGCGATCGCGCCCCAGCACGCGACAGCACCGTTCGCCGCCTTCTTGGCGACAAATGCAGCCAGGGCCTTTGCCGCGGGCGTGCCCACGGCGGCGACTCGACTGCTCAGCGCTTCGCGCGAGCTTCGGCTCATGCGGCCCTCCTATGCAACACGGTATGCCCCCACCGTTACGAACAATTGATACGACGACTGGTTCTGAACCCAGACTTCGCAGTCGTAGTTGTTGCCGGACTGGTTGACCTTCGTGATCCAGCAGCGGAGCTGCGAGGACAGCGCTCCTTGCAGGTAGCTCGTGGCTTCGGGCCAACCGTTCGAGGCTACGTAGTTGTACGCGAGCACCGCCACATGCGGGTAGTCGTCGATGGTGCCGTACTTCTTCGATTCGCCGGCAGCGAGCTTGTCCGAGAGGCGGATCACCTCGCGCAGGTAGCGCGCGTCATGGTCCCCCGAGCCTGCATGCGTGTTGAGGTGCTGCGCGTCTGCCCGGATCTGGTCTCGCACTGAACCGGCCGTCAGAGCGTACGGAGAGCCGGCGAGGGCATCGTTACCGACAACGCTCGCGCCGCTCGCGGGGTTCGCCTGGGATTGCAGGTCCGTGGCGATCTCTTGCAACTGCGCCTGGACGCTGGTCGCCGCGATGAACGAATGCGGTGTGGCCGAGATGGCCGAGGCCGCGTGGGCGTTGGCGGCCGCTCCCTCGTGAGCGTTGAGCCACGCCAGAGTCTGGGAGAGCTGGCCGTCGACCGAGCCGAGGGGAAGGGCGTGGGGCGTGCCAGCGACCGCATCGGCGCCGACGCGCGCTGCGCCCGGGTTGCCCTGCGTGGTCGACGACAGGTCGTCCACGAGCTCGTCGATCGCGCCCTTCACGTTGGTGGCGGCGACGAAGCCATGGGGCGTGTAGTCGACGTCCTGCGCCTTGTGCCGATGGGAGGTCGCCCCGAAGTGTCCGGCGAGAAGTTGGTCGACGGAGTCGAGAGCCGCCTGGACGGTGTTCGAGGCGGCGCTGATCGCCGTCCAGAGCCCGGACAGAACCTGCACAGCGTCGCCGTGCGCGAACACGAAGGCCTGGCGCCGGGCCACGTTGATGTCGGCGTTCAGGATCTGGAGCTGCCCGGCGCGGCGGCGCACGTCGCAGACCAGAAGCTCGTCATCGACGAGTGGAACCTTCGGCGCTGCGCCGATCGCGGCTTGCGGCCCCTGGCGCACCACGAGCTCGAACGACTCATCGCGCCGGAAGAGCACCTGTTGCGAGTTGCCATCCGTGCGCGGGTCTGAGAGCAGCCGCTTGAAGCGCAGGAACACGCCAAGCCAGCGTTCCTGCGTGGAGTTCGAGACCTCGGTCGGGATGCCGGTCGAGTCGACGGCCAGGTTCACCGTCTGCCCGGTGCCGAAGAACACGCGCTGCCCGAGCCGGTCGTAGGCGCGACCGGGCGCCGAGAGGTCGATGGTGAGGTCCGCGATCGGCGCGTGCTGCGTGGGGACGGCTCCGCTGACCACACCGTAGACCCCAATGTCAGCAGCGAGGTTGTGATCGGCCTTCTCGAGCAGCTCGAAGCCCAGGTCGAGCTCGGCCTCGGTCACCTTCTGCCGGAAGTAGTAGTCGAGACGGTCTGCCATGCCCGAGGCCTTCGGGGAGGCAGAGCCCGCCACGGGCTAGCGCGGGACAACCTAGATCCGGTGGTAGCGAGCTTGCAGCCCGCGAGCCCAGTCAGCCAGCGCCGCGCTGCCAGCCGATGCGGACAGGATCTCGTCGATCACGCTATCGACATCGATGAACAGCACGGTCGACGGATCCTTCACAAGTGCACGGAAGCGGGACAGCACTTCCCCGCCTTGAAGCAGCTCGTTGTTGGAGGCCGGGGCGCAAACCGCATAGCGCGCGACCTTCGCCCCCATCCTGCTGGCCTCAACGTGGGCAAGCGTGTGGTTCACCCAGAGCTGCCAGAGCTCGCCTCCAAAGGGACAGCCCCGCGCTGAAAGAGCATCCTCCCTCAGCGTGGCCCCTTCGATCGTGCGCGACCAGTACAAGTACTTCTTGGCTGATTCGTACAGGCATGCGCCGGGATCACCGCGCAACTGCACGTCTTCGGGGCACATCTTCTTTCCCTTCTCTTGACGGTCCTTCTTGCGAAATCCGCACGTCGAGAATTCCGGTTCGACGAACTTGGTTTCCACAACCAGGACGCCAGGCCCCGAGTCCCATTCCCCTTCGATCAACAGATCGCAATCCACTCCGCCTCGGCCAGTCTGGTCTCGGAACACTTCGTTGGCCGGGGTGTACTCGAAGGTAATCGTCCGAACGGCGTGCATGCCGGCCACGAGCTTCCCAAGGACACGCGACGCCAGCTGAACGTCAGCCTGAAGTGTCGCGAAGATGTTGAAACACATCGCCTGGCTCGAGAGCATGTTGCGAAACGTGCGGTCGGCAACACCCTTCCCCGCAGCCTGGCGATCCCTCGCTGCTTGCCAGGCTTCCATCGTGATGAAGTTCCGCCGCGCTTCCAGCGCATCGTCATCGAGGAGGTGCCCGTAGCCCTTCCAGCCCGCGTTCAGGGTCTGGGCGCGGTAGGTGCGCTGGCGAGCTTCGGCACGAGCGCGGAATGACGAGCCCCTGGTGTACGGCGTGCCCACGTCCTCGTTTGCCATGCGGGCACGCTACTCGATCTCGGGTTTCAATGCAGGAAGGTCGTTTCACCCACCTCGCTGGCACCCAACTCCCAGTGATCCGGCACGATCGGCGGCAGCGGCTCGATGAGGTTCACGAAGTGCGTATGGGCCGGCTTCATGTAGTTCACGATCGCGCGCAGGTGCTTGCGCTCCGTCGGCATGAGCACGCGCCCGACCTTCACGTCGAAGGCGTAGCGCGCGAACCGGTCCGAAGGGCCGAGCTCCCAGTCCACGCCGAGCTCCGACTCCCCCAGCACGAGAGCCGTTGAAGCGAGGCCGGCGATCGCCTCGATCTGGATGCCGAGGAAGAAACGTACGGCGTTGCGGATGCCGATCGCCGTGCCCTTCTGCCGGTACATCTCGACGAGGACCGTGGCGAGCCTTCGTTTGCTCAGCTCGTCGAGGTCGAACGGGAACGGGTTGCCCAGGTCGCGGAGGATCAGGTCGAGGAACGGTGACGCCGCGCGCTCGATGTCCCAGAGGTCCGGGAAGCGATCTACTTCTGCGAGGAGCAGATCGACGACCTCTTGGATGCAGGCGATGAAGCGCGCCAGGTCGCCAGTGGTGTCGCTGCGCCGGTTATGCTTGGGCAGCATCGACCAGAGATCGAACCGTCGGCGTGGGTGTCGAGGCGGGCGGAAGCCCTGGAATGTGGCCGCATCGAACGGCGCCAGCACGGGGTTGCCATTGCGGTCCTCGACGCCGGTGACGACCACGCGGTACGCGACATCCGGGGTCATCTCGGTGGAGAGCGTCACATCCACCAGGGTGTCGAGCGCGGCCGCTGCCGTTGGCGAAACGGGAACCGCCGGAGCGCCGAGCGCCGCGAAGGCGAACCCGGTCGGCTCGGACACGATGACAGGCTCATCGAACGCAAGGCGGACCACCCGCGGCGCCATCGCGATCGCGGCGACCAGCTTGGGCGCCGTGCGGTCCTCGACCTGGAACGACCATGCCTGGTCGACCGGGAATCCGCCTCCCACCAGGTTCGACACGACGCGCACCGACACTGTTGCCTGGGTGGCGAAAGGAACGGCGGGGTCGAGCACGACGCGCAGGAAGTCCGGTCCCTGCGCGACGGACGCACGCGGACCGGCAAATGGGGGCTGGAGCACGCCGTCGAACGCAAGCGTGCCGTCGATCCAGACACGCGTAGCCGCTGCATCGATGCCGGCCGCACCCGAATCGACCAGCTCGAGGTCGACGGTCGAGCAGATGGGAACACCCGCCTCATCCGGCGCGGGATTCCGGTTGATGAGCAACGGGCGCTGCGCTTCCACTGTGGCGGCAACGGCGCGCACGACGAGGGCGGGAAGCTCGATCGCGCCCATCATGCCACCACCAGCGTGAGACGGATCGCGACCTCGTGGTCGCCGGCCAGCTTCGAGACGTTCGCTGCCAGGTCCGTCAATTCACGAGCACGGCCAGCTCCGCAGGTTGTCGAAGCCACCTTCAAGCCGTCGATGAGGATGGAAGCTTCCCACGCGAGGCTCGTGGGAAGCCCCGCAGGAACCACGAGCGTGCAACGCGCGCGCACGAGGGTGACGCCGGTCAGGTCCGTCGTCTGGGCGACCTCCGCGTAGTCCCCCAGCTGCAAGTCGAACAACCGGCCGGGCTCGAGTTCGCCGAGCACGAAGCTCGCCTCCCCTGTCGACGTCTCGATTCGCCCCTGGCCTTCGCCCAGCCGGCTGCGGAAAGCGTCGAGCTCCATGGCTACAGCTGCCGGTACAGCTCGATGTGATCGACGAATCCGCGGCGCGTAACGTCGGCGGCACTGAAGCCGAACCCGGCGCGACCGGAGGTGAGCGGTTGCGAGCCGCTGTTGATGCCGAGCTGATCGTCTATGAACACCGGCATCCCAGCCACTGCCTGCCAGTCCGCCGGCGCCCCGAGCGGGTGGGCCGCGAGGTCGTTGCGGTACACCGTGAGCACCACGTCGCCGTTGGTGTTCACCACAGCATCAAGGCGGAGGTGAAGCCAGGTGCCCTGCGCGAAGCTCTCGCTCGATCGCAGCAGCACGCCCGGGCCTTCTGAATCCGGGATGCCCGCGACGATGCTCCCCTTCCGGAGCACGATGCGGTGCGGGTCATCATCGGAGAGTCCGAGCAGGTAGGCATTGTCGTTCACCGACGTCCCCTGCCCGCAAAGGAACAGAAAGGGAGAGAAGCCGGTCGGACCGCCGCCCGGGCCGCGCTGCAGGCAACCTCGAATCGTCCCTCCCTTCGCCATCGGAGCGAAGTTGGTGAGGCTCGCGAAGAGCGCGACCGCGCCATGTGTGGCTGCGAGGGAGTTGAATCCGTAGAGGAAGGTGCCTCCCCCGGGCGGGCGCGGAATGCCGGCGGTCACGCCCCGGTCCACGGTCGCGATGTCGAGTCCATCGTTGAGGAAGGTCCAGTCAGCGCTTCCCATCATTCCTCCGTCAAAGCGTGTGCATCGCGGGCCAAGTGCCGGCGAAGTCGTCGAAGCTCTTGGGGAGTCCATCGAATCCGGCCGCAGACCAGGTGGGCACGGGATACGGGTACCAGTCCTCGAATCGCTCCAGCGGCTGCGTCCCGAACATGCCGAGCGCCGCTGTGACCTGGGACCACGCGCTCATGAATGCTGCGGCCAGCCATCCTGCCTCCATGTCCTCGAAGGCCGCGCCCGCGAAAAGCGCCGGGTCCTCGTTCCCACCGGTGAGATCGGTGAGGAACGGCCCGAGGTTCCAGGCCTCCTCGAAGTCCTCGAGCCCCTCCGCGAGCGGATCGAACAATGCCATCGTGAGCGTGCCCGGCTCGAAGGCGCCCGTGAACGCGGCCCACCTCTCGAAGTCCTCCGCGGCGAGCTCGGACGTTGGGCCAAAGCCCGCAACGCGCTGCCCCTGACAAAGCGTGCGTAGCGTCCAGTGCGCCGCCTCGCCAGGGAGCGCTCCTGCGTCGCGGAAGGCCGGATTGAGCAACATCAGAGAATGACCCCCGTGTCGCCGTCGAACAGCGTGATCATCCGCAGCACGGGGAACTCCTTGAGCCCGAGCTTTACGTCGCTGGGGAGCCCGTTCAGCTTCAGGTCGAAGGGGCCGTCACCGAGCTTGCGAACGCCATCCGTGTCACGGACCACATTGAACACGTCGGACCAGGCGATCTCGCCCGCGGGATTCCCCTCGGCGTCGCGGACGTTGAAGCCGAAGTCGATGTCGGGGTTGGGAGTCCCATCGGAAAGCTCGATGCGGAACATCTCCGCGAGGCGCTTTCGGATGCGGTCTCGCGTATCGCCGGGAGAAGCCCCCTGGCGCAGGAACACGCGCGCTTCAACATCGACGGTGCGGTAGACGGGATCCTGCACGCTGACCTGGAACGTGAGCGTACAGGGGTAGACCTCGGTCACCTGCTTCAGCACGAGGTTCTTCAGGGCTGGCGTGGGGAGCCCGCCGCCCTTCGGAATCACGAACAGAACGCCGCAGTTCTCCTGGATCGTCGTGTCCTCGTTCGAGGTAAGCATGAGGGCGCGCGACACGCCAGGAACGCGGCGGGCGTTGATCTCGAAGTCCTCGCGCGACACCGTCCGCGTGAGGGCGCGCAGGCTTTCGGGCGCGAGGAGCTTCGCCGACGCGATGCTCTGGCGGTCGGAGCCTCCCTGCGCCGGCGCCGGATTGCTGACCATGAGCCGGACCGGTCGGCCGTGCGCATCGGCGAAGCTGCCCTCCACGACGACGAGCCGCCCGGCGTCGACGTTGCCCGCTGCGCCGCCCCCGGTCTTGTAGGTGACCGAGATCGTGCCCGACGGCGGGGCGCCATTCACGCCGTTGCCGAAGCGGATCATCGCCCGGTCGTTTTGATCGACGAGCACGAGGAAATGCCGGTCGTTCGGTCCTGAGCCGAGCAGGCTGTCAGCCTCGGCGTATGCGCCATTCGATGCCGAGATCGATGCGGAGCCGTCGAGGTAGGGCGTGCGGTCGAGCAGCAGGTCGAGCCCGGCCAGGCCGCGAGAGTCGAAGAGCTGCGTGTGGGCCTCGGAGTGTTCGACGATCGCCGAGGCGACGGGCGGCGACGTTCCGGCCGCGATCACCAGGGGCGCCAGGAGTTGGAAGCGCACCGGCTCGGTGACTTCCTGGGTCCGCACGACGGTCCCCGCCTGTAGCGCCACGTTGGCCGACGGCGGCGCTTGCAGCGAGAACTGGACCGTGGCCTTGGCGGCGCGCGCTCCCTGCAGCCTGAAGCCAAGCATGCGCGCCAGGGCGATCACGTTCTTGCGTTGCGTCGCGGTTGCCAGGCGCGACTCGCGGGCCTGGGCGTCGAGGTAGTACGTGATCACGTCGCCCACGAAAGCGTACATTTCGAGCAGGATGTTGCCGAAGCCGGCAACCGCGAAGTCGCTCCACTCGGGGAACACGGACTGCAGCAGCGCAATGAGCCGCTCACGCAGGGCGTCGAAGTCCTTGTCGGTGTAGTCGACGCTGGGCGGGAGCAAGGGCACGGCAGGGGCCTCCGGGGAGGCAGAGGACGCCGCGGGTCCGGCCGGGACAACCTACCGAAGCTCCAGCTTCTGTCTCAGCCACGGCCGCTCGATGCCGTAGAACGAGAGCGCCGAAGTCGCGAGTACGACCGCTACCCACAGCGCGATGCGGGGACTGGCGCCGCATCGAATCGGAAGCCCCGCGATGACGAGCGCGAGCAGGCTGTGCCAAAGGTACATCCCATACGAGATCCGTCCCACGAAGCGAGCAAGCGGATTGCCGAGCAGAATCAACGAGGCCGTCCCTGAGGCGGCGGCCACCGCGACGATGACCGAGCAGGACAATCCAACCAGCGAATAGCCAACGACCACCCAGAGCAACTCGAAGCGCGCGATCGGCCAGGGACCCAACGCCGCGTACGTCACGGCGCCGAGCACGGCGAGCGCCGGAACAAGCGCGGCGCGCGCGAAGCGCACCACGATGCTCCAGCGCGTCGGATTCGCAAAGAGCACTGCGAGCAAGCATCCCATTGCGAGCACGTCCGCCCGGCAGAATGGAAGGACATGAAAGGCGGCGTATCGATCGGACTGGTTGTACACGACCCATCGAGTAAGCGGCGCCAGCAGGATCAGCGCTCCGCACACCCATGCAATTCCGCAGCGCGCCCACCGAGTGACGAAGGGCCACGCGAGATAGAACTGCTCTTCGACGGCGAGGCTCCACAGGATGCCGAATACCGGAAGTCCGTAGCCATTGCCGGCGACGTGCAGGTTCGCCGTGTGTGTGAGGTAGTTGAGCCACGGCTGCTGATCCACAGCGAACGCGCCGCCGAGTCCGTACGCGGCTGCCACCGCCAAGTACACGTACAGCAGGGGAAGCGTTCGCGCGGCGCGACGACGCCAGAACGCGAGCAGCGGCGAGCCCTTGAGGAGGATTCGTGTGATGAGAAACCCGCTCAACACGAAGAAGAGGTCGACTCCCCACCACCCCGCTTGCGACGCACGCCAGAAGGCAGACGAGGAGTCGATGCCCGACGCACGAAATAGGATGCCGGCGTGCTGCCACAGGACGAGCGAGATCGCGACGGCGCGGATGCCATCGAGCGCAGGGAGTCTCGTCTGGAAGCTGTTCGGCACGGGGGCTCCGGGATGCAGAGCCCCAACGGTGCGACGTGGGGACTCTCGACGACCGCATTGAAGTCGGGCAAGCTGGCCCGACCATGAGCCTCCAAGGGAAAACGAGAGTGCTCGAGATCGGCTACGAGGGCGGCGCGTTCGAGCTGCTTGCTGACATCGAAGGAGGCATGCCCATTCGCTTCTTCTACGAAACGGGCGGGCCGACGATGTTCGACGAGGAGGGAGAACCTCCGGAGCTCGTTCGAGGTCACGGCCCTTTCACGTGGCCCGAGGTCTTGGCAAAGGAGCTTGAGCCGAACGGGTGGCTGCGGCTCTATCCGTTGTTCCTCCATCCGTGCATGTTCGACCTCGTGCGGGCGTGCATCGACCGCGAGCCGCGGACGCGCGACATGTGGCGTGAGCTCGTTTCGCGCGGCTAGCGCTGCCCGAAACCAACCGTGAGTGTTCGGGTTGCCGACTGCTTGCCCTGCCGGAAGCGGACGAGTAACGCGAGTGTGGGACCGTCCCTGGAAACGGACACCTCGACAACCTCCGCCTCGGGCAGCCACTTGCGCAGCGCGTCTCGAACGTACACGCGGGCAAGCTCCGCGAGGATTGCGTCGTTGTTCTGGTGTCGCAGAAGCTGGAGCGGCGTCCCGAAGGCGGTGCGCCAGGGCAGCTCCCCCGACGATCGTGCCGTGGCTCCCTCGGTGGCGAGGAGCTCCTCCACCTTGGAGGCGAGCAGCTCCTCTCCGTCGCCGGACGCGAAGTCCCGCTTGCGATCGCGCCGGAACGGGGTGAGCACGCCGCTCATTTCATTGGTCCAGGCACTGCCGTGCGCACTGCTTCGAGCGCTTTGATGAGCGCGTCGAAGGGCGGGATCGCCTTGTCGAGCGGGCGCCCTGCGAGGTTCTTGAGGTCCGGCACCTGCGGGCCGCCGATCAAGCCCATGAAGATGTTGATGATGCCGAGCAGCTTGCCAAGCGCGGCAAGGCTCTTGCCGACGTTCGCGGCCTCGGTCGCGACGTTCGCCTGCGCGCACTGGCAGATCGCCATCAGGCCTGCGTCGCCGAGGTTCTTCGCGCGGTCGATCGTGCCCAAGATCTGAAGGATCTGCGCCTGGAGGTACATCAGCTGGCTTCGGACCGTGCGCAGCGTTTCGATCGCGAGCGTGAGCAGGCGGCGGATCATCCTGGGCAGCACAACCCAGGGCAGCATGTTCAGCAGCTTATTCAGCGCCTTCGCCAGGTCGGGCAAGCACGCGGTCAGGATGCTGGGATCGGGCGGCGGGCCGAGCGCGTCGGGGATTGCTTTGACGCAATTGTAGATGGCCACGATCATGTCGATCATGTCGAAGAAGGGCACCAGCGGCGTGAGCGCCGGCTGGATGATCTTCATCAGATTGACGTCCGAGATCTCGATTGGACCCGGCATCACGAAGTCGAACGGGTCAGGGAATTCGGGCAATTCCAAGCAGATGTCGAACGCCATCAGATAGCCTCCGCGACGGGGCGGACCACCCGCCCTGCGATGTTCACCTGGCAGGCCTCGAGCGAGATGCCGCCGGCCGCGCGAATGGTGATCGACGTCGTGGCCTGCAGCGTGACCGTGTTCGCCTCAGCGTCGAATTCGAGGTAGTCGCCGGTCTTCTTGTTGGTCAGTTTGAGCTTCCGCGAGCCCTTGGTTTCGTTGAGCTCGACTCGGAACGTCTCGGTGGCGAGCACGCGATTGTCGGGCGGATCCTTCTGCGCCTCCTCCGGGACTTCGGACTGCCCATCGGGCTTCCCCCAGTGCGCGGCGAGGTAGTACGGCTGGTCGATGTCCCCCTGATTGAAGAACAGCGCGACCTCGGCGTTCTCTTCAGGGACTGCGAAGAAGCCGCGGTCTTTCGAACCTCCTCCCACCGTGCCGAGCGGCCACGCCCAGCCGCTGCTCGGCTCGATCAGCCCGGGGACGCACACGCAAACGCGGCCGAGCCCCTCCGGATCCTTTCGGTCGACCACGTATCCCACGTACATCCCGAGCAGGCGGGTGTCGTGCTGGCCAAGGTCGTCGTCAAACTGCGGATACACGATTATTGCCCTCCACTGCGCGGGCGCGCTTCGGGGTCGTTCGAGCGGCCGGTGTCATCGCGGTATTCCACGTACGTGTCGCCGGTCTCCGGATTGACCCGTTCCACTTCCTTGCGCTTGCCCGGCACCTGCGGCGCGGAGGCGTTGTGGTCGCCGGTCTGCGGCTTGGTGCGCTGCGCTCCCGCTCCCCCGCCCTGCCCGGGCTTTCCTTTGCCGTCGCGCTTGAGCTTGAGATCCACGGTGTATCCCGACGACGACACGGAGTGCTTCGCCTCGGTCACGTAGTACTTCCCCGACAACAGCGGCGAGATGCCTCGAACTTCGATGACGGTCTTCGCTGCGATTGTCGGATCGCCGACCACCTGCATGGTGAGCTTGACCGTCTCGCGTTCGGCTTTCACGAACCGCGAATCGGCTTCCCGCTGCGCCGCGTTCTTCGTGGTAGCCGAGGAAGGCGCCACGTTCGCGGTAGCGTTGCGCTTGAGCACCGTGGTCGTGCCGTTGGTCGGGTTGACGACCTCGATCGTGTCGGCGAGCGTGGACCTCTTCGCCGTGTCAGCGCTCGACGACACTTCGTGCGTCGTCTTCGCCTTCGGGTCGCGCCCCTTCACGGTAACGTTCCCCGCACGCTTCGCCAGGTCGGAATCGGTGTTGACCGAGATCACCTCCCCACGCTCTGGGTCGGCGTACCAGGTGAAGACGTGGGTGGGCGGCGTGTCCTGTCGGCGCTTGTGGAAGTGAAGCCCGGTGCCATCGACGAAGAACTGGAATCCCTCCTTGGCGGCCAAACGCGTGAGAAACCGCGCATCGGTTTCGGCGGCCTGGTTGATGACACCGATTGTCTCGGCAGTGTCCTCGATGTCGGCGAACGCCCCCTCATACCCGGCGTCCTTCGCGACCTCCCGCACGACGTTTGAGCGGGTCTTTCCTTCCCAGCGCCTGGTCTTGGCGTGCTGGTTCATCAGCGTCGAGAGGGCCTGCCCCTCGAGGGTGATCTGCTGGAAGCCCTTCATCGATTTGATGACCACTCGCCTCGGCGGCGACATGTTGCCTGGGTAGCCCCACGACACCTCGACGACGGCGCCGCCCATGAGCTCCTCTCGGTCGAACAGGGCGAGGTCGAAGTTGTCGAGCTGAAGCGAGAGCTTGTCGGCCTTGTCGTCGCAATCCTCGAACGTCATCGAGAGCAGGCGCCCGCCCAGGTCGAGGGGCTCACCTGTGGTGGCCTTCTCGTCCTGGAAGAGCGTGAGGCGGACGCCGGGAGCGGAGCGATCGGTGGGCATTGGGAGGCTCGCCGTCAAGCAGAGCCCTCCGCGCACTCACCCGGGACAACGCGGTTACCCTTCCCGGCGTCTCGCCTCCGCCAGGATCACGTCGGTCAGAACGCGCGTCGATGGGATCACCAGCGTGGTGCCCTCCTCGAGCGCCAGCGTCGGGTCGAGGATCGGGTCGGGTTGGAAGTCGGCGATCGCCCACCAGAAGCCGCACGCGCGCGGCAGCGGCGCGAAGTACCGGCCGGCCAGGTCGAACAGCGTCTCGCCGCCGACCACGCGGTGGATGCGGTTGTCGGTGAACACGCGGTAGCGGTAGGGCTCGCGCTCCGTGAGGAATCGGCGCCCCTCGTCATCGAGCACACCGAGGCAGAAACCGAGCCTGGAACCGGTCTGCGGGGGCATCAGACCGCTTGCCTCCTCTCTTCGGAGGTCACCCGCACGTCGAGGATTTCTTCGAACGTGACCGTCGCCGTGTACACCTGCACCTTCCCGTCAGCGGCGAACTGCTTGTACTGGAATTCGAGGTCGGTCAGCACGGTTTCGATGGTGAGCACGTTCGGCCAGATGAACAACGTGCGCGGCGGCGCGGTCGCAGGCACGCCCTCCGTTCCCTTGGGGGGCACCGTCAACGCACGCAGGAAGGCGCGGAACTCGAGGATGTCGGGCGTGGCGATCTGCTCCGAGGAGAAGAAGCGGTCCAGGTAGAACTCCACGCCGGGGAGCTGCCGATTCCCCGTCGATTGGAACTGCAGCAACTGGTGCGACAGCCCGGGCACCGTGACGCGGTTCCAGTTGATCTGGACCTTCTCCGAGAGCTGCGTCGGGTTGAAAAGGCACGTGATCGTCTCAGCGCTCTCCACGTTGACGAGCGAGCAGCGAGTCGGGCGGGTTCCGGCGTACTCGATTCCCATCTCGGCCTCAGTACGCCGGCACGGGCGAGAAGCTGCGGTTGGCGGTGTCGGAGCCGGCCTTGTGGACGGCGCGCGCGACCGTCTGCCCGTCGATCTGCACGTTCACGACCACAGGCTGCGGAGGCGGGATGTTCTGCGTGACCGGCAGTGAGAATGCATTCGGCTGCACGGATGCCTGCAGCGGCACGGCAGCAGGAAGGGGCGTGGTCGCGGGCGGGGGCGAGGCAGGAGCGGGTTGCGCCGTGTTCGGCTTCACGGGGGTGAAGCTGAGCGACTCGACGCCGAAGTCTTTGGCCATCTCGCGGTGCGTGTAGCCCTTGAAATCCCGCACAGCGGACTGGATGCCAGTCGACGCGCCGAACATCCCAGCGATGGAATCGATCACGCCGCCGATCGCCCCGGCGAGCTCGAGCACGGCGCCGATCACCGCGTCGATGACGCCGAACGCGATGAGCTTCATGCCGGTCCAGATATCCGTCCAGGACCCGCTGAAGATGCCGCCGATGATGAACACCACGCCGGTCACGACGTCGGCCAGGCCTGAGAAGATCGCCATGACTGCTCCGATGACGCCGCTGACGATCGACACCGCCGACGAGATGATTGCGACGAAGAGCGCGATTACCCCAACGATCACCGCCACGGCGAACGCGATCGCGGTCCCGAGCGACGTCCATGCGCTTCCGTTTTCGCGGGTCGCGTTGGCGTTCCCTGACAGGGCGTTGATCGACTCCGTGAGCTTCGTACCAAGCTGGGACGCCGCGTTCGAGACCAGGTCGGCCGCAGGGCCCACCATGTCCCAAGCGCTCGCGACGCCCGTGGCAACCTGCACGACGCCCGTGAGAACCTGGATGAGCAGGTCGAAGACAACCGCGAGGTTCCGACCCGCGGCTTCGCCCGCGACTCCGAACGCTCGGAACTTGTCGCCTGCGGTCGTCGCGTCGTCGCGCGCGCTCAGGAACCCGAGCGAGACGCCGAGTTGCTCGATTGCAGCGATGAAGCGCTCGATCGTTGGCCTGGCCGCCTCGACACCTGCCGAGAAGCCCGTCGCAATCCCGGACAGGAAGTTGCTGATTCGATTGCCCCATAGGAACAGGTTGATCAGGAAGTCCTTCAGCCCGGCGTTCTCTGCCTTGTTGAGCTCCTCGCGCACTGCGCCTGAGAAGCCGCCCTGCTCGATGAGCTGCTTGAGGGCCTCGAAGAATAGCGAAACCTGCCCCCACATTCGCTGAGCGAAGTCGGCGATGCCACCGATATTCTTCTGGAATGCGATGTAGAGCCCAGCCACCGCGAGACCGATCGCGGCGACGATAGCGATGGCTGGCAGCATCACCATCAGAATCCCGCTGATGGTGACACCCGCCGCCTTGAGTCCGATCACGAGCAGGGCGATGCCGGCTTTCGCGGCGATCGCTGCCCCGACCACCGTGAGGATCGCGCCGGCGCCGACGAAGAGCGCGGCGAAGCCCTTCTTCACCGGCCCGGGCATCGCGCGGACGAACTTGAGGAACCCGTTGAGGGCGTCGATCACGACTGAAATGATCGGCTTGAACACCTGCGCGAAGGGCTCGCCGACGACGATCGCGAGGGTTTCCAGCGACCCGCGAAGGAGCTGTTTTTGCCCGGCAAACGTGTCGAGCATCTTGTCGCGGAACGCAGCTGCAGTCCCTCCCGCGTTCTCGAACTGCTGCCGCAAGTAGGCAATCGCGTCAGAGCCCTTCAGCGTTACGCCGGTGTTCGTCTTGATGCCGTTCGTGACCTGCGTGAGGATCGCCTGGACGCTGCCGAGCGCGTGGGCGCCGAACGTGTCCAGCAGGAACGCCGATCGCTTGGCGTCGGTCATCTTGTCGAGCTCGGGCGCCATGTCGCCGAGGACGTCGAGGAAGCTACGGAACTGCCCCTTGTTGTCGGTCACCGCGACGCCGATCCCCTTGAGCGCGGTCTGCGTCTTCGGGTCGGCGAGGCGCTCCATGGCGACAGCTAGGCCGGTGGAAGCTCGCTCCACCGTGGGGATGATGTTCTTCACGAGGCCGAGCGAGATCAACGTCTCGGACATGGATTGGTGCAGCGCCTGGGCGCCGCGCGACGAGATACCCAGTGCCAAGGGAAGCTCGGAAGCATTGAGCGCGAACACGTTCACGGCCTGGAGCATGCGATCGACCGCCATGCCCGCATCGTCGGCGGACAGCCCGAAGGCCTTGAGCGCTTGCGACGCGAGCCCTGCAGCCTGGGCCGGGCTCAGCTCTCCGAGGGAGCCGCCTGCCAGGTCCAGCACGGGGATGAGCAGCTTCATCGAGTCCTGAGCGTTGAAGCCCGCCTGGGCGAGCTCCTTCAGCCCGACGGTAGCCTCGGTTGGGGAGAACTGCGTCGCGATCCCGGCATCGATGGCGGCGTCCTTGAGCAGGGCCAGCTCATCCTTGGTGGCGCCCGATACGGCCGCGACCGCTGCAATCGCCTGCTCGAATTGCCCAGCCTTGTCCGCGAGCGCAAAGGCACCGCCGACCATCGCTGCGCCAGCGGTCATCACACCGAGCCCGATACCGAGCTGGCCGAACGCGGAGGTGATGCTGTCGGTCCCCAGGCCGACCTTCCGATCCAAGCTCATGAAGTGGCGCTCGAGCGACATCATCTTCGCCGACGCAAGGTCGTGCGCCGTGAAGACGAACCCGAGCCCCATGTTGTTCATCATGGCTGGTCACCGTTTCTTGCTCGCCCGCTCAATCTCCTTGGCCTCTCGCGATCGCTGATCGCCGATTCGCTCGATGAACCAGTCGCGATCGGCGGTGGTCATCTCGAGCGCCTCGCCCATGCTCATGCCGAGACCCGACCCGCTGTGCTGGCTGCGGGAC
>JAJZQG010000136.1 GCA_021847645.1 Myxococcales bacterium
TCGCTCGGGGGATCCATGAGGCTGGACGAAAATGCGACGCCCGGTGCGATCAGCGGAAGACCACCTCGACGACCTCGAGCAGTCGCTCGCCGCCGGGGGTGCGCACCTTGACCTCGTCGCCCTCTTCCTTTCCCACGAGAGCGCGCGCCAGGGGCGAGGTGATCGAGATGCGGCACTTGCCGGCGTCCGACTCATCGGGCCCCACGATCTGGTACTGGAACTCCTTGTCCGTATCCGACTCGAGGACGGTCACGGTGGCTCCGAAAGCGACTTTGGAGCCCGAGAGCTTCGCGGGGTCGATGACCTCGGCGCGCGAGAGCTTGTCTTCCAGCTCCTTGATGCGGGCCTCGACCATGCCCTGCCGCTCCTTGGCGGCGTGGTACTCTGCGTTCTCCGACAGATCGCCGTGGTCCCGGGCGATGCCGATGTCCTTGCTGATCTTCGGACGCTCCACGTCGCGCAGGAAACGCAGCTCCTCGCGCAGCTTGGTGTGGCCGTCCGGGGTCATGGGTACGCGTTCCATGGTCCTCCTCCTTAGCGCAACGATGGGGGCCAGGCGAGCCCGTCTTTCTTGCGGATGGCGCTGGATCACACTCCCGGAAGGTCCGGCATCGAGTCGTCCGAATCCCCTTCGGGCGAGCACTGCGGGCAGCGGCACAGCATGCGCAAGTAGTCGAAGTTGTAGATGCCGGTGTTGTGGCCGTCGCCCCACGCCAGCGAGATGGCGTAGTTGCCGACGGTGGCCACATCGACGAGCTCCAGGCTGCCTCCGGACTTGAACTTGATCGTTCCGGAGTGTCCCTGACACTCGGCACAAGGGCAATAGCCGCGCAGGATCGCGTGCGGGTAGACCCCCTTGTGGCCGTCGGACCAGTCGATGTGCATGACCGAAGCGCCGTGGGGCGCCTTGATCTTCGTGGGGCGGGCGCGAGTCTTCTGGATGCTCATGTCCTGCCCGATATGGCGGCGGCGCGGCCGGATTGCAAGCGTCGGCGTGACAGGCAACCATCCGTGCTATAGGCGACAGTCACTCCCGCCATGGCGTTCCGCTTTGCCGTCATCACCGACCTGCACTTCGGGGAACGAACCAAGTTCCGGGGCAAGCTGCGCAAGGTGGCCGATGCCGCACCCGCGCTCGCTCAAGCCTTCGTTCGTCGCATGAACGAGCAGATCGCGCCGGACCTGGTGCTCGCGCTCGGCGACTTCATCGAAGACGAGTCGCCCGCCGCGGACCGTGCGCGCTACATGCGGTGCGCCGACGTGCTCCGGGAGCTGCGCTGCCCGCTGCGCTTCGTGGCCGGCAATCACGACACGATCAACCTGAGCGACGACGATCTGCGCCTGGCCTGGCAGCAGCAAGGCCCGCTGTTCTACAGCTTCGACGCCCGCGGGCATCACGTGTGCGTGCTGCGCACCGTCGAGCGAACCGGACGTGACGTGCGCCTGCCGTCCGATCAGCTCGCTTGGCTCCGCGCGGATCTGGCGTCGACTTCCCTGCCCTCGGTGGTGGCGATGCATCACAGCGTTGCCGACCAGGACCTTCGGGGCAATCCGTGGTTCGAGCTGGCACCGCACCTGGCGCTCGTCTCGGAGCGGCAGGAGGTGCGGCGCGTCGTCGCCGACAGCGGACGAGTGGTGCTGGTCGTCAACGGCCACGTGCACTGGAACCACGTGGACATGCACGACGGGATTCCCTACGTGACGGTGCAGAGCCTCACGGAGAACGTGGAAGACGACGAGCCGGGGCGGGCTGCTCGGGCCTGGGGGATCTTCACGCTCGACGAGCGCGGCATTCAGGTGGATATCGAGGGCGAGCACCCGATGCGATTCCAGCACCACCGGCAGGAAACATTGCCATGAAGACATTGCGGAACAAGGCGCGCAGATTCTGGCCGGCGCTCACGGCGGCGCTGGCGCTGTGCTCGACGGCGCCGCTGGCATGCGTCCCGCCGCAGCCCGCCACTGTCTCGATGCGCCTGCAAGGCAACGTGCGCGACGCATCCGTGACGATCGACGACATCTACATCGGCAAGCTCGCCTTCGTGGCGCAGCGCGGCGTCGCGCTTCCCCCTGGACGGCACCGCATCTCGGTCGAAAAGGCCGGGTACTTCCCGTGGGACACGGTGGTGGAGGTGCACGAGGGCGACCTGCTCGTGCATCTGAACGCGGTGCTCCAGCCCATTCCGGACTAGCGGCCGCAGGAAGGCCAGGGCTTCCAGCCCTTCTTGCGCCAGAGCGCCAGGGCACGAGAGCTGTTGAGCCACGGGTCGAACACATCGCCACCGCCGAGCGAGCGCCAGCTGTCCGAGGAGAATTGGAAGAGCCCCGCATAGCGGCCGTTTCGCGACCGCGCGTGCGGGTTGCCCGAGGATTCGCACTGGCAGGTGCGTGCTGCGCGCTGCGGGTCCGGCCAGCCCACCGAGGACTGGTAGGCGGGCGAACAATAGCCCGCGGCCGGTACCGGGCGGGGCGGTGGGGACGTTCGAACGCACCCCACCGGTGCGACTGAGAGCGGGATCGCGAGGGCGAGAACGCGGATGCGCGACATGCACCATCCCCTTCCCAATCCGCAGCGTGTGGCCAACAATGCGGCAGCATCCAGGACGATCATGACTGAGCCGACGCATCACAGCGCGGAGACTGCCGTGGGGTCGCACCAACATGATCGGGTGCGGCCGGGGGCGGTGTTCGCGTGCCAGTGGCGGCTCGACCGTGCGATCGGCACCGGGGGCATGGGACGCGTGTTCTCGGCAACACACGTCAGCGGACGTCGCGACGCACTGAAGATCATGCATGAGCATCTGGCGGCTGACGCCGAGGCGCGCGCCCGTTTCCTGCGCGAAGCACAGGTTGGGCGACGCATCCGCAGCAGCGGGGTCGTGCGCGTTCTGGAGTCCGGCGTGGCACCCACCGGGCAGCCGTTCGTGGCGATGGAGCTGCTTCGCGGTGCAACGCTCGACGCGCTCTGGAAACGCGCACGTCGGGGCCTGCCGGTGCGTGCAGTCTTGCGCACCATGGACCGCGTGCTCGAGGTGCTGGCCGAGTGCCATTCCGAGGGCATCGTCCATCGCGACATCAAGCCGTCGAACGTGTTCATCACCGATGCCGGGCACGTTCGGGTGCTCGACTTCGGGCTTGCGCTGTTGCCCGGTTCGGCGGACGCGCTCGCGAAGAACGGCACCGCCCTGGGGACTCCCGGATTCATGGCGCCCGAGCAAGCCGCAGGCGCTTGGGACCACGTGGGCACAGCGTCGGACGTGTTCTCCGTGGGCGCGACGCTGTTCGCCTTGCTGTCCGGCGTCCGCATCCATGATGCGACGAACGAGCATCATGCGTTCGCGCTCGCCGCGTCGACGGCGGCCCCCTCGCTGGTGTCCGTGATGCCGCAGGCGTCGGCGGAGCTCGTGGAGTTGGTCGATCGGGCGCTGTCCTGGGACCACCGTCGCAGGTTCCCCGACGCCGCCGCGATGCGAGTGGCCATCCGTCACGTGCTCGCCGCGCTGGGCGCAGACAACGACGTCGGTCTTCCCCGGACGGCCGCTCGCCGTCGCGCGTTGCACGCCCAGGGGCTCGACGGCACGGAGCCGGCCGAGGTGTCCGCGCTTGCACAGGCATTTTCCTGGCTGGAGGACGCGCTTCTGCCAAACGAGACTTCCGGCCCATCCGCGTCGACCCGCGCGACGGCGACGGACGCTGCGGGGCGCTGGTTCGAAGAGGCCATCAGTACGTGGGGTGGGGCGTTCGAGGTGCTGGTGATGCCGTTTGGCTTTCGGGCGTTCGAGCACAATGTCTGGGAGCCTGCGCCCCCGCTGGACGGGTTGCCCGGCAGGCTCCACGCGGCGGGCGTCCGGGCATTTCGATTCGGTCCGCAAGTCAGCGTGGGCACGGTGGGCGCGGTGTTGCGGGTGCTGCAGCTGGCGTCTCGAGAGACGGGCGTGGCCCTGTTGCACGCCGCGTGGGAGTCTGCGGCCCCCGGGTTCTCCGTGGGGCTGGTCCGCCCTTTCCTTCTGATCGAGGCGGCACACGGCAGCGAAGTCGCATCGGAGCTTGCCCATGTGGCTAGCCTGCTCGACGAACACCCCGTTGCGCGCGGAGCAGGACGACAACCCATCCCGCTAGCCGACGCGGTGGCCGAACGGCTGCGCGCTTCCCTTTCCGCCGAACGGCTGCGCGCGTTCGAGACACTGGCCGCCCGCGTGCGCGACGGCGCGGATCGTGACGATGATCGGTGGCGCGGCGTCGCTCACGCGTTGCCAGCGATCGCCGACGCCGGCACGCTGTCCTCATTGGTGCGAGCTCTCGCCGAGCTTGGAACGTCGAACGCGCACGCGCTGGTGGAGGAGATCGGGCGTCGCTCGTCCGGAGCTGCAGGCGTTCTTGCGCGAGGCGAGCTGTGCGGTGACCTGGCGGCGATGTCCCAGACGCTGCTGGCGCTGATCGATGATGACGCTGCCGAAGAGAGGCTGGCAGCGTTGTCGGTGGCGAGAGACTTCGAGCTCGCGCCCGTCGCGCGCCACGTGATGGACAGCGCGGATGGCCCGTCGTTCGGCAGATTGCCCGAATACGAGAAGCTGGCGCGACTCGAGTTGCTCATGGTGCTGCTGCCGTCGGACGGCGAGCGTCTGGTGGTCCGTCTGCTCCAGCGACACGGCGTGCTCGCCGATCAGTCCCACGACGCGACCAGGCGCGTCGCGGCGACGGTGTTGGGTCGCTACGGTTCCGGGGATGGTGTGCGAGCAGCACTGCGTGCGGCATCCACGCCGATGTGGTGGAACTCCAAGCCGGTTCGAGAGGCAGCGACAGAGGCGCAGCGCGTGCTCGAGACGAGGCTGGCCGCGCGGCAAACGGAGGGCGCAAGTGGTTGACGGCTCTCTCGCTGCCGGCGCTCAGGTCCCGCCCTTGTCGGGCGAAGCTCACGTGCAGATCGCGAAGTGCATCTCGGGGCTGGCGCGGATGCTGGAGCTCGCGGAGGCCGGCGAGCTGGAGTCCTCCGAGGCGCGCCTGCTGGCAAAGCTCACGAGCGACTCGGCGCAAGCCGCCGTAGCCGCGACAGGGCGTCCCATGGATCTGCTCATCGGGCGTTCGACGCTACAGAACCACGGGGAGTCGTTGCGCGCGCCGTCGTGGGTGTACGACGCCGGCTGGGAGATCGCATCGCGTTTGACACCGGGTGCGATCTGCGCGTTGCACGTGCCCGGGACGACCGAACCGGAGGACGTCGTGGAGTTGGCGCGCGGGCGCGCCTCGGGCGCCTCGCGCATCCGCGCGTTCGGGCTCCCGGGCAAGTTCGCCGCGCTGGTCGAGGCACAAGATCGTGCGCCCGGGGCCGAAGAGCGGCTCGCGGTGATCCTCGTGGGAGTTCGCAAGCAACTGGCAGCGGCTCGTGGGAACAAGCGCGGGTCGATGCAGGTGTGGACCAGCATCGCGCGGTCCGTCGTGGAGCTGTGCGAAGAGCAGCCACGATGGGTTCGTGTCGCGAGTGCGCACGCGCTCGCCTCGGACCGGGAGGCGTGGTTGGTGGCCGACGCAGCCTCTCTGGCGGTGCACATGACGAATGCGCTGGATGGGGACAGGCGCGCGAGGTTGGACGTCGCGCTTGCGGTGCTGATGGTGGCAGGGCTGCGTGCGTGGGCGCATGCGGAGGCAGGGCCGACGGGGGCGTGGGTGGGGAGTCTTCAGGATTGGGTACTGACGGCGGGCGATGCCGAGCATGTCCCGCCGACGTGTCTCGTGCTCGTGGGCGAGCTGGACCACCTGGTGGGAGGCGATCCGGTGGCGGCGCCACGCTGGCGAGGCCCCTCGCTGCTTGGACGCATCGTGGAGAGCTCGTGGTGGATGGTTCACGAGAGCGGTCTGGGCGAAGGCGCGGGCGAGACGGAGCTGGCCGCGGCGCTTGGCGGCTGGGACAACGAAGAACGACGTTCAGACGACGTGACGGCGTTGTTGATATCGTGTGCCGGACTGCGGCGTGCGGAAACAGCAACGGTATCGGAGGCCGGTGCGGCTGCGCCCGAGGGGCAAGATCAGCGCAGGAAGGTCGCATCCGAAGGCGAGAGGACTGGCGCCGCGGGCGAAACCAAGCCGTTCACGGAGGATGAGTTGGGCTCGTTTCTGGATGAGTTCGTCGCCTGGGGCGCGGGGAACGGGAACTCGAGCTGACTGTCCGGCTGCCCACGTCGACCATTCCGGCCATCCAGCTGCTATGCTCCGGCCGTGTCCACTCTCGACCTGCGCTCAAGGGCCAAGATCGCATTGATCGTCGAGCGGTATGGTGGCGACGAAGCCGGTGAGGCCGGTCGCAGAACACGCGCCCTCGCCGCGGCTGTTGCCGACCGCGGGCACGACGTGACCGTCCTGACCACCTGCTCACGCCGCGCAGGTTCGGACGAGGACGATGTCGCGCCCGGGGAAACCAGGCTCGATGGTGTGCGCGTCGTTCGCTTCAAGGTCCAGCGGTCGCGGCTCGATCGCCTCACCACGGACCCACGGGCCTTGCGCGTCCAGCAAAGGCTTGCAGGCGTCATTCCGTGGGCGCGCCGCGTCGTCTACGACCAGTACGCGGAGTATCTCGACCACCGCGGCCAGTTGTTCGACGCCGTGCTGTTCACCGGGGCGTGGACGAGCCTGGTCGAGCACGGACTGAGCCGCACGCGCAGGGCCGTGCTGGCGCCCCCGCCAATCGACGGTTGCACCGCTGCTGCCCAGGACCCTCAAGGATTGCTCCGCACAGCACGCGCCGTCGCGCTCGCAACAAGCGAGGAACGCGGCCTGATCCAGCGTGAGTTGGGAGCAGCCGTGCCGACCTCCTCGTTCGTGCTCGGAGCCTGTCCCGAGCCCTGCGCCTCGTGCGACCGCCGCCGGTTCACCGAATCCCTGGTCGACGGTCCCTATATGCTCTGCGTCGCGCATGAAAGCGTGGCGACCTCCTCGCTCGTCGAGGCGTTCCGCACGTTCCGCGACGCGTACCGCAACACGCCGTTCGAGGACGATCGTGGGCGAATGGTTGAAGGCAAGCTCGTGCGGTTGGTCTTCGGCGGCGACCCCCGGCATGTCCACGCCCCGTCCGACGGGATCCTTTCGTTGGGCGACCTGGACGACGTCACGAGGAGCCGGCTGGTATCCGGCGCCACGGCGATCATCCATCCCGACCCGTCCGCCAGGCTGCCTCAGTCGTTGCTCGAGGCCTGGTCCCTGGGACGGCCGACGATCGCCCGCGTTCAGTCTTCGGCGGTGTCCGCTGTTTTCGAGCGGGCTGGTGCCGCCTACACGTTCGAGTCCCCTTCGACATTCGCCGCGTGCGCAGCCTCTTTGCTGTCTCGACGCGGCCCTCGCGAAGCCTTTGGCGCCAGGGCCAGCCAGTACGTCAGCCAGGAATTCAGCCCTGCCAAGGTCGCCGCCTCGCTCGAGGCTTGGATCGCGGCGAGCCGCGGACGAGCGCTGCCGGTTCAGTCTACTCCCTGAGTCTGCTACCACTCCGGACATGAACGTGCTCGTCGCAGGCGGGGCTGGCTACATCGGCTCGCACTTCGTCCGGCTCCTTGTCGACCAGGATATTCCGGTCGCCGTCGTCGATGACCTCTCCTCCGGTCATCGTCGCTCGATTCCGGACACCGTTCCCTTCGCGCGGGCAGACATCGGGGACAGCGAAACCATGCGACGCGTGCTGGCCGAGCACGAGCCCTTTGCCGTGGTCGACTTCGCCGGGCTGATCCAGGTCGGCGAGTCGGTGCGCCGGCCCGACCTCTACTTCCGCGTGAATGTGGCGCACTCTCTGCGCCTGCTCGATGTCATCGTGCAGGCGGGCGTCCGCGCATTCGTGTACTCGTCGACAGCCGCCGTCTACGGCGACCCGATCCGGACCCCCATCGACGAAGACCATCCGACGAAGCCCATCAACCCCTACGGCGCGAGCAAGCTGGCCATCGAGCACGCAGCGTTCGCCTACGCCAACGCCTTCAACCTTCGCGTGGCATGTCTCCGCTACTTCAACGCGGCAGGCGCACATCCGTCGGGCGAGTTGGATGAACGCCACGACCCCGAAACCCACCTCATCCCGCTCGCGATCGATGCAGCGCTCGGCCAAGGCCCCGCCCTGACAGTCTACGGCCAGGATTGGGATACCCCCGACGGCACCTGTGTTCGTGACTTCATCCATGTCATGGACCTTGCCGAGGCCCACCTTCATGCGCTGCATGCCTTGCACGAGGACGGCCGGTCGCTTTGCCTGAACCTGGGAACCGGCACAGGCTGCTCCGTGCAAGAAGTGCTCGCCGCCGTCGAACGAGTGACCGGCAACAAGGTCCCTTTCGCCGTGGGGCCGCGCAGAGCCGGCGACCCGCCCCAGCTGGTTGCTTCCGTCGCGCGCGCTCGACACCAGCTCGGTTGGTCGGCGCGGCGCAGCGACATCGACACCATCGTCAAAGATGCTGTCCGGGCGCGACGCGCTCGCTTCGACGCGCCCGACGGTGTCCCCGGATCGTCACGCTTCCCCCCGCCGCGCGGGAGCTGACTGGGAGGAGCCGTGGCAGCGCCTGCCAGGCATTGCGCTGCGCGATCACCGGCGGACCAACAGCCATCCCAGCAGCGGGACGGCGATCCCGGCCGCGAGCAGGATCCCTCCCCGGCCACGCAGACCGTGGCGCCCCCTGACCATGACCACGCCGCTGATGCCGAGAAACAGCAGTCCGGCTGCGTACACGTCGGCAATCCACGTCCACAGCCTGCCGCCCTCGTTGAGATGCAGCGCGTTGAGCTGTCGCAGCAGGAATCGATCACGCCGAATCGTGCGCTCGGCCATCCCCGTCGACGGCGAGTAGTCCACCGTGTCGTCGTCCCCGGGCCCGAAGAACAGGCTCAGCCTGTCGGGCCCACGCCAGAATGCGTTGCGAGGCTCCTGCTTCCTGCCGAGCCGCGCGGTCAACCCCATGACGAGCTGCCGTTGCTCTTCCGCCGTCACATCGGTCGGGTTGCGCGCGAGTGCCGCGCGCCTGTCCGACGCCAATCCGTCGAGCACCTCGGTAGCCTTGCCGAGCGCGACCACGTCGACCTCCACCGACCGGTTGTAGTCCCAGTCGCGTCGGTGGTTCACGGCGATGCCCGAAACCCCGTAGACCAACGTCAGCCCGAGCGCCACGAAGCCCACGTCGCGGTGAAGCCCGAAGAGCGTTCTGCGCCACGGCATGACGAGACGCGCGGTGCCTCAGATGAACTCGGCGCCGATCGCCCGGATCACGACCGTCTTGTTGGGCACGCCGTCCACGTCCTGTCCGGGCAGCCTGTGCTCTTGAGCGTAGTGCTGTGCGGACCCCGGATCGACGTCGATGACCTCCACGCGGCCCTCTGCTCGCGCTTTCTTCCCGATGCTGCCCGGAGGCACGAGGAACGACGGCGCGGTCAGGATCCTCACGTAGGTTCCGCTCTTGTCTCCCGCGTCCTGCACCGAAAACCAGCCGCGACGGTGCGTGCACATGGCCGAGACGTCACCCTCCACGCGGATCGTCTTGCCGGCGTAGTCGTCGGGCTTGGCAATCAGGTCGGCAACCTTCACCACGGGAAGCCCCGACAGCTTTGCACCCACCACGTACATCGGCGCCCCACTGACGGGGTCGGTCGTGGTGACGGCGGGCGTGTCGGGTACGTTCGCTGCCTCGCCGCACGATCCTGGAGTCGCTCGCTCCCCGCCACACGCCTCGCCGCCGCCACACGCGCCCTGCTGCTGCCCCGCCGCCATGGACCGCGGCGAGGCGCCCGTCACAGCAACCGTTGCAGCAACTGCGGGGTCGGCCTTGGGCGCCGGGTCCGGTGCCGCGCCAGAGTTGCAGGCGGCAACGGCCACCGAGGCATATGCGAGAAGGACGAGCAGGCTTCGTTTCATCGAGATCGGCTCCGTGCGTCTGAGTCCGGGGAATACTAATCGTCCGTTCGGGTCGCGCAACCTTGCGCTGGGTCAATCGCCATCGCGAGCGTGGACGCTCGCTACTCGCGGCTGTCCGGAGGCTTGGGGATCGCCTCGCGATGCTCCTGGTAGGTTTCGCTGAACGTGTGCCGGCCGTTGCCGGTCGCCACGAAGTAGTAGAACTTCGTGTTCGCTGGCCGGAGCACCGCTTCGACCGACCGCACGCTGGGGTTCGAGATCGGTCCGGGCGGCAGGCCCGCGTGCGCATACGTGCTGTACGGGTTCAACGGATCCCGTACCATCGGGCCCGTTGCGCCGCGCCCGACCTGGTCGCACGTCGGCGTCAGAGCCGGATGCAGCAGGCAGCCGTAGACCGCAGTCGGATCGCTCTGCAGGCGCCCTTCGGGGCGGAAGTCCCGATCGCGAAGACGGTTGAGGAACACGCTCGCAATGACGGGACGCTCGTCGTCGACCGCGGCTTCCTTCTCGACGATGGATGCCAGGGAGATGACCTCCTGACGAGTCCAGCCGAACGACTGTCGAAGCTCCGCGAAGGCGTCGGCGTTCTTGTCGAAGACGGTGGCGTAGCGACGGTCGGCTTCGGCCACCATGCGGCGGATGACCTTGTTTGGAGCAGCGTTGCGCGCGAACTCGTAGGTCGCCGGAAACAAGTATCCCTCGACGTCGGGCCCGGGGAGCCGCAGGTCGCGAAGAAGGGCGGGGTCGGTGGTTTCTGCCAGCAACGCGCGGCTGCTGCACACGCCCTTGTCCGCCACTCTGCGGGCAACGTCGAACTTGTTGAACCCCTCGGGGATCGTCACCCGGACGGTAGCTCCACCGGCGACGCGCAGCAGGCGACGAAGCAGGGTACGCGGCGACATGTCGTCTTGCAGCAAGTGGGTGCCCGGCTCGATGGATCGGACGTTGCCCGCGAGGCGCAGGTAGATCCTTTCCAGAAACTCGGAACGTACGAGCCCGGCGGCATGGAGACGACGCGCGGCTTCGGCGGGATCGGCCGCGGACGGCCACTCGAGCTCGACCGATCGACCGTCCCCCTTGCCGGGCAGAAGGGCGAAGCCGCCGACCGTCGCGACGGGCAGGAGCACAAGCACGATCGCGGCGGCGATGGCCATCTGCCCCGTAGACCAGGTGTGGGACGGTGCCGCGTCGCGCTTGGATTTGGAGGCGCGCGGAGCAGCGGCGGCGCGAGGGGACTTTCGCGCCTTGCGGGGAGCGCGCGGGGGCTGGGACTGTGCCGTGCTCGAGCCGGCAGCCGCGGTTGGCGTGACGCCGTTGCGCCTGCTCCGGGCAGAGCCTTGCGGGGCGTTCTTCTTTGCGCCTGTCACCCTTCGCGCTCCCGATAGCCATCCAGCCACGCCTGAAGCATGATGCACGCTGCGGCGCTGTCGACGCGGCCGCGGCTGCTCCGCGCGTCCCGGCCTCCCGCGCGCAGACGGCGGTGGGCCTCCACGGTGGTGAATCGTTCGTCCCACAGATCGACCGGCTTGCCCGTGACCGCGGCGACCTGCTCGGCGAAAGTGATGCACTTTCGCGCGGCCGGACCTTCCTCTCCGTTCGCGTCGAGGGCCAAGCCCACGACGAGCCGCTCGATCTGTTCTTCGGCGGCAAAAGCTGCGATCTTGTCCAGTAGCACCTTGCGGTTCCGCGCGTCGAACGGTGGTCGTGGGTGAGCCAGCGCCCCCAGCTCGTCGCTGACCGCGAGACCAACCCGAACCTTTCCCAGATCGAGCGCCGCAACACGCATGCTCGCCCGGATCTAGCACGAACCTCGGTTCATGGAACGCTTTGCGCAACGGCCTGCGCGAGATACGCGTCGTGTTCGCTTGACCCTACCGCTTCCCCCGACCATAAGCCGCGCCGAATGACTGTTCGAGCCGTCAAGGGTATGAACGACATCCTCCCCGCCGAGGTCGGGCGCTGGCATCACCTCGAGCAGCACTTCCGATCCATGGCGGAGAAGCACGGCTACGCCGAAGTGCGTACCCCCGTGGTCGAGCCCACGGGCCTGTTCGTCCGATCCATCGGCGAGGCTACCGACATCGTCGAAAAGGAGATGTACTCCTTCGAGCGCCACGGTGACGCCCTCACCCTGCGCCCCGAAGGTACCGCCGGCGCCGTCCGTGCCTATGTCGAGCACCATGTCCACACCCAGGAGCCCGTCACCCGCTGGTACTACATGGGGCCGATGTTCCGCGGTGAGCGTCCCGCGCGCGGACGCTATCGCCAGTTCTACCAACTTGGCTGCGAGATTTACGGCGATGCTGGCCCGGCCGCGGATGCCGAGATGATCGACATGCTCGTGCAGTTCTTCCGATCCATCGGGATCGCCGACCTCGAGGTGCTGGTCAACTCGCTCGGCGGAGCTCAAACGCGCCCGAGGTATCGCGAAGCGCTGCGGGAGCACTTGCTGCCCCGACGCGATCTGCTCAGCGACGACTCCAAACGTCGCCTGGACACGAACCCGCTGCGCATCCTCGACTCCAAGGACGAGCGGGACATCGCGGCGCTCGACGGCGCGCCGTCGATCACCGAGGTCCTCGACGGCGACGACTTGGCTCACTGGAGCCAGCTGCAGCAGGATCTGGATCTGCTCGGGACGCCGTACAGAAAAGAGCCGAAGCTGGTGCGTGGGCTCGACTACTACACGCGCACCCTCTTCGAGATCCGGACGTCGGCAGGCGAGGTCGGCGCGCAGAACGCCATCGGCGGCGGGGGACGTTACGACGGGCTGGTGCAGGAGCTGGGCGGGCCGTCGGTTCCAGCCATCGGCTTTGCGCTCGGTGTCGAGCGGATCCTGCTGGCGATGCCGGAGCCGGACGTCGAACCTCCGTTCCTGTGCGCCATCGCGCCGATCGGTGCGCGCGCCGCGGGCCAGGCCCTGATCCTCGCGCGCGAGCTGCGCGCCGGCGGGCTGCGCGTCGATGTCGACACCCGGGGCGCCGCCGGTGCTTCGGTCAAGGCGATGCTGCGCAGGGCCAACGCCATCCACGCGCGCGTTTGCCTTGTCCTGGGCGACTCCGAGCTCGACGCCGGCCAGGTCCAGATCAAAGACCTTGCTGCGCGCACCCAGACCGTCGTACCGAGAGCCGACGTGGTCCAGCACGTACTCAGCTTGCAGGCGCAGGGCGGGCCCTCCGGAGGCCACGCGTGAGTCGGCACGTTCGCGCCATGGCCGCGCTCGCGGCGGTCTGCCTCGCGCTGGTGGCACCGGACGCTTGGGCGCAGTTCGGCCCGATGGGCGGCGGCGAGCCTCCGATGCCCGGCGGTGCGCAGCAGCAGGCGCCCAAGAAGGATCCCAACGCGCCGCAGACCCACGCCGCCTCGGGCTCCGGCGAGGAGCTCGGCGTTCTGCCTTCCATCGAGGCCACGCTCCCGGCCAATCCCCTCAAGCTCTCCGATCCCCTGCGCAAGCGCATCGGCTCGGACGCTGACACCGACGTGGAGACTGGCCGCGGGCCCGAGACCGTCCGTCACTGGTACGGCCCCTACTACGAAGAGATCAGCAACAAGTACCGCTTCCGCACGATCTTCCCCCTGTGGCTCGAACGAGATCAGCCCGGCGACACCGCCTCGCTGTTCGGTCCACTCTACTTTCGCCGTCGCTCCAAGCAGCACGACGCCGACATCGTCTTTCCCCTGTACTGGAACCTGCGCAACGGCGACAGCCGCACGCACGTCGTCGGCCCCGTGGCCTGGCGTCGCTCGCCCGACAAGTCCGACAACTGGATCGCGCCGTTGGTGTTCGAGGGAACGCGTCCGGGAGGCGGCTACTTCCACATCCCTCCGCTGCTGACCTTCACGCACCACGACGCGACCAGCGGCTTCAATCTGGTCGGTCCGGGCTTCTGCTCCTGGAAGGGCGGCGCGAGCTGCAGCCTGCGCTCTGCGCAAGACATCGACCTGGGCGTGTTCCCCCTGTACTTCTACGGTCGCTCCGAGAACTCCGAGTACGAAGCCATCCCTCCGCTCCTGCACTACTACCGCTACGAGGACGTCGGCGAGAAGTCGCTCAACATCTGGGGCCCGTTGCTGTGGAAGCACACGCGCGAACGCGACGCCTTCGACATCCTGCCCTTGTTCTATCACCTGTGGGGCGAGGACGAAGACCACCTCACGGTGCTGCCGTTCTTCCACTACGGCCACAAGGGCAACGCCTCGCTTTTCGTCAATCCGTTGTACATGACGGCGCGAGGCCAGAATGGGGAGTCGACCTTCGTGACCTGGGGCTACGCGCGCTATCGCGGTCGCATCCAGCTCGACATGATCACCCCGCTGTACTGGGACTACCGCGACCCCGACATCGGCCAACAGACCAAGCTGCTGTTCCCGTTCCTGTACTCGTCGACCAGCCCCCGCGAGGCCAACTACGCTTTCTTCCCCTTCTGGGCGTCGTTCCGTAGATACGGCATCAAGAGCACCACGTGGGTGACTCCGTTCGTCCAGCACTCGCAGGGGCTGACCGGATGGGAGACGAACATCCACCCGCTGCTCTATCTCGGCCGAGACCAGGACTCGAGCCACACGGTGGTCTTCCCGTTCTTCTATGACTTCGCCTCGCCCCGGTCGCGCGCCACGGTGGTCTTCCCGTTCTACTGGCGCTTCGACGACGGCAACTCGGTCGCGCAGCTGGCGCTCAACACCTACTACCGCGAGCGCAAGCTTCGTAGCGGCTTGGACTGGGAGTTCCACTTCTTCCCGGCGTTCTCCTACGGCGAGACACCGGACGGCCATTGGTGGAAGGTGCTCTACGGACTTGCGGGCTACACCCGGCGGGGCACGATGACCAAGATGTACGCTGGCTGGATACCGATCGTGTTGAGCGGCAGGGAGGACAAGTAGCTGGTGGGCGATGCGTGCCGGCATCGGGGCTCCGGCCGTGCGCGCATCAGGCTCCTCGTGCGTCTGGTCCGCCTCCCTGGCTTCTTTCGCGCTTTCCGTTCCGAAGCCGTTGACGGCCGTCCCCACACGCGCTCAAGTGCATCCCGTGGTGACCGGCAGACGTGCGACAGCCCCCGAGAACGCGGCGCGGCGCAAGGGCCGCAAGGCGATCATGGTCGTGTACTTCGCCTTTTCGGTGCTGGTCATCGCCGTGTGTACGATCGAGGTCAGCGTCCAGGCCTGTGCCCGCGTAACGCGCACCGACGATGTGCCGGTCGAGTGCAATTCGGGCGTCTTGTCCCTGATGGGCGCGGTCGAACGCGCCACCAAGACGGCGTCGACCAGCACCCTGTCGGAACGCGAAGCGGTCGAGTCGTACCGCCAGTCGCTCGAGCCCGAGTGGTCGCGTCGCGGCGACATCCGCCGCGCGTGCCAGGGGCAACCGAAGCTCGAAGAGACCCTCGACGCGGTGCTTCGGCTGGGCTGGGGTGAAGAGCAATCCGTACGCCGCGACTCGCTCGAAACCACCGAGCTCCGTCGCCGGGCGCGCGAGCTCGTCGCGCGCAACGTGCACGTGGGCGGGCCAGCCGGCGCCTCGCCCTCCGCCCGCTGAAACGTCCGGCAGATTGTCCTGCTGCCCCCTTGGGAGGCGAAAGTGGCTTGCGCCCGATGGGAGCATGGCGCTACCAACGCGACGAGTGCTACGGGCTCGGGTCGCACCTGCTTCTTGGTTCGAGCTCGCCCTGCATCGAGGACGACCATGACCGAAGAGACTGCTCCGAACACACCGACTCCGCCCCCTGCCCCGACCGCATTCAACGACATGCCGCTGTCCGACGACGTCAAGCAGGCGTTGGCGGACATGGGCTACACGCATGCAGCGCCGGTGCAGCAAGCGGTTCTGGATCCGGCCAGCCGTCGCATCGACCTGGTGGTGCAAGCGCGCACGGGCACCGGTAAGACCGCCGCGTTCGGCATTCCGCTGGTCGACCAGCTCGTCAAGCGCACCGTGGCCGCCGCGCAGGCCCTGGTGCTCACCCCGACCCGCGAGCTGGCGCTCCAGGTCTCTCGCGAGATCGACCTGATCGGCGCACGCCGCGGGGTGCGGACGGTCGCGGTGTACGGTGGCGCGCCCATCCAGCGTCAGATCGACGCCATCCGCGGCGGTGCGCAGATCGTCGTCGGTACGCCGGGACGCGTCCTCGATCATCTGAAGCGCCGAACGCTCGATCCCAAGCCGCTTCGTCACCTGGTCCTGGACGAGGCCGACGAGATGCTTTCGATGGGCTTCGAGAAGGAGCTTCACGCGATTCTGGAGTTCCTGCCGAGCGACCGGCACACGATGCTGTTCTCGGCCACGCTGCCTCCGGACATCGTGCGCATCGCTACCGAGCGTCTTCGGGATCCCCAGTTCCTGACCCTGTCGGGCGATCACATCGGGGCCCTGGACATCCTTCACTTCGTCTACTTCATCGCCCAGGACAAGGCCGCTGCACTCACGCGTGTGCTCGAGGTCGAGGACCCGGAGAGCGCCATCATCTTCTGCAACACCCGCGACGAAACCGAACGCGTTGCGGGGATGCTCTCCCGCGCCGGGTTCGATGCCGATTGGCTCAACGGCGATCTGCCCCAGTCCGAGCGCGAGCAGGTCATGCGTCGCTCCAAGGAGGGCAAGCTCAGGTTCCTGGTGGCGACCGACGTGGCCGCGCGGGGCATCGACATCTCGCACCTGACGCACGTGATCAACCACGACTTCCCGGAGTCGGCGGAGATGTACGTCCACCGCACGGGCCGGACCGGGAGAATGGGACGCACGGGCACCGCCATCAGCCTCGTGACGCCCCAGGACATCGGCAACCTCTATATTCTGCGATTGACCTACAAGATTCGTCCTGTCGAGAAGCAGATCCCGACCGCCGGCGAGCTCAAGACGCGTGCCGAGGCCGACCTGCTGGAGATGATCGCCCAGGGAGTCGCCTCTTCGCCCCAGCACCCCGACGATCTCGCGCTGGCCAGGCGCCTGCTCACGCACGATCGCTGCGAGGACATCGTAGCCGGGTTGCTGCGCAGCCATCTGGGCGACCGCCCCCGCGCCGTCGAGGAGGCGTCTGCCGCGCGCCGTGCGCGTCCTCCGCGCCCTGCCGACGAATCGGACGTCGGTCAACATGGACTTGCGAGGGGCGCCAAGAGCCGCCACCGCCCGCCGGCTCGATCGCGCGCCCGGCAGGCGGACAGTGGGACGGACGCCGCCGCGCAGGCCGTGGTCGAGCCGCACGCGCGCGAAGAGTCCGCGCCAGCAACGTCGGAAGCCCAACCGGAGCGCGAGCGGGCTGCCGGTCCGGGATTGCCGCGCCTGCGCGAACGCATGCGTGCGAGAGAGCGCCGCGATCCGCGCGTCGGCTTGCCTCCCGATGAAGCTCCGATCGCTTCCGGCCCCGAAGCGTCGGCGGCCCCGCCCGAGCGTGGCTTCCCAAACGAGGCGGAAAGCGCCCTGGCGGATTGGCAGCCGCAGGCCGAGGACAACGACGATCAGCCGATCCTGGGAACCCCTGCGGACGAGCCCGCCAGCTCCGAGGACAATGTCGCGTGGGACATTGGCCCCGAGGACGCCGTCGAGTTGTTCGTGAACGTGGGGCGTCGCGAAGGCGCGCGTCCTGGAGATTTCGTGCGCGCGCTGTGTGCGGGCGACGCCGTCACGCGCGAGGACATCGGCCGGATTCGGATGAGAGATCGTCACTCCTTCGTGATAGTTAGGAGATATGTTCTCGATAATGCGCTGTCCGCCCTGAACGGTGCACGCATCGGGAACCGCACGGCGAGCGCCGAAATTGCCCGATCGCGCGATCCGAACGTCACCTCCGAGTGAACGTTTGGCTGGCGCAACAATTCACTGCAAGCCCCAAGCGCTTCTCGCTCCCTTCCAATCCACTGTTCCCACCGCGCTCTCCCGTTGATCGGACAGGCGGGGAACGTGTATCAAATCGCAATGGGCTCAAGCTCGTCCGGCGATGAAGTTCGACGTCTCCGGCTCAGCGTTGACTGGGCACTCAAGCGCGATCTCGCCGCGTCCGAGCTGCTTCCCATGCTGCGCAAGCTGGCCGACGCGGCCTCGCCTGGCAGCGAGGATCACTGCTTTGCGCACCGCCACCTAGCCGAGATGAACGTGGAGTCCCAGCCGTGGCATGCCGCGTTGTCGGCAAGGACCGTCCTGTCGCAGACGCCCGAGGACGATCGCGCGTGGGCGGTGCTCGGACTGTCGTTCACCTTGCTGGGGCACTACCGTGCCGCGGTGGCCGCGTATCGACGCGCCGTGGCCCTGGCGCCGACCAATCCCTGGTACGCCCACAACCTCGGGCATCTGCTGGATGTCGCGTGCAGCCGTCCTGCGGAGGCGATTCCCCTGCTTGCCAAGGCGCTTCGCAAGGAGAGCAAGGAGGCCGAGATCGCCGCCTCGCTGGCTCATGCGCTCGGAGGCGTGGGGCGTTTCGAGGAAGCTCAGACCTTGCTGCGCGCCTACATGAAGCACGGCGGCACGGCGGACCAGCGGGCACTGATGACCTGGCTCGAGGACGGCTCCGCGATAGCGCTGGGTACTGCCCCTGCTCCACGCAAGAGGCGTCAACGCGCGCGACGCGACTCGAACGACGGCGCGGCTCGCAAGGCGTCGCCCAAGAACGCTCCCGGCAACTGAAGCCTCCGATACTCGTTGCGGAAGGACGGTGTCGCGCGCAGCGCGCGTCCATCGGGGCTTGCTCGCCGCGCTTGGATCGCGCATGGCTGGCACATGCGAGTTCGCACTTCCGTCCGTTCGCTTGCCGCCAACCTCACCGCGTTGGCTATGTGCTTGTCCGTGCCTCGATCCACCCTGGCGCAACAACCCCCCGCTCCGTCGGCGGGCCCGACGGACTATGTGCCGCCCGAAGTGCGCGATTCCATGTTGGCGCCTCCGCCCCCCGCGTCCCTTGAAATCTCGGGGTGGGGAGACGCTGTGACGCACCTGCGCGCTCGCTCCTCCGACCTTCACCTGGCCTTGCTCGAGGTGACGCGCGCCGACGCGCAGGCGCGCGTTGCGCTGGCCGGTGCGCTGCCCACGTTCACCGGCTCGGCCGAGGTGACTCACAATCTGCTGCGCAACCATCTCACCACGGCGGACTACACGCCGTTGCTTACCGACCCGAACGCATCCCCGGTCTTGTCGACGCTGGAGATTCCCAAAGCGACGACCTACGGCGGGAGCCTGCAGCTCACGCAACCGGTGATCGCTCCACGCGCCTGGCACGCGATTGGGACCGCCGACATGCAGCGCGATCTGGCCCAGGTGTCGGTCAGCGACAAGAAGCGGGCGATCGCGCTGGCGGCTGCCGACGCGATCATGTCGGTCGTGCTGGCCGAGCGCACGGCGCAGCTCAACCGCGTGGGACTGCAAGGTGCCTTGGAGCGCGAGGAGCTGACGAGGCGCAGGGCCAACCTGGGCGCAGGCACCGTGCTCGACGTCGTGCGTGCCCAGCAGGACACCGCTGCGGCCCGGGCGCTGGTCATCTCCGGCGATGAGGCCTTGCGCAAGGCCCGCGAGTCCCTCGGTCTGGCGCTCGGCCTTCCCCAAGAGGTGGGAGTGACCCGCGGGATCTCGCTCGACGATCTCGAAGCGTCCGCGCAAGGTGCGTGCACTCCAGCGGGATCGCTGGACCAGCGTCCCGACATCGTCGCTGCGCGGCGCCAGGTCGACGTGGAACGTCGGGGCGTCGACGACGTGTGGCTGCAGTTCTCGCCGACGGTGGATCTGGTGTCGCAGACGGACTTCTCTTCGGAGCAGCTGATGAACGACCGTCATGTGGCCTGGTCGATCATGGGCGTGCTGACGGTGCCGATCTGGGACGGTGGGGCGCGCTACGGGCTATTGCGGGACGCGCGGGCGCGAACGGCGGAAGCCGAGGAGCGGTGGGGCGCGACGCGGCGGGCAGCGCAGATCGAGGTCGAGCAGTCGCGTCGTGCCGTGACGGTGGCCGAGGCCACGCGTGTGGTGGTGGCGCAGCAGCGCGATCTGGCGAAGGAGTCGGAGCGGCTGGCTCGCGTGGCGTTCGCCAACGGCAAGGCGACGAGCTTCGAGCTGGTCGACGCGGGGAAGTCGCTGCGCGAGGCGGAGCTGAACCTGGCGGTGCAGGAGTTTCAGGTCGTTCGTGCGCGTCTGGTGGCCGTGCTGGCGCTCGCCACCTGCACCTGGTAGTGCGTCCCCGGGCGTGATCGGATATCTTGTCGCCGCGGGCCGTGCCCGTCCGGCACACGGACGGGCCGATGCGGCCTGCGCTCGAACGCTACGCATTGCAGTGCAACCGGCGCCGTCCGACAGACAAGGAGATTGCCCGTGCTCGACTTCACCTTGACCGAAGAGCAGAACGCGTTGGTGGACATGGCTCGTCGTTTCGCCAAGGAGCGCATCATGCCCGTTGCGGCGGAGTACGACGAGCGCGGCGAATACCCGGTGGAGGTCTTCAAGGCGGCCTGGGAGCTGGGGTTGGTGAACCCGACCATCCCTGCCGAGTACGGAGGCGCCGCAATGGGCGAGCTGGAAAACTCCTTGATCGCGGAGGAGCTGGCCTATGGCTGCATCGGCATCGAAACCACCATGATGGCCAACACGTTGGGCCTGACGCCGATCCTGCTGGGCGGAAGCGAGCAGCAGAAGAAGAAGTACCTCGGGCGCCTGACCGCCGATCCCATCTTCTGCGCCTACGCCACCACCGAGCCGGGCGCGGGCAGCGACGTGGCGTCGCTCACGTGCCGCTTCGCGAAGCACGGCGACGACTACGTGCTCAACGGCGAGAAGGCCTGGATCACCAACGCCAACCTCGCCTCGTTCTACGTGGTGTTCGCCACCATCGACCCGAACCTCAAGCACAAGGGAATCGCAGCCTTCATCATCGACCGCGACACGCCCGGGCTCACACCCGGCAAGCACGAGAACAAGCTCGGCCAGCGCGCGTCGGACACGGCGACGCTGACCCTGGAGGACGTCAAGGTGCCCAAGGCCAATCTGCTCGCGCCCGAGGGCAAGGGCTTCAAGCTCGCCATGGAGACGTTCAACCAGTCGCGCCCGGGTATTGCCGCGGGCGCGTCGGGCCTGATGCGTCGCTGCCTCGACGAGTGCGTGGCGTACGCCAAGGAGCGCAAGACGTTCGGCACCACGATCGGCAATCACCAGATGGTGGCCGCGATGCTCGCCGACATGGCGATCCGCCTGGAAGCCACCCAGCTGCTGTACCGCAAGGCGGCCTGGGCGTTGGACAAGGGGCTGCGGCAGCCCATCTACTCCAGCTACGCCAAGGCGTTCGGCGCCGACGCGGCAATGCAGACGGCGACCGACGCGGTCCAGGTGTTCGGCGGCAACGGCTACTCCAAGGAGTATCCGGTCGAGAAGCTGTTCCGCGACGCCAAGCTCCTGCAGATCTACGAAGGCACGAGCCAGATCCAGCGCATCGTCATCTCCCGTCAGTTGCTCGCCGACTGAGCCTCCCCGGCGCTGGCACTTGCGCCACCTTCTGCAATCGTCGACATTGCCCTCATGGCATGCACCTGGGACAAGGTCGAACTGGGCTCCACCGGCCTGAAGTCGAGCGCGATCGGTCTGGCATCGAGCTTCGGCCTCGGCGCCTCCGAGGTAGAGCGCGCCTTCGAGCGCGGCATCAACTACCTGTACTTCGGCTCCATCCGCAAGCCCGACTTCGGTCGCGGCATCGCCAACCTGGCGCCGCGTCATCGCCAGGACATGATCGTCGTGGTCCAGAGCTACACGCGCATCGCGTCGCTGATGGGTTGGTCGCTCGACCGTGCCCTCAGGCAACTGCGCATCGACTACGCCGATTTCCTGCTGCTGGGCTGGTGGAACGACCTGCCGCCCGCCCGCATCCTCGACGCCGCCCGCAAGCTCCAGGGCCAAGGCAAGGCCCGCCACATCATGATCTCGGGGCACCAGCGGACCTCCTTCCCGAAGTTCGCCAGGGACCCGTCGATCGACGCGATCATGGTCCGCTACAACGCCGGTCATCCCGGTGCGGAAACCGAGGTGTATCCGCACCTGGGCAGCCGTCCGATCGCGAGCATCGCCTACACGGCGACGCGATGGGGCACGCTGCTCGATCCGGCGAGCGCCCCCCCGGGCGAGCCTGTGCCCCGAGCCGCCGACTGCTACCGCTTCGTGTTGACCAACCCGGCCGTGAACGTCGTGATGGCCGGGCCGAAGGATCGCTCCCAGATGGACGAAGCGCTCTCCGCGCTCGATCGCGGGCCGATGAGCGCCGACGAGCTGGCGTGGATGAAGCGAGTTGGCGTCAACGCCCGCAAGAAGCGCGGTTGGCTGGCGGGCGCTTGAGCCCGGGCGACGGCCTGGCGTCCGGCTTTTCCAAGCCCCACAAGGGTCCTGGTTGCATGAACAACAGCTGAATCATCGCGTTGTTCCTGGCAATCGTGGCGCTCGCGACGCCGGCGCAAGCCGGGCTGGCCGCTCTATGTCCCGCGAACGCGGTTCGCTGGGCGGAAGAATGCAGTGCCTCCCACCACACCGACGTCATTCCGCTCGAGTGCCCCGATGGCCGTCGCCCTCGCGAGACAATCGCTGTCCCGCAGCCGGACGTCGAAGGCCTCGCATGCAATCGAGCCTACGCGCGCCCGCCAGGAGACCTACGCGCGCCTGGTTCGAAGCGCGCGCTCGGGCAATCCCTAGGTCAATCCGGGGAACAGCACCCGTGCCGCCTCGTGCAGATCGGCAACGACCCAGGTCGCCAGCTGGCCGAACCCGTCACCGGACACCGAAGGAACGGCAAGCACCCGCGCGCCGGCCGCCAGTCCGCCTTTCACGCCTGCGATCGCGTCTTCGAGCACCACGCACGCTTCCGGAGCCACACCCAGCAGCTCGGCCGCGCGCAGGAATACGTCCGGCGCAGGCTTGGATCGCGCGACCTCCTGGCCCGACGCGACCGCGTCGAACAGATGGCGGATCTTCTTGGCCTCGAGCACCGCCTCGATCAGCCGGCGCGGCGACGACGACGCGACTGCCATGGGCGTGCGGTTCTTGCGTGCGATGCCGAGCAACTCGAGCGCCCCGGGCTTCATCGGGATGTCGTCGGCAAGCCCGATCACCCGGTCGATGATGCGCTCGGTGTCACGTGCCACGTCGACTTCGACGCCGAACAGCTCGTGCCAGACGCGAAGCGTGTTGGGGGTTCCCTGCCCCATGCAGCGGTCCGCTGCCTCGCGGGTCCACACGAAGCCGAGTTCGCGCAGGAAGGCTCCTTCCACGCGGAACCATGTGGGCTCGGAGTCCACCAGCAGGCCATCGAGGTCGAAGATGAGCGCGTGAGGAGGCAGGTCGTTCAAGGGCATGGAGTCGTTTCCGGGGCTCCTTTCCCGCGGTGTACCGCAGGAGTCAATCTCGGCTGCTGGTTCGGTGGGGACGCGGGAGGAAGAACGGGAGACGCGGGGGCGTCACGCCGCTGCCAGCTGACGTCCCTGTCGTTGCGGTCCAATCTACTTGGGATCCACGCCCAGCGCCCGAAGCGTCGCGGCGAGGCGTTCCGCCCGCTCGTGCTCCGCTTCCGCACGCTCATGCTCTGCTTCCGCACGCTCATGCTCTGCTTCCGCACGCTCGCGCCCCGTCAGCAGCAGTTGGCCTCGCGCGTCGGTCCAGCGAAGCCACGTGTCCGTGCAGCCCTCGTACTCGCCCTTCCAGAGCGTGACACCCAGCCCGACGCTTGGAAGTATTCTCGACGTGGTCTCGGTCAGCACCCCGCCCTGCAGGGTAAACACATGCAGGTCCTGCGCGGACAGGTGGTGCGACGGATCGTACACGACGTAGTAGGCGACCCGCATCCGCTCATACGCGCGCAGCTTGCTGGAAAGCTCGCCGCCTTCCGTGTTGGACACGAGTTCGACGATCACGTCGGGCGCTTTGCCATAGACCCACGTGAAGTAGGAGCGGTGGCCCTCGGTTCGCGGGTCGGGCGGAATGTCGACGTCGACAGCGAGCAGCACGTCGGGCGCAATGCCCGGGTTTGCGGGCACGGCGAACACGCCGACATCGACCATCACGACGAATCGCCCCGAGCCGTCCGGCCCACTCCACGAGGCGTAAGGTGCGTCACGAAGGAGGTGCTGCGCCTTCTCGGAGTAGATGTTGTCCACGGGCTTGCCGTCGTCGGTGACGAGGTGCGAGGTGTCGATGCCGCCAGCGCTGGAGACGGGCTGGACCATGGCGTTAGGGTAGCATGGTGGGCAGAGCGGGCAAAAGGCGTTGGGCGGGAACCCAGGGGTTCCGCAAGGCGCCGGGCGCAGCCCCCGGCGCCGGCCCCGCGGCGAATTTCGCGGGCTGCGGGGTGATCGCGGCCCAGCACCGTGGGGGGAGCGCGCTGCGACGAGTTGTTC
>JAJZQG010000137.1 GCA_021847645.1 Myxococcales bacterium
CTGCGTTCCCAAGACCTGCACCGATCTGGGCGCCAACTGCGGCTTTGCCGGCGACGGCTGCGGCGGGGTCACCCAGAATTGCGGTAGCTGCACGGTGCCCGGGGAGGTGTGCGGCGGCGGCGGCGTGCCCAACGTATGCGGTGGAGCACCGCCGGCGTGCGTGCCCAAGACCTGCACTGACCTGGGCGCGAACTGCGGCTACGTGGGTGACGGCTGCGGCAACGTCGTCTTCTGCGGCACCTGCGGAACGAACGAAGTGTGCGGCGCGGTGACGCCGAGCGTTTGCGCCGCGACGACACCACCGTGCGTTCCCAAGACCTGCACCGATCTGGGCGCCAACTGCGGCCCGGTCCCCGACGGCTGCGGCGGCGTGATCGCGAGCTGCGGCACCTGCACGGCGCCCCAGACCTGCAGCGGCGTGCCGGGCAAGCCTTATCAATGCGGCTGCACCGGTGTCTGCGCGGACGTGCCCACCTGCACGGGCGGCACGACCACCACCCTCACCGGTATCGTCAAGGACCCCGCGGGCAACACCCCGTTGAGCCACGTGCTGGTGTATGTGCCCAACGATCCGCAGGACCCCGATCTGCAGTCTTTCCCGGCGACGCTGACCTGCGATCAATGCGGCGCGAACGCCGCGGGCAATCCGCTGGTGTCGACCTACACGGCCAACACCGGCACCTTCTCGCTCGATGGGGTGCCGGTGGGCAGCGACGTGATGGTGGTCATCCAGGTCGGACGGTGGCGCCGGCTCTTCCACGTCGCCATTCCGAATGCGTGCCAGAAGAACGTGGCGACGGGCACGGGCCAGGGCGGCACCACGATCCAGGGCGGCGTGCTGACGATGCCGCGCAACAAGTCCCAAGGCAATATTCCCTTCACGTCGGTGGTCACGGCCCTGGGCGACAACATCGAGTGCGTGCTGCTCAAGATGGGAATCGACCAAGCGGAGTTCACCAACCCGGGCGGCGGCGGGCGCGTGGAGCTCTATACGTCAGCAGGCTACGGTCCGTACGATGTGCAGCTGGGCGGGGCGTTCATCAACTACAGCACTCCCGACTCCTACGCGCTGGTCAACAACCTGAACAAGTACGATCAGGTGTTGCTCCCGTGCCCCGGAACCGCATCGGTGACCGGGGATCCTCTGCTGACGAACTACGGCAAGCTGGTGGACTACGCGAACGCCGGCGGGCGGCTGTTCGCGACGCACTATGCGTATATCTATCTGCAGAAGGGCGGGGCCGCCAATCCCTTCTACGGCACGGCGCTGTGGTCCTCCGACCATTCCTATACGCTCTCGGCCACGGCCACGGTGGACACCAACCCCGCCGACAACCCCAAGGGCCAGGACTTCGCCGACTGGCTCCACACCATCGGCGCCCTGGCCACGGTCACCCCGCCCACCTTCACCGTGACCGAAGCCCGCCACGATGTCTCAAGCGTGGTCTCTCCCACCCAGCAGTGGCTCACCTTCGTGCCCTCCGGCCAGTCCTCGTCTGCGCCCTTGCACTTCGCCTTCAATGCACCGGTGGGCGCATCGGGCTCCCAGCAGTGCGGGCGCGTGGTCTTCAGCGACTTGCACGTCGTGCAGAGCCCCAGCTCCGCCACGTGGTTCCCCGACGAGTGCTCGACCGCGCCGATGACGGCCCAGGAGAAGGTGCTTGAGTACATGCTCTTCGATCTGGCCTCGTGCGTGCAGCCCTATACGCCCGGATGCAGCCCCAGCACCTGCGCCGACCAGGGCATCGAGTGCGGTGCGGCCACGGACGGCTGCGGCAACGTGCTGGACTGCGGCGGCTGCGCGGCGGGCGAGACCTGCGGCGGAGGCGGCGTGCCGGGCAAGTGCGGCTCGACGACCTGCACGCCCAAGACCTGCTCACAGCTTGGATGGGACTGCGGCTCGACCGGCGACGGCTGCGGCAACGTGCTTCAATGCGGCACCTGCGCGCTCCCGCTGGCCTGCGGCGGCGGCGGCGTACCGGGCAAGTGCGGCTCGGCGACCTGCACGCCCAAGACCTGCCCTCAGCTCGGATGGGAATGCGGCTCGACCGGCGACGGCTGCGGCAACGTGCTCAGCTGCGGAGACTGCCAAGCTGCAGCGACCTGTGGCGGTGGCGGTGTGCCGGGACAATGCGGTCAGGTGACCTGCACCCCCAAAACCTGCGGGGACCAGGGCATCGCGTGCGGACAGGCCGGTGACGGCTGCGGCGGCGTGCTGAGCTGTGGAGACTGCACGAGTCCCGAGACCTGCGGCGGCGGCACCCCTGGTGTTTGCGGCGTACTGACCTGCACGCCGTCGGATTGCGGTACCCGATGCGGCAAGCAGGGTGACGGCTGCGGAGGTATTCTGGATTGTCCCGCATGCGACGGAGGAGCGGGCGGCTGCGAGCCCATCACCTGCGCAGCCTTCGGGGCCCAGTGCGGCAAGATCGGCGACGGCTGCGGAGGTGTCGTGGATTGCGGCGCGTGTCCGTCGGGAACCTACTGCGGTGGCGGGGGCGTGGCCTACAAGTGCGGAGGCGTGCAGTGAGATCGGCCCCGCAGACCCGGACGCGTGCCGGCGCGACAGGATGGAGAACAACCATGTTTGCAGCGAGACTGCCCATCGCTGCCGTCATGTTGGCGGCGGCGATGCTCGGCGGAGCGTGCGCAGCGGCAAGCGGCTCCGACCCGGCCGGGGGAGGGAACGCCAATCCCCTGTCGGACGCCGGCGGGCCGTTGCCCGGAGAGCCGGACGCAGCGGTCACCCCGGATGCCGGCGGCGCGATGTTCGACTCCAACCCGGGCGACTCTTCCGGTCCGTCGCCCTCGAACGGGTGTGCAAGCGGCGCTGGGCTCGTCTACGTGCTCGGCAAGACGCACGAGCTGTACAGCTTCGACCCGTCGACACTCCAGCTGCAGAAGGTGGGCATGGTGGATTGTCCGCAAAGCGGAGGGACCGCCACGCCCTTCTCCATGGCGGTCGACCGGCAGGCCGTGGCCTGGGTGCTGTACAACGACGGCCACCTGTACAACGTCGATATCAACAGCGGCACGTGCAAGGCGACGAGCTTTCAGCCGAACCAGAACGGCTACAAGACGTTCGGCATGGGCTTCGTCTCCGATGCGCCGGGTTCCCAGGAGGAGACGCTGTATGTGGCCAACGAGTTCGGCATCGCCTCGATCGACACGGCCACGTTCGAGCTCACGCCCGCGTCCGGCACCTTCGGCTTCTCCGCGGCTGCGGAGTTGACCGGCACCGGCGACGCCCGGCTCTTCGGATTGTTCTACGGCTTCCCTCCCTACATCTCCGAGATCGACAAGACCAGCTCCGCGGTCCTCAACGAGATGCCCTTGGACACCGTCGATATCGGCACCGGCTTCGCCTACGCCTTCTGGGGCGGCGACTTCTGGATCTTCACCGCACCCAACGGCACGTCGTCCCAGATTGACCAATTCCATCCGGGCTCGGGGACGACGACCACGGTGGCAGTGCCCGACGTGGGCTTCAAGATCGTGGGCGCCGGCGTGTCCACCTGCGCACCGATCACTCTTCCGAAGTAGGTCCGGCGCAGAACTGCTCGGCGAAAAGGGGCCGGAGGCAGGCCGGCTGCTGCGCGTCGCCGGTTCGTCCCGGCCACCCATGATGACGGCGCTACCCGAAAAGCCTGGGGATCGGGTTGACGTGGACAGCCGCCGAACCCAAGCTCGGTCGCGAGCAAGAAGTGCACGGCCGGGGGCCGATGGCTCGCAGCGGGAGCGGTTCACCATCGTGACAAGCGGAGGTTCGACATGGCGGCTGAGAACGAAGGCAATTGCGTTGCAGTGTTCGAGCGGCACCAAGACGCGGAGAGCGCGATCCGCGAGCTGCAGCGGGCCGGACTCGACATGAAGAAGCTCTCGATCGTCGGGCGCGACTATCATACGGAGGAGCACGCGGTGGGCTTCTACAACACGGGCGACCGGGTGAAGTACTGGGGCAAGCTCGGCGCGTTCTGGGGCAGCGTGTTCGGGCTGCTGTTCGCCCCGGCGTTCTTCTGGATCCCGGGCATCGGCCCGGTACTCACCGGCGGGCTCATCGGTTCGTTCCTGATGGGCGCGGTGGAAGGCGCCGCTGTGGGCGCCGCGGTCGGCGGCGGCACCAGCGCGCTGGCGGCAGCCTTGACCGGCCTGGGCATCCCCAAGGACAGCATCATCCGCTACGAGGCCGACCTCAAGGCCAACAAGTTCCTGCTCATCGTCACCGGCACCGACACCGACACCGAGCGCGCGCGTCAGATCCTGACCCGGGGCGGTGGCGTCGCCGAAGTCCACCCTCGTTGACAGCGCAACGCCGGGTCCTTTTCCCATCAGGACGACGTCGCAACATCTTCATCGTATAGGCTATCGGCGTGTCGCTGGCGAGCTCGCTTCGAAGGCCGCTGCACGACGCCCGGCGGAACCGCACGCGAGCCTGGAATCGACCGACGTCGATCCACCTGCGAGCCTCTTCGGTTGTCTGGAAGGAGGAAAAGGGGATGCTGGAGTTCGCGGCGTCTACGGGGCGAGCACGCGCACGTCGCCTTCGATCTTCGCGCCGCCCTTGCGCCACCAGTTCACCAGCATCGTCGTCGAGCCCGTTGCGACTTGTGCCGGGAAGAATCCCGCGAAGCCGTCCTGCTGGCTCGCCTTGCGCGTCCAGGTGTGCCCGGTGTTCGAAGCCGTTCCGACCGCGTAGCGCAGCGTGCCTGCCGTCGCATCCTGATACGCGATGTGCACCTCGCCGGCGCTGGTGACCACGATCTGCGAGTCGTCACCCACGATGTGCATCCCGTCCGTGAACGGCCCCGAGTCCAGCCCCATCCCGTCGTCCACGACCTCCGGTGTCGCCGGCGCCGTTCCGCCCACTACCTTCATGTACTCCAAGGCCTCGGTGAAGCCGTTGGCGTACGAGATGTGCCAATCACCCGCCGAGTCGATCGCGAGCGACGCTCCCATGCCCACATCTCCGGTGTCCGTGGGCGGCGTGGCGCTCGACTGTCCGTCGAGGATCGCGTCGACCCACTTGCCGCCGTCGTTGCGAACCTGCACCAGGTTGCCGTGGATCCGGTCGTAGAACACAACGCCGATCGTGCCCTGCGGACCCTTCGCGATCGAGATGTAGTCCCCAATCGCCTCCGGATACGTGTCGAGCTTGTTCGCATCGAGAATCGCCTCGCACGTCGCGTTCACGCATGCCTGTCCCGACGCACATGCAGGGGAGCAGCCCGAGCCCTTGTCGGCGCACTGCAGCGTCGACGCCACGCACACCTGGCTGCCCTTGCAGAGCCGGGCGCGGCACGGCGTCTCCGAGTTGACCAGCACGTCCTCGAAGTCCCAATCGCTCGCAGCACCCGGCGTCGCGCTCTTGGCCTTGGCGAGCTTGATCCGCGAAACCGCGAATCCCGACGATCCCTTCTCCAGCACCTGGAACGCGATCACAGGCTTGTCGCCCAACATCAGCATCTTCGCGTAGCGGCCGGCCTCTTGATCCGTCTGCTTGTAGACCGTCGAGATGCTCCACGTGCTGCCGTCGTAGGCCGCGTACTTCAGCGCCTTGTTGGTCAAGTCGTAGTAGGCGACCCGCGGCTTGCCGCTCGCGTCCAACACCAGGCTCGTCCACATGCCAACATCGTCGCCCGCCGCCGTCTGCCCCCCACGCCACGAGTTCTGTACGTCGTACGTGGTCGAGTCGGGCTCGGGCGACGACGGCACGCCGTCCACCGACTCCCAGTCCATCTTCTGCGTCGTCGGGTTCCACTTTCCGACGACCAGGTCGCCGTAGACGACACCGTTCTCCCAGTCGGCTTCGTTGTAGCCCGATACCCAGATCGTGCCGTCCGCCGCCGCGGCAGCCGAGGTGTAGGAGCCGACGAGCCCCGGTTCGAGCACGATGCAAGGTTCGTTTCCTTCGGTGCCGCACTGGCCAGAAGGCGTCCCGCCCGCGTCGGGTTGATCCTGCGGAGGAGGCGCCGTGGACGAGCTGTCGCCGCACGAGCAACCGGTCCAGGAGCCGGAGATGGCGAGCACCGTCGCGCTCGCGATGAAGCCGCCGATCGATCGCACGGCGCTGCTACTCTCGAAAGGGCGCCGTCGGCCCCGCATTCGAATCGCCATCGCCAGCGCGCCCAGCACCGCCCCGAGACCGCCGAGCCCAGCACCGCTGCTCGAGGATCCCGGCACCGAGCAGCCGCACGCCGAGCTCGCCCCGCTCGCCAGACTCTTGTCGGGACGGCCGCGAATCAGCGCCTGGCTCGTGCTGCCGATGTTGCCCTCTTCGTCCTTCACGTCGACCACCACCTTGCGCGCGTCGCTCGCCCAGGCAATCGTCGACGCCGGAGTGAGCGCCTGCCACTGCGTCGGTGCGCCGTCGTCAAACCGATAGCGCATCTGCAGCCTGTCGTCCGGGCTGACCAGATCCCACGCCTCGACCTTCGTCTCCCCCGCGCCGGCTCGCGCCAGCTTCACCACCGGAGGCTCCACGTCGATCGTCACCTGCACCGTCGCGGGCGTCGTGTCCTCCGTCGCCGGCTGTCCCACGAGGCGCGACTTGATCGCCACCTCGTGGTGCCCCTGGATGCGAAGGAACGGATCGTCGACAACCAGCTCGCGATCCGTGGTCCATGGATGCCAGAAGCCCTTGTCGAGCTTCCACGCATACTCCACCCGGTTCGATCCGTAGTCGTCCGTCGATGACGCGTGCACGACCACCTTCGGCTGGTTCGACGGCGAGATGGTCGCGAGCCGGAAGCCGTCGGCCGGTGTGGACTTCGTGAACCCGTTGATCTGGGTGTGGGTGTGCAGCGAGGTCGTGGACGAAGCGATGCCGAAGGCAGCGAAGATGCCGAGGAAGTTGTCCTGACCCTTGTTGAGCTTGCGAATTCCTTGCTGCTGCAGGTTGAGCGTCAGGCCCATGGAGGCCAGGGAGCTGGACACGTCGATGGGGCTCAGGGTTCCAAGGAACTGGCCCGCCATGCCCTGGATGACGTCCGCGAGGGCCGACGCGATCGCAGTGGGCTGCTCCTTGAGCAGGCCGGAGTTGGTGACCACGGCGTTCTCGACATAGATCTTGTCGAGCTTGGGCAGGAGCTTGCCGTCGGCCGTAACCTCGAGATTGACCGGGATGCGAAGGTCGAACTGCGCGGTGAAGATGCGGATGAAGCGATCGGTGGACCACGCGTAGAAGTCGAACATCGCCTTGTCGAGCTTGACGTCGAGCAGCGGGTCCGCGTTCATGTCCGTGCCGTTGCCGACCGTGATGGTGGGCGGCTGCTGGGGACGAACGACCAGCGCGATGGGCGCGGCGGCCTTCTGGTAGGTGAGGAACTTGATCGACGGCACCAGCAGCGAGAACAGGCCGGTGGATAGCTGCGCAACCTGCTCGGTCGATACGCCGATGCACAGCACGCCGCTGTTGTAGGCCGCCTTCATCGCGTGGTTGAGGAACCGCTCGGAGAGCGCGAAGCCCACGTGGGGCCCGTCCCCGGTCCAGCCGGGCAGGGTGTTGCCCATCAGCTCGTTGGGGATCGGAATGCCCGTGGGCAGATCCAACGGAACCGGTGTCACGCAGTTGGAAACCGGCTTGGGCAGCGCGCCGCCGAACATGCCCAGGGTCGCGCCGTTGGCGATCGGGTTCAGATCGCCCCAGCCCTGCGATGGGTCGTCGGTGCGCGCACCGGCCCCGCCCACCGCGAACAGGATGTCCAGGCCGCCCGAGGTTCCGGGCGAGAACGAGGAGAGCGCCGCTCCCAGATCCATGTGCCCGTCCATGCCGAGCATCATCGAGACGCAGCTGCCATCGGCGTACATGCACGTGCCGTTGCTGTCGGTGGAGCCATCGGGGCACGGCGGCGTCTTCGTCGCATCGGACTTCAGGCACAGCTGATCAGAAACCGTTTGGCTGATCTGGCCCGTGAATCCGCCGATCAGCGTCGGCCCGAGGAGGCCCTTGAGCGCGTTCAGCGCGCTGGCTGTCAGCCCGCCGCCGCAGAAGTGCATGCCGCTGACCAACTGGTTCTGGTCGATGTTGACGCCCATGACCTTGAGCTTCGAGTAGCCCTCGCGCGACGTGTGGCTCGCGTCGCGCTCGACCTCGATCGAGATATCGATGGTCACGTTGACGTTCATGAAGCTCATCGTGCTTGGGTCGCAGTCGTTGTTGCCCCCGCCCGACAACGCGGCGGTAGTGTTGACCGGGATGAATCCGAGCACGGTGCCATTGAGCGGCAGGTTCTTGAGGCGGATCGGAACCGGCCCCGATGCCAGAATGTCGTGAGGCGAGCCGCTGGTAACCGCTAGCTGCGCGTGGCCGATGTCGATCTCCGCGATGCACTTCCCGCTGGCCGTGTCCGGTCCGCCTTGGCAGATCGTCATGTCATAGCCCGTGCCCGACGTCTGACTCTCGGGAATGGGGAAGGAGACGACCCCGCCCTGGGAGCTGCCCTGACTGCCGAGCAGCGTGCCCGCGAGATCGGCAATGTGCGTCGAGATGAAGTTGAAGCCGGAGTCCGTGATCCGCGCGCTGGCCGCGTTCTCGATACGGTCCGACTTCGGAAAGCCATCTGGCAGCGGAGTCATCCCACAGCTCGAGCAGCTGGAGGTGCCGCTGCACGCCGCCACCGTAAGTACGCCAAGGATTCCCAAGAGATGTTTCATCCAGCGAGGCATGTGTCCTCCCAGTTGAAGTGCGCGCCAAGACACCCGGCACACGGATGCACAGGATGAATAGTCTAGCTTTTGCGCGCCAAGGGATTCAAGCGACGCGACCGTGACGCCGCGTGTCGAAGGGCGGGATCCCGGACATGGCACGGAGGTGCCGGGAGGTCACGGGCAGCTGTCGTTGATCTTCACGGCGCTGGCCGCGAACATGCCCTCGAGCCGGAAGGAATCGGCATCCGGCGGCGAGCACGCCGCGTTCGTCGACGAGCACCAGTCGGCCTTGTCGGTCGCCAGGATGCGGTTGTTCGCATCACGCTTGCACTTGTTTCCGCCGCGCACCGCGTCCGGCTCGCCATACGTGTTCGCGTCGCCCGATAGCGCCACACAGAGCGACTGCGACATCTCCGGAATCCAGACCGCGTCCGCCTCCTCCGCCGTGATGTAGCCCGTGAGCTTGGCACCATTCAACCACGGCATCGTCTGGCCGTTGGCCCGAATCGGCAAGCAGTTGTTGTCGTAGCTCAGCCCGTCTCCGTCCCACGAACCGATGCAGTCGTTGTCCGGCGCCACCCGCCCGTCGAGCAAGTCCACCTCGTGCAACGGCATCAGGATCGCACTCGACTCCGCATCATCCAGGAAGATCGGCACGTTCAGGATGGGGATCGATGTCTTCGTGTTGAACGTCCTGTAGTCGCCGTCTTGCCCCACGACCAGGTCCACCGTCATCGGCGCGGCCGGAAATCCCGCGACCGTCTCGTTGATCCAACAATAGCCGTCCTGCGGCGTCTGCGTCACGTGGCCGCCGCCCGTCTTGGCCTTGCCCGCGGCCCAGTCCACGTCGAACAACCAGCTGAACCGCCCGTAGCCGAGCTGGTAGCACTGAGGCATGTTGAGCGTGATGGCCTTGCTCACGACGACATCCTGCAGAAACGGCCCGGCCAGCAGTGGCGGCTTCTGTACCTGCAATTGCGACATCCGATACGTGCCCCTGTCACCCACACCGTTGTCGTAGAGCGCGAGACACTCCGAGCCCGCCTTGTTCGGGAGATAACAGCTCGAGTCCGTCGGCCAGCAGTTGTTCGCGCCGCTGCCGTTGGCGCCACTACCACCTCCGTTGCTGTCCGAACTGCACCCGACGCCTTGAAGCGCGACCAGCACGACTGCGCCAACCCACGCGACCATCGAACGTCCCGTCATCCCCATTCCTGACCTCCGTCGAGAACAAAGCTCGCGGAGCATAACCGCTGGCCGCCGACGACGCGACGTCGAAGTCGTGACGCGGCGCGTAGGCGCGGCGCGTGGTGAGCTGAAAGCATCGATAAGCCGCGGCATGGTCCGTGGCCCAGGAGCGCGCGAGCCAACCGGAGCGGCGCTGCCACGCGGCTCGGAGGGATCGTCGAGACCGACGCGCGCGGGGTGTCAGACAGGCAACTGCGTCAGAGCCTTGAGCTGGGCAATGCGCGCTGCGACATCTTCCTTGGTGAGCCTGGCGAGCTTCGCCGTGCCCACCGCCTGCACGCAGAACGACGCGACCGCGGCAGCCACGAACAGCGACTTGCGCAAGCCGGCCGGGGACAAGTCTCCCGTGGACGCCAGATGCCCGATCAATGCCCCGGCGAACGTGTCGCCGGCCCCGGTGGGATCCACCACGTCGTCGAGCACCAGGGCAGGAACCCAGAACATGCCGGCCTCGTCGACCAGCAGCGCACCATGCTCGCCGCGCTTGATGATGAGCCGCTTGGGGCCGCGGTGCAGGATCAGGCGCGCGGCCTTGGGCAACGGATACACGCCGGCTAGCTGCCTGGCTTCCTCGTCGTTGATGACCAGCACGTCCACCCGCGCCAGCACCTTCGCGAGCAGGTCGGGCTCACCCTCGATCCAGAAGTTCATCGTGTCCGCGAAGACCGCCTTCGGGCTCTCCACCTGGTCGAGCACCTCCAGCTGCAACGCCGGGTGGATGTTGGCCAGCAGCACATATTCGCTCGATTTGTAGGCACGCGGCAGCTTGGGACGGAAGTTGGCGAACACGTTGAGCTGCGTGTCGAGCGTGGTCCGCCCCGCCAGGTTGGCGTCGTACCTGCCCGCCCAACGGAACGTGCGCCCTTTCACGTGCTCCACGCCGTCCGTATCGATGCCGCGCTTGTTGAGCGCCTGGATGTCCTTCTCCGCGAAGTCTTCGCCCACGATCGCGACGATCCGCGCGGGCGAGTACAGGGACGCAGCGAGCGACGCGTACGTCGCGGCTCCGCCCACCACATTCTTCGCCGAGGTGGTCGGCAACTCGAGATCGTCGAAAGCCATCGAGCCAACGATGAGTACCGCATCTTCATTCATGGTCGTATCCTGCCTGCCCTACTCGCCCAGATAGCGGTTGACCAACCAGCCGAGACGCTCCTTGACGTCGAGGCCGATCGCGTTTTTCGAGGTGATGAGAGCGTTTTCGAGGGCCCGGGAGGCCGGGCTCTTGTCCGGGTCGGGCAGGCGCGAGGCCAGCGCCACGATCGTCCGGCGCGCGAACTCCACGTTCTTGTTGAGGGTGGCGACCACCGCCTCCACCGACACCGCGTCCTCGTTCTGGTGCCAGCAGTCGTAGTCCGTCGACAGGGCAAGCGTGGCGAACGGCAGCTCCGCCTCGCGCGCCAGCTTCGCCTCGGGCATGTTCGTCATGCCGATCACCGACACGCCCCAGCTACGGTACAGCAAGCTCTCGGCCCGCGTCGAGAACTGCGGGCCCTCGATGCACACGTACGTGCCGCCGCGGTGCACGGTCGCGCCCGTGGTCTGCGCGGCCGAAGCGGCCGCTTCCGCCATCAGCGGGCAGATCGGGTCCGAGAACGTCACGTGCGCCGCCATCCCCTCGTCGAAGAAGGTCGAGTGCCGACGCTTGGTGAGGTCGATGAACTGGTCGACGAAGACCAGATCGCCGGGGTGGATGTCCTCCTTCATCGAGCCGACGGCGCTGACCGACAGCATGTGGGTCGCCCCGAGCATCTTCATGGCGCAGATGTTCGCGCGGTAGTTGATCGACGACGGCGGGATGCGATGGCCCACGCCGTGCCTGGGCAGGAAGAGCATCGCGGTGTCGTCGAGGCGGCCGCGCATGATGGGGCCGCTGGGCGAGCCGTAGGGCGTGGAGAGCTCGACGGACTCCACGTTCTTGAGTTCGGGCAGCGCGTACAAGCCTGAGCCGCCGATGACGGCGAGGACGTATCCCATGGTTCCTCCGGTCGGAGATGGACTTTGTTCGGGCGCGCGGTGGATGCCTGTCGTCGGGTCCCCGGGTTATCGGCTCGACCTGGTGTCGAGCAGCATGCGCTCGGCCAAGCGGGCGCGACGCTGACGCCTGCAGCGCTCCGCGTGCACGATGCTCTGCAGCTGGCGGTCGGCCAGATCCAGGTCGTCGTTGACGACGAGGTAGTCGAAGAATCCGTAGTGCTCGACCTCGCCGAGCGCAGCGGAAAGACGCGTCGTGAGCGAGGCCTCGTCTTCGCTCGCTCGCAGGCGCAAGCGTCGCTCCAGCTCCTTCAGGGACGGCGGCAGGATGAACACGGTGACCGCATCGGGATAGCGGGCGCGGATCTGGCGGGCGCCCTGGTAGTCGACGTCGAACAACACGCCCTCGCAGGCTCCGCGCGCTCGCTCGATCTCGGCGACGCTGGTTCCGTAGAGGTTGGCGTGCACCTCGGCCCACTCGACGAAGCGATTTTCGGCGACCATTGCGAGGAACTGCTCACGGTTGACGAAGTGGTACTCGCGGCCGTCCTGCTCGTTGGCACGTGGCTTGCGCGTGGTGTGGGAAACCGAGAAGCGCAAGCCCGGGAAGGCGGCGCGCAAGCGCGAGGACAGCGTGGTCTTGCCGGCGCCCGACGGCGAGGAGAGGATCAGCAGGATGAAGTCGTCGGCCGTTGAAATCGGTCCGAGGTCCGGCTCACTCGACATTCTGCACCTGCTCTCGCATCCGCTCGATCTCCGCTTTCAACTCGACCACGGCGTGCGCCGTTGAAGCGTCCTGGTTCTTGGCTCCGATGGTGTTGGCCTCGCGCGCCATTTCCTGCAGAAGGAAGTCCAGGCGGCGCCCCACCGGTTCGGGGGAGGCGCACATCTTGTCGAACTGCTGGAAGTGGCTCTGCAGCCGCGTGAGCTCCTCCTCCACATCGCTGCGGTCGGCCGCGATCGCCACCTCCTGCTCGATGCGGCCAGGGTCGACGGGCGTGTCGGTGGCGGCCAGCAGCCGCTGCACCCGGTCGCGCAGACGTCTTCGCTGCAGCTCCACCAGCTCGGCGCGTCGTGAGGCGATCGAGGCGACATGCCCGCGTAGTGTCTCTAGCCTCTTGAGCAGATCCTCACGCAGCGCCTCGCCTTCGGCCGCCCGCATCGCATCCGCCGCGTCCAACGCCGCATCGAACGCGCGCCCAAGCGCCGCGAGCGTCGTTTCGCGAGCTTCCTGGCTGCCCGGGACGAAGATGTCGGGGACCGCACCGATCATGGAGAACGGCACCTCGGCCCCCGGTGCAACGCGGTCGCGTACCGCGCACAACGCCTTGTAGACCGCCTCGGCACGGTCCGCGTCGAGCGTCGTCGGCGCCACCACCAGGCCGTCCGCACGCACCAGGAGCTCGTAGCGCCCGCGCTTGAGCCGCTGTCGCGCCAGCAGCTCGACGTGCATGCACGCGTCGGCCAGCTCCCGCGGCGCCCGCACGCGAACGTCCAGGAAGCGGTGGTTGACCGCGCGGAGCTCGACCTCGACGCGGCCTTCCCCTAACGGAATCCGCCCGACACCGAACCCGGTCATGCTCTTCACGTGCTCACCCCGCAGCTGCTCCGTCTGTCCGTGTCTGGGCCCGACGCGTCTACTTCTTCCCGAAGAGCGCGTCGAGCTTGGACTTGGAGGCTTCCACGCGCGACTGCATGTCCTCGGGCAGCCCGTTGCGGAACGTGAAGAACGTGCAGAAGTTCGTCTTCTCGCGGTCCGGAATGTACTCGGCGATGTGCTCCCTGCACTGGTTGTGGGCCGACGGATCCCAGTACTCGCAGTTGCGGCAGCAGTGCACGTCCACGCCGCAGTGCGGACAGGTGTCGGTACGCTGCAGCTTGGCGATCATCTCGATCTCGTTGCGGCAACGATGACAGTAGTGGTGCTTCTCCTCGACCTTCGGAACCCACATCCTCGAATCTCCTCGCGCCCCATGCTGCCGGCGCGACTCTCGCCCGCAGTGCGCCTCGGCGCCCTGCCATCGCCACGGCTACAGGCCTTTGCGACGTCGTATGTCTTCCATCACGCGCCGGTACTCAATCTCCCAGGTCCGCGTCCCTTCCTGAACGTGCTTGATCCTGGCTCGCGTCTCCCGGTCGACCTCTTCCCCCACCTGCTCTTCCTTGTTGAGGATCGCGGCGGTCTTTCGCCGGATCTCCACGTCCTCCGCGTAGATCTCCTCGACGTTCTGCGAGTGCATCAGCATCTCGACGATCTGGTCGAGCACGTAGTCGAGGGCCTCGTCGCCCAGCTTTACCCCGCGCTGCTCGGCGATCAGCTTCTTGGTGCGGGCCAGCTCCTGCGTGCCCAGCCCGCGCGACTGCATCAGGTCCTTGGCCTTGTCGGTGATCTCTCGCTCCGCTTCCACGTAGCTCGTGAGCACCGACGCAATGTCCGCCTCGACCTCTTGCGGTGCTTCCGTCTCGATGTCGCCCGCCTTCACCAGGGTCTTGACGATCTCCGACGCGACGGTCTGAATCCTGCCCGAGTACAGGCGCATGAGCTCATCCTTGTGCGATGTTCGGCCCAGTCTCGTCCGGGCACTGATCGGCAGGGCACACTAGAGGGCCTCGGGACTCGGGTCAACGCGCATGGAACCCGCTGCTCTACGAAGGTGTTGGGCTGCCGCACGCTTTCGTCTACCATCCCACGAACATGTCGATTTGCCCCTGGTGCAAGGGCCGAATAGCTGCGGCAGCGGATGTCTGCCCCCTGTGCGGCAAGCGCGCCGCCGACCACCCGTCCATCTCGTCCTCCGGCTACGCGAATTTCGGCGGCTTCGACGACTTCGACGAGCCGGCCGCCGACCTTCATCCCGACGGCACCGCCGCAGCCACTCGGCTCCCAATCCAGCAGAGCGCGGACGCTTTCAGCGACGACGACCTCCCTCCTTCCGGACGGTTCGAGATCGCGGTCGATCCCAAAGCACGGCCGGTGCGCTCGGCCGTCGCGCTGCCCATGACGCCACCGGCACCGTCGTCCCCGGCCGCTTCACCCGGTCGCCCTGCTGCGCCGGCTCGCCCTGTCCCGGCGGCCGGAGATTCGATCGCCATCGACCCCTACGAGGTCGCCGTTTTGGCCGACTACGGGCCCGCGCCCGAACAGTTCTACCTCACCCCTGCCTACGCCTGGCGCGTGCTGACACGCAAGCGAGACCTGCGCCGGCGGCACGCCGTGGCGGTGCAAGCCGTCGCTGAGGCGGAGCGAGCGCGCGACGACCAGCTCGCCACCCTCGCGGAGCGCGCCCGCCCGGTCATCCAAGACTCCCCGGACTTCGCCACGCTGCTGCAGCCGCTGCTCGATGCCGAGCGAATCGCTCTCGACCGCTCCTCGGCCCTCGAGCAGCGTAACGCCGAGTTCGGTCAGCAGGTCGCCGGCGTCGACCAGAACATCGGCGAGGTGCAGCAGAAAATCCAGGCTGCGCAAGCCGCCGTCGACGCCGCCCGCCGGCAGTTGTCCGCGCACGAAGACGTTCTCAAGCGGTCCCAGGCACTTTTCAAGCGCGTTGAGATCGAGCTGCGCAACACCCAGGAGATGGCCCGCGCGGCCGCAGGCCCCAACGCCAAGACCGCCCCTCCCGAGTTCGCCTCGCGTCTGGTCGATCTGCAGCACGAGCTCGAAGACAAGCGTCGCGACTGCGAGGGACCCGGGGCCGCGGTGAACCAGGCCCTGGCCGAAGTGCGCAATGCCGAGCAGGCCCTGTCCACACTCGAGCGCACGGCGCGCGGCTTTCGCGCCGAGCGCGCCAAGCTCGAACAGGCCTTCTCGCGCGAGGCCGGTATGCGCTCCGAAGGTCTCCAACACGCGGAAACCGAGCGTCGCGCCGCCTTGGTAGCCATCGGCAGGCAGCTGGCCGAGGCCCCAGGAAGCCCCGTGTCGTCGGCCGATCGCCAGTCCTGGCAGGCTGCTCAGGCGTTGGTCGCCGCGCGCGCGCTGGAAGCCGAAAAGCTGCTCCGCGCCCGGGACTGCGAGGATCGTGACGCGGTCAAGAAGGGCTTGATCCTTGCCGGCGTCGCTGCCCTGCTCCTGATCGGTCTGCTCGTGGCGCTCGTGCTCATCCTCGGCTCGTCCCAGCCGGTCTGACCGCGCAGCCGGGCGACCGCCCCGTGTTTCCCTTCACCGACCCGAATCGGCATCCGACGGCGTCGGGGTCGCTTCGGGTGCCGCCGACGGACGATCGATCACGCCCAGCTTGAGCCTGCGCATCACGGCGCCCTTCTGACGGGCCTTGTAGCTCGCGTGGCTGCCGTCGCCCAACTCGTTGGCCGCCTCGGTTTCCCGATCGAGGATCTGAAACTCGCTGAGCACCGAGACCACGGGCCCGAGCGCCCACGCCGACGACGGCGCGCCCTCCAGCGCTTCGCGGGGCAGCCGCACCGGCACGTCGGCCACGAAGTGGATCGCCCTGAACGACGACCCGCTGAAGATGTTGTCGCCCAGCGTCAAGTCGTCGTTCAGGTGCACCTGCGTGCCGTCGGCGTGGGCAGCGAGGTGCTCGAAGCGGCTCAGGTAGCTTCGGAGCCGGAACAAAGTGTTGAGGCTCTGGCCAGGGATGACGTGCGTGAAGGGAAACACGCGCTTCGATAGGTACAGGATCGTCGGCAGGATGTCGTCGGCGGAGCGTGTGACGATGCGGAAGCGAAGCCGGTCGTAGACGTTGGCCGCGATGGTTTCGGGCTTGGACAGGAGCTTGGTGTACAACGAGTCCTTGTTCTTGCGGCCCCCGACGAACTCCGTGATCGGAAAGCCCGCCGCGAGCATGTCGCCGATGACGCGGTAGACCTTCTCCTCGACCAGGTTGAACACCTCCTGCATCGACATCGGGAGCGTGAAGAGCAGCTCCCGGCCGTCCGCGTGATGCACGATGTGCATGGCCTTGAGGATGGTGCACGCGCAGACCTGACGGTGGCCGCGCCCCGAGCCCAGCACCAGCAACTCCTCGACCGACGCGCGCTCGACCGGCTTGGGGATGGGAAAGTCGAAGTGGCGGCGCAGGTAGCTGATCGCTTCGTTCTTGACTTTCTCGAGGCGCGCGCGATCCGACGGCTCGTCGGGGCGAAACTCCTGCGACTCGAGGAACTCGCGAGCTTCCCGTTCGTCGGTCAGGTGCAGGCGTCGCCAATCCACCACGGACTCGCCGCGGAGAATCAGCCGGATGGTTTCGATGTCGCCAATCGTCAGTTCGTCGACGGGCTTGAGCCTGTCGGGGCCGTCAAGCATGGGCCGAAGCTAGCGCGCCGGGCGCGGCTGGCAACTGTCAATGAGCGGAAAGAGGAACTCGGGGAGGCGAGGGGGGACTCAGCTGTTCTGGACCGGCCTGTCGGGGGCACCGGGTGGGGCGCTGGGCGTGCGGCCGAGCGACAGGGTGCCGAAGAAAATCCCGAAGGTCAGCATGAGGACGGCAAGATGGCCGTAGAACGAGCCTGAGAATCCAACAACCGCAAAGGGTGCGAGGGCTGCCAGGTACCAGGGGGTCAGCTTCATCTTCTCTCCGTGTCGCCTTCGTGGCGGTCCTTGTCTCTTGATACTCTTCGAAGAAGCTAAGCAGTGCCAGATATCCTACATGTAAGTTATAGTGCCACACCCCTGCTGGATGGGCCAATTCTTAGTCGGACGTTTTTGCCTCATCAAGCGGAAAAGCGCTGCGGGTGTTGTGCCAGGTTCCAGTGGGTCGAAAATTGTCGAATTAGATCGGGCTGTTGCGAGGCCGTTCTTCAGCCGAATCTTAGGTGGGTGTGGGTGGACGGCCGCACCAGCGTGTCCGAGAAGCCTTTGGGCAGTCTCTCACGATGTTCGGTGCGCGTCCCACGCTGCGTTCAGGCGACGAGGCCAAGCCGGGCCTTTCGCACGGTTTGCCCCCGGCGGACGACGAGCGATCCGCGACTCGAGGTGTGTTCGGTGCGACGGGACCGGAATCGAGTGTGTTTCGGTCTGCTGAGCGCATCTACTGCTTGACCGCCGCGGGTTCCTCTGCTCCCGTGAGGCGAACTTAGCGAAGTGCTTGCGGATCCCCGCAGCGTTGGCCAGGAGTCTCGGACCCACGCTCGGCCGCAAGAACCTCGCCGCATTCCGACAGTTCGGATTCCTGACGCGGATTGGGAGGCACGATGGGCCCGGGAACGACAGTAGCCGTCGCAAACCAGAAGGGGGGAGTGGGAAAGACGACCGTGGCGGTCAACCTCGCCGCGGGGATGGCCCGGCGCGGACGCCGCGTCCTTCTGGTCGACCTCGACATTCAAGGTTCGGCCACCTCCATCCTCGTCCCCAACGCCGTCGAGCATCCGATCGACGTGGCCCGATGCCTGCTGGAGAAGGTTTCGCTGGCCGATGCGGTGGTTCCCACGACGCAGCCCGGGCTCGACCTGGCGCCGGCCGGCGAGCGGATGGCTCTGGTGGACCTGCACTTGGCCTCGGTGCTCGGCAGGGAACGGGTGCTCGAGCGTGCGCTGCGCGATGCGCGCCTGAAACCGTACGATCTGGTGGTGCTCGACACGGCACCTTACCTCGGTCTGCTGACCCTCAACGCCATCGTGGCGTCGCACCACGTGCTGGTGCCCGTATCTTGCGAGTACTTGCCGATGCTCGGGCTCAAGCTGCTGCGCGACACGCTCGAGAATGTGCGCGAGCAAGTGGGTACGGACACGACGGTCCTGGGCTACGTGCTGACGATGGTCGACCGGCGCGAGCGAATCACCGAGGAAGTCGAGGCGTTGCTGCGGCAGACCTTCGGAGAGCGCATGTTCCCCCACGGAATCCGGGTGAACACGCACCACAAGGCCAGCCCCTCGCACCACCAGACCATCTTCGATTACGAAGGCAAGGGCGGCAAGGGCCGGGAGGACTTCGAGCTGCTGTGCGACGAGCTCGAACGGCGGCTGGAAGCTGCTGGCAGAAGGCTTCCCCCGCGCATGCCCTCGATTTCTCCGGCTCCGATCGAGCCCTCGTGAGTGATCCACACCTCGATTTGGCCTGATCGGCGCGGCAAGGGCACTCCCGCGTGCAAAAAGTCCTTGACGGGGCGTCCGAATCCTGAGACGTCATCCTATCCGGAGCCTTTTGCATGCGGTGTTGCCCGACCCCCAGACTCCTGCTTCTCCTCGGACTAAGTTCCTGCGCACTCGCTCAACCCCAGCAGACCGCCTCTCTCGGTGACGGCGCCGGGCTTCTCCCCACTTCGCACCCGTCGCTGAACGCTTCTTCCACGCACATGAGTGGCCTACTCGCTGCGCTGGCCCCCACGGTCGGACGCAACCGCATGCAGCTGCCGTCCGTGTCCGACGCGCTGCGCCCGCGCCTCGACACGTCCGATCCCTCTAGCGACCAGCCTTCCGCGTGTCCGGCGGGGATGGTGTTGGTCGAGGGGATGTACTGCCCGGAAGTCGACCAGAAGTGCACCCGTTGGCTCGAGACCGGCGGCCGGTACGCGTACTACCGCTGCGCCGAGTACGCACGGCCCGCCCGCTGCCTGGCTCCGCGCAAGCACCTGCGCTTCTGCATCGATCGCGACGAATTCGTTCCGCCGGGCGACTCGCTCCCCGCCTCGCACCAGTCATGGACCCAAGCGACGCAAACCTGCGGGTCGCTGGGCAAGCGCGTGTGCATGGAGTCCGAGTACAACTTCGCCTGCGAGGGCGAGGAGATGCGTCCCTATCCCTACGGATTCACGCGCGACTCGGACGCGTGCAACGCCGACCGCACCGACATCTATCGCGCTGACGGCCAGCTGCTCGATCTGCGCGACGGTCCCTCGGGTCACCCGCGCTGCGTCAGCCCGTTCGGGGTTCACGACCTGGCCGGCAACCTCGAGGAGTGGACGACAATCGACGGAACCTCGCCACCGCGTCCCGCGATGAAGGGCGCGTACTGGCAACCGAGCCGCAACCACTGCCGCGCAGCGCAAACCGCTCATGACACCCACTACAGCGGCGTCGAGACCGGCTTCCGCTGCTGCAAGGACGCGGACTGACGTCGGGCGAGCCGGTCTCCGCGCACCGCGAGCACGCAACGGCTGCGCGCGCATTCGGTATGACGCGCATGTCATGGCGCCGGCGAATAGGTTTCGCACTGGTCGCGATCATCGTCCTGTTTGTCATGCGCTCGCACTGCCAGGCGCCGAGCTACGACGGTCGGCGCCTAGTTCGCCGTCCTCACCATGCACGCTATCGAACGGAACCAGGTTCGCGGAGGCGGCACCACGTGGCGCAGGCGCCTGCGTCCAGCTCGTCGTCCGCGCCGTGGAGTTCACCGAGCCCAGGTGACGAGGCGACCGATACGGCAAGCCTGGCCGGCCCCCCATCGCCTGCGCCGTTCGGCTCGGCGCCCAGCCAGCCACCCGAATGCCCCCGAGACATGGTGCTTGTGGAAGGGGACTACTGCCCGCAAGCGGAGCAAGTCTGTCTGCAGTGGCTCGATGACGGCTCCACGTTCTTGCCGAACACGCGGTGCGCCAGGTTCCAATCGCCGAGCAAGTGCTTGTCCGAGGAGCGGACGTACATGAAGTTCTGCATCGACCGCGACGAGCATGGCGACCCTGCGACCGGGCTGCCCGATGCGGACCAGTCGTGGACCATGGCCGAGCAGACGTGCAAGGCAGAGGACAAGCGGCTGTGCGTGGAGTCCGAGTGGCTCTTCGCGTGCGAAGGTCCGGAGATGCTCCCGTATCCGACGGGCTACGAGCGGGACGCGACCGTGTGCAACTTCGACCGGACGGACCTGACCGACGACAAGGGCAAGCTGAAGGATCTGCGCAGGCCGGCCGGCGAGCTGGGCCGGTGCACGAGCCCGTTTGGCGTGCGCAACCTTGTCGGCAACGTGGACGAGTGGGTAGTGCGCGAGGGAGTCGCCTATCCGCCGTTTCGATCGGCGCTCAAGGGCGGATGGTGGATGGCCGCGCGCAATCGCTGTCGCCCCGCGACGACGGCGCACGACGAGCACTACCGGGACACCCAGACGGGATTCCGCTGCTGCAAGGACGCGTCGTGATTGCCCGGCCGGCGTCGTGACCACGTCGAGATGGCTGACCGCGGGTCGATGGGTCGGGTTTTCAGTACGCGGCGTCGGCGTACGGGCACGCGGCCACGTCTCCCTGTTGCGCCTCCAGGCTGGCGTTGTCGGTCCAGTAGGTGCGCTCGAAGCTCGACGACCAGCACTCCGAGGCGAGAACCTGGATGCCGGCGGGGATGTCGCCGTTCTGGATCGTCACGTCTGCGCGTCCGGACCCCGACGCGATCCATCGGCTGTTCATCGTCACGTCTTCCATCGCGGTTGCCTTGGAGTCGTCGATGTCGTCATGCGACTGGACCCGGACCGTTCCGCCGCCGCTCTGAGCCGCGGTGACCGTGACCGCAAAGGAGGAGCCTGTGGCCGTGTGGTTGCTATTGACATCGATCTGCGTTGGGAAGCTTGACAGCACGTAGTCGACCTCGAGCGTTCCGCTCTCCTGGTCGGCGTCGAGCCGCGTCGGGTCGATCTCGTTGGCCTTGTCGAAGTCGATGGTGAAGGTGCCCTCGAGGTGCTTGGCGTGTTGCTGGCCGTAGCCATGACCGAGCAGAACCGCGGCGAAGTCGTCGGCGGAGTTCTTCTGGCGGGCCTCCAGTGCGTATTCGAATTCTCCGGGGGCCACTTCGGTCGCGCGGAAGCGGTACTCGGCGGGCGACAGAGCCTCGGTCCAGGGGCCCCAGACGGCCTCGTTGTCGGAGAGCGTGGAGGGCGGGTACTGCACGACGAGCCACACGGCGCCCAGGATGTAACCGGTGCCCAGGTTCACGCCGTCGAAGATCTGGCGCGTGAACTTGTAGTAGGTGGCATAGCCGGCCGGAGGGCCGCCCTGCGCGGTCAATCCAGGTTCGAAGCCCTGCGGTGTGGTGCCCAGCTGGTTGCCGACGGGTTCCCGCAGCTTGATCTCATCGGCAGTCGGAATCGCCTCCACGAACTTGCCGGCGTCCGGTTGCGACTGCACGACGCAGCCGGCAAGCCCCAACCAGGTTGTCGCCAGCACGCTCGAAATCGTCGCCCTTCTCATCATCGCGTCCCTCCGTGTCGTTCGACGTCGCGCAGGGCTTTGCGACGGGCATGCCACGCCGGACACGCGCGTCAGATCGGGAAGAGACCGCGCGAAACAGGAGGGACTGCGGTCGACGTGAACAGCCGTGCACGGCGAGGGTGCGACCGGGCGTTCGTCAGGGCGCGGCAGAGGGCGGAACGGACAAGATGATCGTGGTCTCGCCATCGCCGAGTTGAATCTTGCGGCGGATCGACTGCGTACCGTCCGATCGCTCGAGGTCGAGATCGAGCCAGAAGTCGCCGTCAGGGATGTGCACGGTGGTCCGGAGCTCGCGCGTGTCGGGCGTCGATCGGAGGTCGAAGGTGCTGCCGGCCAGCGTCTCACCGTTTTCCTTGGTGTCGGTCCAGCTGGCAGTGACCCTGCGGACGTCGTGCAGCGGTTGCTCGAAGCGGAGCACGACAGGGTGATCGCGGGACGCGCGCGGTGCGACCCAGCCGAAGTACAGCAAGGCGGGGCCGGCCACGAGCAGGATGACGGGCAAGCGCTTGAGCAGGCGGAGCCGCGTGAACAGCGAATCGGTCATGCGTAGGGAGCGTTACTTGAACGAGCGGACGTGCTTGACGAGCGCGTCGAGGTCCGACTGGCGCAGCGAGCCGAAGGCCGGCATCTGGCCGCGTCCGTGCGTGATGGCCTGCGTGATGGTGGCGTCGGCCGTCTTGGCCTGCCAATCCTTGTTGGTCAGGTCGGGGGTGTGCAGCGCCGCGCCCATGGGACCGTCGCCCTTGCCGTTGGCGCCGTGGCAAGGAGCGCAGTTGCTGGCCCACGGATCGGAGGGCGCGGTTGGCGCGGGGGCTGCCGCGGTCGGCGTGGGCGCACGTTGTGGAGCTTGGTTCTCTTCGGAGCGATCGTGGTCGGAGGCGTTCCACTCGCGCTTCTCGGACTTGGAGCAAGCGAGGGTAGAGGCGCCCAGGAGCAGCGCGAGGCATGCGACGGGGATCGGGTTCCGCATGGCGGGAAACCCTAGCACACCGGCAGCTGCAAGCAGGAGGAAGCGGCGAGGGGAACGGCGCTACTTGGCGCGGGGGTTGTCGCCGAAGACGGTGCCGCCGCCGATGGCATCGGAGCCCATCCAGGGCTTGCCGTTGAGCTCGACGACGACGAACTCGGTGCGGCGGTTCTGCGCGCGGCCTTCTTCGGTCTTGTTGTCGGCCACGGGCTTCTGGTCGCCGAAGCCGACGGCGATGAGTCGCTTGGGGTCGACCTTGTGGTCGACGAGCCACTGGCGGACGGCAAGGGCGCGTTCGCCGGAGAGCTTGAGGTTGTCAGCAGGCTGGCCGACGTTGTCGGTGTGGCCTTCGATGCGGAGGAGGGAGATTTGGGGCTTCTGCTCGAGGAAGACGCGAAGCTGCTCGAGGACGGCGTTGCTCTCGGGCAGGAGGGTGGCCTTGCCGGTTTCGAAGACAATGGCGCCGGGCATCTTGAGCTTGTTGCCCTCCTGCTTGACGGCGGCGGGAGCCGGGGCGGGAGTTGTCGCCACGGGTGCGGGCGTGGGAGCCGGCGCGGGCGTGGGCGCAGGAGCAGCCGGGGTGGGCGGCGGCGGGGGCTCGGCAGGCGTGCCCGCCTGGGCGTGAATGGTGCAGCCGCTGGCCAAGGGCAGTGCGATCAGAGCGGTTGTGAAAAGCGAAGCGACGAGCTTTCGACCCATGATTCGTTCCTCCTGTCGACGATTCATTATCGGCTGAAGTCGGTCCATGACTCCGAGGCCGGACGCGCGCGGAAGCGAGCCTGCGATGGGGGCTTGTGAACGCCCGCTATTGGACGAGGTACCCCCCGAGTCTCTTCATCGGCTCGCATATCTACCCGGAATAGGGGCGGGAGGAAAGGGGCAGATGGGCCCTGGCGCGCCACAAGCGTGTCAGAAGCAGCCAGGGCCGGCGTCGCCGCCCGGGGCGCAGGGCGGCCCGAAGTTGCCCTTGGCGTAGTCGCCGGTCGAGATGAGGGGCGCCTTGGTGTTGATGTCCGAGTAGATAGGCTGCACCACGCACTGCACGTCCCCGCACTCACCCTCGACCGCCATGACATCGGCGACCATCCAGAACGCGTTCTGGGCGTTGTCGTCACCCTGGCAGGAGGACTTGGGGAAGGTCACCGGCGCGTCGTATCCGGCAGGACCGAACTGCGCGACCTGGGAGA
>JAJZQG010000138.1 GCA_021847645.1 Myxococcales bacterium
AGCTGCTACATGCATCCTCCTCTCCCAACCATGCGGTCCGACGAGACCGCTTCCTGGCGCAATGTTGCTTGTTCCTAGCTGCTAGTTTTCCGGAAGGCTTTTCGGATGGGGTCTAGCTCTTGAACAGGGCGCGATGCACCGCCGCTTCGATGGCGCCGAACGGCAGCAGCCACAGGGCAGCCTCCCGGGGCCGGGCGCCCGGGCCGACGGGATGGCGAAACGCCGGCCTCCGCTCGCTCATCAGCTCCACGATCTTCCGACACACCTCATCCGGATCGCGCGCAATGCGCGCGACGGTGCGATCGTAGAGCCGGTCGAGCCTTTCGACGTACGGCGCATAGGGGCTGCTCGGATCGCGGGCGTTGCGGCAGATCCGTCGGTTGCGTGAGAAGATATCCGTGCGGTACGCCCCGGGCTCGATGGCGACCACGCGGATTCCGAATACCGCGAGCTCGTGGCGCCAGGCTTCGCTCAACCCCTCCAGGGCGAACTTGGTCCCAGCGTAGGCGCCGAGCCCGGGAATCGCCGTGCGGCCCGACATCGAGGAGACCATGACGACGGTGCCTCCCCCACTGGCGCGCATCAACGGTAGACACGCCTTGGTCATGCCCCAGGCCCCGAACACGTTGACGTCGAACAAGTGCCGGAGCTCGTCTTCCTCTACCTGCTCGAGGAATCCGCCAAGGGGCAATCCCGCATTGTTCACCAGCGCATCCAGCCGCCCGTGTTCCTTGCGAATGCGCTCCACGGCTGACGCCCGCTCGTCGGCCCGCGTCACATCGAGTTGGATCGGGTGGACGGGCAGACCACGGGTCGCGTCCTCGAGCGCTTGGCGCGTGCCGATGTCACGCAATCCCGCGTAGACCACGAAGCCTGTTCGTGCGGCTATCTGCGCGACACCCAGCCCAAAGCCGGACCGGCAACCGGTGACCAACGCCACTTTCTGCATCGACGCGGCCCTACCATCACGCCTGCGCCGCGGCAACCTCGGCCCGACCCGCGACGCGCGCCAACAACGGAATCGCCGCGGTGCTCGACAACCTACGCGAAACGTGCGACACGGCGCCCATCATGGCTCTGTCCCCGTACGCTGCCTGGCTCGTCGACCTCGATGGTACGCTCTACAGCGCATTGCCACTCAAACTGGCCATGGGGGCCGAAGTCCTGCTCGCCGGCCCCGTCACGCTTCGCATCATCCGCCGGTTCCGCAAGGAGCACGAGCGGCTCCGAACCGAGCTGCACGACGAGGTCGGCAGCCCGTACGCACTGCAGCTGGACAGAACGGCCGCAGCCCTGGGCGTGCCGGCTGCCGAGGTCGAGGCGCACGTGCGAGAGTGGATGGTCCGCCGCCCCTCGAAGTGGATTGCCCGCTTCCGGCGCACCCGGCTCCTCGATGAGCTCGCGGCGTTCCGCGCGGAGGGTGGCAAGACCGCCCTCGTGAGCGACTACCCGGCGCTCGCGAAGCTCGAGGCCCTGGGCCTGCGCGCCCAGTTCGATGTGGTCGTCGCCAATGGCGAGCCCGACGGCCCCCGACGGCTCAAGCCTCACCCGGACGGCTATCTGCAAGCGGCTTCGCGTCTAGGAGTTGCACCCGACCGATGCCTCGTCATTGGCGATCGAGACGACGCGGACGGCGAGGCCGCACGCGCTGCGGGAATGGGGTTCCGCAAGGTGGGCTGAGGCGCAGGACACCCGGGTTGACGATCGCGGGGTTCACACGGCGTCGCTCGGGAGCCCGCGTTCTCGGGAAGAGCGAAGGAGGCGGCCATGCGCACGACTTGCCGGCCTGGCGCGACTGCGTGGTCGCGCCCATTCCAACCAGGACGCCACCGCCGCGGACATCCCCTCCGGCACCGGGGAGGCGGAACCCCATGTTCCGGCCGGAGCGCGGGGGCCGGTCGGACGCAGCGCGTCAGCTGCCGTCCAGCGCCTGCCACATGGGGTGGGGAAACAAGGGCACGGAAAGCGGCAGCGTGTCACTGCGCATCGGCGCAGCAGCGGTAGCCGGTCTGCAGCTCGTGGAAGACCTCGTCGTGGTCGACCGTGGTAGGCCGGCACCGGTTGCGCAGCGGCCCCCACCAGCCCCCCTTGAGCCCGGACATCATCTTCCTGCCGCCGTTCACCTGGGAGTAGTGGGGCTTGTCGAGCACGACCCACTCATCGATATTGCCGACCATGTTCTGGACGCCAAAGGGGGACAAGCAGTCGGGATTGGCCGTGACCGGCTCGCGGTGGTCGGCCAGGTCGCCCTTGAGCGTGACAAGGTCCTCGGTCCTATCGAAGTTGCAGAGAGAGGCGTCTCGCACGTAGCCGTACGGATAGGGGCGCATCTCCTCACCCTCGCAGGCGAACACCCACTCCTTCTCCTGGCAGAGGCGCTTTCCCGACGCCTCGCAGGCGGCCTTGGCCTGGGTCCAGGACACGTCGCCGACAGGCATTCCCGTGCTGTCGGACGCTTCGTAGCGGTCGATGCAGAAGCGCACGGGCACCCGATCGACCTTGCAGGTCGAGGGCTGCTCGAAGGCGCGGCAGCGCGCGTAGGGAAACTGCACCGGATCCTCCATCCAGTCGATGCACTTCTGCGTTGGCTCCGGGCAGTACTCCCCCTCGACCAGGATCATGCCCTGCGGGCATCCATCGACTCCCGCCGACGGATCTTGCGGGGAAGCGCCGGCAGGCTCGCTGCTCTGAATGGGCGGGGCGCCCATCGGCGGAGGCGCGTTGTCGACAGGGGCACTGGCGGAATCCTGGGCGGCCGGGAGGTCACCGGCGGTGTCGTCGCCGCCGGGGTGAGAGGAGACCGAAGCGTCGTCGCCGTCGGTGGCGGCGATGTCGAGCCGAGTGCCGTCAGACTGGTCGCCGCGACCCGCCGCGCACGATGCGACGGCGGAAAAGGCGAGAGCGGCCATCCCAGACATCCATATAAAAGTACGCATGGCGTTTGATCTTCCGACGCGGATCGTCGTCCCGGCGTCGATCACAGTCAACATAGGCGGGATTCATGCCAATTAGTTGGCCTCTGTTCTCCCGCCTAAAAGCGCTGTTGCTGAGTCTGCGAGACCGGTGGGGGGGCATGACATTCGCTTCATGGTGTGGCATCGGCGCCACGTCCGACACGCTGGAATGCCTGCTGTCGTCGATTCGACGGTGGGTGAATGTGCCCTGGCAGGCGTGTCCGGTCATCCGGCGAAGCATGTTCGTCCCCATGTCTCGTTACGCGTAACTATCACATAATGCGTAGCGTGCGAGTCCGCCAGGGGTGTGCGCCCGGCTCAGAGCAGCTGCTTACGGAAGCGCAGGGTGGCCACAGCCATCACGGCGAACCCGATGGCGAGCAAGATGACCAGCGGTCGCATCACCTCGACGAGGCTCGCCCCGCGCAGCAGCACCGACCGGACGATCTCCACGAAGTAGCGCATCGGGTTGAGCCAGGTCAGCGGTCGAATCCACGCGGGCATCGCGTCGATGGGGGTCATGAATCCGGACAACAACATCGCAGGCAGGATGACGAAGAATCCGCCCATCAGCGCCTGCTGCTGGGTGCGACTCGCGGTCGACACGAGCAGTCCCAGACCGAGCGTGGCAATCAGGTACGCCAGCGAGGCCACCAGGATGACGAGTACGCTTCCCCGCAGGGGCACGTCGAACAGCAGATTGCCCACCACCAGGATGATGCCCTCGTCGATGAAGCCGAAGACGGCGTAGGGAAGCATCTTACCTATCATCAAGACGAGCGGAGACATGGGCGTGACGAGCAGCTGCTCCATGGTGCCGACCTCGCGCTCCCTGGCGAGTCCCATGGCCGTGACGATGGTGGTGATGATGAGCAGGATGGAGGCTGCCGTTCCGGGGACCATGAACCGCCGGCTCTTGAGGGCCGGGTTGTACAGCAGCCGGGGCTCGAGGCGAATGGTGGCAATCGGACCCAACCCGGCCTGAGCGAGGCGCTCGGCCTCGGCCCGCAGGCCGAGCTGCGTGACATACTGCTCCACCGCGCCACTGGCCCCGATGGCCCGCGACGGGTCCGATCCGTCGACCAGCACCTGGACCGAGGCTGCCCGGCCAGCGTCGAGGTCGCGCCCGAACTCGCGGGGCACGATCACCGCCAGCGAAGCGAGACCCCGAACGAGCTGGTCCTGGGCGTAGCTCACGTCCGAGGCCGGCAGCAGCCTGTACGTCCCGTCGGCGCCGAGGCCCTCGATCAAGCTCCGGCTCTCCGCACTGCCGTCCAGATCCACCACGACCGTTTCGATGTGTTGGATCTCCAGGTTGGCGGCATAGCCGAACAGCACCAGCTGGATGACCGGGACCGCCAGGAGCATGGCCATCATGCGCTTGTCCCGCAAGGCTTGCAGGAACTCTTTGCGAATCAGGGCGAACAGGGTGACCAGCGACATGGCGGAACGTTCCAACCAGACTCGGTATCAGCGTCCGGGGGCGATGGTTCGGCGAAACAGAATCGTCGATATGACGACCATGACGAGCGCGAAGGAAAGGAGCGCGAGAGCGTCGGGCACGATGACCACCAGGGGGGCGTCGCGAAGCATGACGGCGCGCAGCGCGTGCACGAAGTACCTGGCGGGAATGATGCGCGTGAGGGCCTGCAGCGGCGCGGGCATGTTGTCGATGGGCATGACGAAGCCGCTGAGCAAGGTGGCCGGAAGCATGGAGCTGACCGCCGCCGCCTGCGTGGCGAGCTGCTGGTTCTTGGTGGCAACGCTGATGAGCAGTCCTTGGGACAGGGTCGCCAGCAAGAACAACGACGAGACGGCGAACACCAGGACGACCGGTCCGCGGATGGGCACTCCGAACAACCATGTGCCGGCGGCCAGGATGAGCAGCACCTGGAGCATACCCACGCCGAAGTAGGGCATGAGCTTGCCGAGAACGATCTCGACCCGCCCGACGGGCGTGGCAAACAGCTGTTCCATGGTGCCCCGCTCCCACTCCCGGGCAACGGTCAGCGCGGTCAGCAGGACGGCCATCATGGCCTGGATGGTCGCGACGAGGCCCGGCACCAGGAACAGGGCCGAGCGCATCCCCGGGTTGAACATCGCTCGAACCTTGGCCTCGAGCAGGTCCGGGCTGGTCCCCAGGACCTCGCCCATCAGGGAACGATTGCGCGCGAACGAAAAGCGGACCGCGTACGACAGCACCGACGTTGCCGTCATGTTGTCGGCCGCGTCCACCATCAACTGCACGGTCGCGGGCTGCCCCTGGCCCAGCGTTCTGCCGTAGCCGGGCGGAATCACCACGCCTAGGCGTGCGTCGCCCCGCCGGAACGCCTCCTCCACGTCGTCGGCGCGGTCGGAGCGGCGCACCTCGCGGAACGTGTCCCCCGCGAACAGGTGCCGGGTCAGCGATCGGCTTTCCGCCGTATGGTCCTGGTCGACGACGATGGTGGGCACGTTGTCGATGTCGAACGACACAGCATAGCCGAAGATCACGAGCATCACGACCGGCATGCCGAGAGCGAAGTACAGGGTCCTGATGTCGCGCACGATGTGCATCCACTCCTTGAGGGCGAGCGCGAACACGCGGGTCAGGAAGCGGAGCGGCCGGCTGCGGCGAGGGGAGCCGGAAGGCATCACGCTTCTCCGGACTGCGCCGCAACGGCGAGAAACACGTCTTCGAGGGTGGGCGCCTGGGGCTCGATGGTGACGTTTTCGGCCCCGGAGCCCGCGAGGGCGCCCATCAGGGTCCGATCGCTCATGGCCTCGGGATCGCCGCGAACGTGCAGACCTGCGCCGAATGCGTGCGCTTCCCAAACCCCGGGGGCGGCGCGAACGGCTCCCAGATCGAGCCGATTGCCTCGTACCACGACCAGGCGTCCGGGAACGAACGAACGTTTGAGCGCGGAGGGAGCGTCCAGGGCCACGAGCCGGCCGTCGGCCATCAGGCCGACACGCCCGCAGTATTCGGCCTCATCCATGTAGTGCGTGGTGACGAAGACCGTGGTCCCCAATTCGGCGAGGTCGCGAATGATACGCCAGAACCTGCGGCGGGCGCCCGGGTCGACCCCCGCGGTCGGCTCGTCGAGGAAGACGATGGCCGGCCGGTGGATCAGCGCGGCGGCGAGGGCCAGCCGCTGCCGCATCCCGCCGGGAAGCGAAGAGACCAGCGCGTCGGCGTGCTGCTCGAGGTCCACCTCGGCCAGCAGCGCGCGGGCGCGACGCAAGCGTTCGGTGCGGGGGATGCGGTAGGCGCCGCCGAAAAAGTCCAGGTTCTCCATCGACGTGAGGTCGGGGTAGAGCGAAAAGCGCTGGGACATGTAGCCCACGGACATCCGCACCGACTCCGGGTCGCGGCCCACGTCGTGACCCGCCACCAGGGCCTGGCCGCCGCTGGGAGCGAGCAGGCCGCACAGCATGCGAATCGTGGTCGACTTGCCGGCGCCGTTGGCGCCGAGATAGCCGAACACCTCGCCCTTGTGCACGTCGAACGACACCGCCTTGACGGCTTCGAACGTGCCAAATCGCTTGGTCAGGTCCCGCACCTCGATGACCGTGCTCATCCGCCGGACCCCTCCCCGGAGGCCATCACCAGCGACAAGTACAGGTCCTCGAAGTCGGGCTGGGCAATGCCAACCTCGCCACCGACCGGGGCGACCTTGTCGCTCACGGCCTGCTCCCGGCCGCGGCGTACCACCGCACGAATGTGCTCTCCGGCCGGCGTGAGCGCGACGACGTCGGGATCGGACTCGAGCAGCCTGTCGACAGGGCGCCGTTCGGCGGCGGCAATCTGGACCACGACGTGCTCGAAGTCTGCGAGGAGCGCGGCGGGAGTTCCCTCGACCAAGGTGGTTCCCTGATGCAGCAGCGCGACGCGGTCGCAGCGTGCGGCTTCATCCATATAAGGCGTGGACACCAGCACGCCCATGCCCTCGCGAACGAACTCGTACAGAAGCGCCCAAAGCTCGCGGCGAGAGACGGGATCCACTCCGTTGGTCGGCTCGTCGAGCACCAGCACGTCGGGACGATGCAAAAGCGCACAGGCGATGGCGAGCTTCTTGTACATCCCGCCGGACAAGGCGCCGGCCGGCCGGTCGGCTGCGTGCGTGAGCCGCGTGATGCCCAGCAGGTGCGTCCGGCGCTCCTCGAACACCTTGCGCGGCAGATCGAACAGCCTGCCGAAGAACCGCAGGTTCTCGTCCACGGACAAGTCGGTGTACAAACCGTAGTGTTGGGGCATGTAGCCCAAGCGTTCGCGCGCCTCGCGCGAGGCCTTCTTCCAGCTGACGCCGCCCACCAGCACGTCGCCCGCATGCACGTCGATCAGGCCGACCAGCGAGCGAATCAGGGTCGTCTTTCCGGCGCCGTCGGGCCCGACGAGGCCGACCAACTCGCCCGCGCGAACTTGAAGGCTGACGCGCCGCAGTGCCCGCACGTCGCCGAAGGCGCGATCGATCTGCCTGGCTTCGAGCAGGACAGGAGCGCTCATCGCCCGGTTCCGGGCAGGATCACCTCGGCAGGCATTCCGGCGCGAAGCGTGCCGTCCGCATTGGGCACGTGCACCTCGACGGCGTACACGAGCCGGTCACGGTCCTCGCGGGTCTGGACGTTGCGGGGCGTGAATTCGGCCTCGGAGGCAATGCGCCGGACGCTACCCTGGAAGACCCTGTCGGGGAAAGCGTCGACGCGAACCTCGGCGGGGGCGCCGATGACGGCGCGGGCCAACTCGGCGTCGGGCAGAAAGAAGGTGACCTTGGCGGTGCTGATGTCGACCAGGGTGAGCACGCGAGTGCCCGGGCCGACGACCGAACCGGGTTCGAGCAAGCGGGCAGTCACGACGGCATCCCGCGGGGCGACCAGGGTGCACTCGGCCACCCCGAGCTCGGCGCGGGACTTGTCGGCTGTGGCGGCCTGGAGGGCGGCGCGGGCGCTCTCGATCTGGGCCGAAGCGGCTTCGACCGCGCTTTGCGCGGCCGAGCTGCGGGCGCGCGCGGTCTGCACGTTGGCGGCCGCCACCTTGTGTTGCTCCCCAACTCCCGTGTAGCGGGATTCCGCCTCATCGTAAATGGCGCTGCTGATGGCGCCGGTCTCGTGGAGCTCGTCGGCGCGCTGCTTGTTTCGCTCGCTCAGGCTCTTCTCGGCCTGCACGACACTCTCTGCGGCGCGGGCCGCGGCAACCTGCGCAACGGCGACTCCCACGTTGTCGCGTGCGCCCTTGAAGCCGGCCTCCGACGCCGCCACGGCCGCCTCGCTCGCCTTGACCTTCGCCTCGGCAGCGGACAGCACGGCGTTCTGATCCACGCAGTCGATGCGGGCGACCACCTGTCCCTTCTTGACCTTGTCGCCCTCTTGCACCAGGACTTCCGTAAGACGCCCGGGCACCCGGACCGACACGAAGGTCTCGACCCCCTCGACCGTCGCAGACCCGCCGGACGGAGCGTGCTTGTACGCGTCTTGCGCCACGACACGCCACGTGAGGGCGCCGGACAGCAACAGGACGATGACGGCGAGGAGAAGGAGTTGCCTGCGCATGGGATCTAGCGCGACGGGTCGATGGCCCGTCACGCTCGGCCGATGCTACTGCCTGGAGCCCACGGAGGGAAAGCTCCTGTCAGACCCCGCAGGTCCCGCCCGAGCAGCAGCCACCCGTGTCGCAGCCCCCACCGTAATCGCCGCCCGCCGATCCGGAGTAGTCCGCCCCGCTCAGCCCCGAGCTCCCTGTTCCTACAGCAAATGCCGACAGCTGCTTGGAGACGTTGGTCGATGCACAGGACGGACAGCTGACGTCGGCCAAGTCTGCTGTAGCGAAGACCAGCTCCTCGAACGTGGTCTGGCAATCCGTGCAACGGAACTCGTACATGGGCATGAGGGACTTACTCCTTGTGAAATCATCCGGGGGCCCCTGCAGGCGCGCGCCAGGAGGCCGGAAGCGAGGGAGCGGGATGACCTTCGACCGCCCGTCGCGCGACTGCAGGTGTCGTCATTGGGAACATTGGGTGGGCTCGGGCTCGCGAGGTTCGTCGCCCGGTGCGCTCGTGGAGGGAGACAGCAGCCTGGCGGCTTCGCACCCTGCGCCGCCGCGGGAGTCGGGCAGCGGGGTTCCGTTCTCCACCCCGCCACAGGTCGACGCCATCAGGCTGGCTGCGGCCGCACGCAGCTCGGAGATCTCGTGCTTGCCGAGGAACTGCGCGGAACGCTCGCCTTGGGCGTTGAACAGCTGGAACGTGGGCACCGCACGAATCCCGTAGGCCGCAGCGGCATCCGCGTTGCGCGGATCGGACAGGTCCACCGTAAGCACGTCGACGTGCTTTCCCACGCAATCCTGCCGCAACTGCGCCACGTAGGGCTTCATCTTCTCGCAAATCGGGCAGCCCTTGGCGTGAAACTCCACCAGCCTGGGATGATCCGATGCCTCGCCGAGCTGCACCGTTTCCTCTGCGCCGTTTGCGTCGACAGCCACGAGCTCCGGCGCCGTCGAGTTGGTATGCGACGCCAGCCGGACCGACGCAGGGACCACGAGCAGCAGGCCGACTGCGACCATGACCACGCCCGTCAGCTTCTCGAACCACGGGATGAATCGGTTGAGCTTGCGGAGCTTGGGCACGAGCCGATCGGCCAGCAGGCTGACAACGAGGAAAGGGACCCCCACGCCGAGGCTATAGGTCAGCAGGTACAACGCCCCCATCCAGGGGTTGGTGGTGGTGGCGGTCGTGTAGGTCAACACCGAGCCAAGGATCGGACCGACGCACGGAGTCCAGCCCAGGGCGAACAAGACGCCGAACAGCAGGGCGTCGAGAGCGAAGGAGCCGGTCTTGACGGCATTGACCTGGAACGTCTTCTCCAGGAACGGGATGCGGAGCAGGCCCAGGTACTTGAGGCCGAACAGCAGGATGAGCACGCCGCCGACCAGCAGCAGGACGGGTCGATGCTGCTGGAGAACGGAGCCGACGCTGGAGGCGCCGAGGCCCAGGAGCGTGAAGACGAGGCTGAAGCCGGCCACGAAGAGCAAGGAGGAGAAGACCAGCTTGTTGCGGGAGCGTTCGGAGCGGCCGGACTCGACACCTGCACCCATGAGCAGGCTCAGCCACACGGGGAGGATCGGCAGGATGCACGGGGTGAGAAGGGTGAGCATCCCTGCGCCGAAGATCGAAATGAAGCTCAATTCCATGGAGGGTCCGAGCTGTCTGTGGGTTCGTGACGACCACCCATTGGAGCCCCGGCTTCCGCAAAGGGTTCGGCCGGTGAGGGCGCGACGGGGCGGGGAAATCACGGCCGTGCAAGCGTGCGCTGCCGACGAGCGTTCGCGCGCCGGGGCACGGGGGCCGGTCCGCGCGTCGAACGGCCATCCAGAGCGCCTGCCGCTTCGAGCAGCAGGACGGCAGCGGACGGTCTCTACTTCTTGCCCAGGCGGGCCTTCATCCGGGAGAGCAGGTCACGATCGAGGGCATTGACGCGCCGTCGCATGCGCCCCCAGTCCTTGCGGGTCATGCTCCCATCGACCGCCGCGCTCACGTGCGCCCGCGCGTCGTCTTCCAGAGCGGAGACGCCGTCGATGGCCCGGGCAACGAGCTGAGGACTGGCCTGTAGCGGAGAGACGGCGACCCATTGGGCGCCCACCAGACGATTGCCCTCGAACTCGAAGATGCGAAATCGCAGGAGGCCGTCGGGGCCGAGCTCGGTCACGGCACCGGAGCAGGCCGCCGGAATGCCGCGTATGGTGAAGCGGTCGTGGGTGGCGCGGTGGCGGTGGCCGAACAGGATCAGGCCCACGCCGCGAGCTTGAGCCACATCGAGCAAGGCTTCGGCGTTCGCCGCGCGCCCCGCAAGGCGATGGTCGACCTTGTCGGACCAGGCTTCGACGTAGCCGTCGGGCGGCAAGTCGACGAGGTGATGATGACAGCACAGGATTCGGAACGACTCGGGAGGCGCATCGCGCAACAGGCGATCGACGGTCTCGACGTCGCTCGGGCGAACGATGCCGCGGGAGTTGAGCACCAACGCATCGCGCCAATCCAGGTCGGGCGCTCGGGCGGTGGTATCGAGTGCAACGGCGCACACGCTGTCGTTGACGAGATCGAGGTGGGGATAGTCGCGCGCGGTGACCAGGGGGCGGAAGCCCGGGGTGCCGCGGAAGTTGATGACGTCATGGTTGCCCGGGACGACGGTGAGGGTGGGGCCGGAGTAGCCGAAAGCCCGCAGCACGGCGGCAGCCTCACGGAACTCGCTGGCGGCGCCGAGGTTGGCGATGTCGCCGGTGAGCACGACGTGGTCAGCGCCGCGGGCGCGGGCGGCTTGCACGACCGCGACCAGGTTGCGGGTTTCGTAGTCGTGCATGATGTGGGAGGAGCGGAACAAGGGCTCGAGCAGACTGCGGCGCTCGTTCCAGGAACCGGCGACGAGCCGGGCGGCCATGTCGAGCAGGCCGTGACCGGGCTCATCGGGCGCGAGCAAGTGGCGGAGCTGAACCAGGTTGGCCGTGATGTGGCCGACATGGAGATCGGACAGGTGGGCGATCCGAAGGTGGTCGTCACGGCGCATGGCGTTACCACCGTATGGATCAGCGACGGGTTGCTTGCAACTTTCACGAAACGTGCTGAGATGATTGCTCGACGATGGGCACCTGTACGCGGGGCCCAGGAAAGGTTGAGACCGTGGCGCGCAATATCGGATTCATCGTAGAGGACCAGGTCAAGCGCTGGCAGATCGAGCATCGGGAGAAGGGCAAGGGCGAGCATGGCGAGTACGTGCCCCCGCCGGTCATTGCGCTCTCCAACCAGGTTGCGTCGGCGGGACTGCCGGTCGCACAGAAGGTCGGCGAGCTGCTGGGCATCCCGGTCTACGATCGCGAGATCGTCGAGCACATCGCGACGACCGAGAAGGTGCATGTAGAGGTGGTCGACAGCCTGGACGAGAAGTCACAGAGCCGCGTGGACGACTACGTGCTGAACCTGTTTCGGGAGCGCAACTTCGACCAGAGCGACTACGTGCGCGCGCTGACGCACACGATTACCAGCTTGTGGGCGCACGGCTCGTGCGTGATGATCGGCCGCGGGGCCTCGCACATCGTGTGGCGCAAGAGGCTGCTGGCCGTGCGCATGGTGGCGCCGTACGCCCAGCGGGTCCACAGGGCGCAGGACCTGCTCAAGCTCGACAAGGCTGCAGCGCAGAAGTACATCCAGCGCACGGACGCGGAACGCGCGGCGTTCATTCGGCGCTACTTCGCCAAGGACATCGATGACCCTGTCAACTACGACATGGTCTTGAACTCGGCAGGGCTGGACATCGATCGGATGGCGAGGTTGGTGGTCGCCGCGTACCGAGAGAAGTTCGGGGAGTAGCCGGGGCGGCAGCGCGATTCAGTCGTAGCGCTCGGTATGAATCGAATCCTTCGAAAGCCCGAGCTGGTTCTTCAGCATGCCTCTCAGATCCGTCACCATCCTGCTCAAGCCGCACACGTAGACGTCGCACGCAGCTTCGTGCTGGCGCACGAGGTCCGGGACGTGGGCCTGCACGTAGCCACGCAGGCCGCTCCACGGATCGGTGGGACGCGACAGGCACGGCAGGAATCGGAAGCCTGGAAGGGAACGCTCGTACGCAGCGAACTCGTCGGCGTACAGCAGGTCCTGCTCGGAGCGAACGCCCAGGAGCAAGCTGACGGGGTGAGGAAGGCGCTGGTGAACAGAGGCGAGTGCCTGGACCATCGACCGGAAGGGGCAAACGCCGGTGCCGGTAGCAACGAGGATCGCGGGACGGGAGAAGTCGTCCATCGTGAAGAAGCCTTGGGCGCGAGAGATCGCGAGCGAGGTGCCGACGGCCACGCCGTGCAGGTAGCCGCTTCCGGGGCCGTGCTCGACGAGGGTCACGGCCAGGTCGAAGGTGCCGTCGGAGCGCGGTGCGGAAGCGATGGAGTAGGAACGGGCGAGGTCCCGGCCCGCGGCGTCGGGGATCTTGATGGACACCCACTGGCCGGGTTCGAATTCGAAGGCGGGGCCGGGGTCGATGGTCACCTCGCGAACGGAGGGCGTGAGCATTCGAGCGCGGGCGACGACAGCGGTTCGCATGGGGAGTGTACGGTAGGGCGAACGCTGCGCGCGGAGAAGGGGCAATCGAGCCCGTGACGGGCCGACCTGGCAGGCCGGATCATATGATCCGCCCGACCGGATCATATGATCCGCCCGACCGGATCATATAGTCCGACGTCGCGACCGCTTGCCGTTGCGCTCGCGGCACGGTGGGTCCAGACCTGATTCGCGACCGGCGAAGCCGAGAGCCATGAAGCCTCGGCAGAGCCCGGGCGAGCGGCTGCGAGCCGCGTCGCAACACGGGTGCACCAATTCGCAACCGGCGGCCGGCTCGCTTGTCCCGCTCGATCCACCAGCACGGTGCCGGCGCCAGCCCACCCGTGCTCGGCCAGGTGAACTGCGGGCAATTCCGCCGCCGCCGACCGCCGCGCGGCCCCAAAAGGCCCGGCAGACTCGGAGAGCCGGACTCGCCCGCTGGACCATGGAGCGTTCCTGGCGACCAACGCGAACCTCTTGCCGCTCCGTGTCCGCCGGGCTACGTGCCACCTCGCGCGTCCTGCGCGCGCGGCTCGACGCCGCCTCGCGTGGGCGTCCGCGGTGTACCATGACCACGCTCATCAAGAATCTATCCTTGCTCGTCACCATGGATGACCAGGCCCGCGAGCTGCGCGACGCCTGGATCGTCGTCGAGGGCCCTGCCATCTCCAGCCTGGGGACCGGGACGCCGCCGCGCCCGCCGAGCGGCGAGTCCTGGACCGTTGTCGACGGCCGCGGCGCCCTGGCAATTCCCGGCATGGTCAACACGCATCACCACCTTTATCAGACCTTCCACCGCGCCGTACCGATGGTGCAGGACGCCAAGCTGTTCGACTGGCTCCTGGGGCTGTACGAAATCTGGCGCGAGCTGCGTCCGGAGGACGTGCGGGTCAGCGCCCTGGTCGGCATGGGCGAGCTGCTCTTGACCGGCTGCACCACGATTGCCGACCACTTCTACGTGTTCCCTAAGCAGCAGACCTCGCGCCTGCTCGACGAGACCATCGAGTCCGCACGCCAGCTCGGCGTTCGCTTCCATCCCAGCCGCGGGTCGATGTCACGAGGGAAATCCCAAGGTGGCTTGCCCCCCGACGACGTCGTCCAGACTCCCGAAGCGATCCTGGCGGACAGCGAACGCGTGATTGCTGCCTATCATGACCCATCGCCCTTCAGCATGTGCCGCCTCGCGCTGGCGCCCTGCTCCCCGTTCTCCGTGACCGACGACCTGCTCGTGGAGTCCGCGCGCATGGCACGCAAGCACGGCGTCAGGCTTCACACTCACCTGGCGGAAACCAAGGATGAGGAGCAGTTCTGCATCGAGACGCATGGGTGCCGTCCCCTCGCGTACATGGAGAAGGTTGGATGGCTCGGTAACGATGTCTGGTACGCGCACGGCGTGTACCTCGACGACGCGGAGCTCGAGCTCATGGCGAGAACCGGCACGGGCATCGCGCATTGCCCGACGTCGAACTTGCGTCTGGGCTCGGGGATCGCGCCCATTCCGCGCGCCCTGGACCTGGGCGTGCCGGTGGGCCTCGCGGTCGATGGCTCGGCTTCCAACGACGCGTCGGACATGATTCGCGAGCTGCAGAGCTGCACCCTGGTTCACCGCGTAGGCACATCGGTGGACGCCATGCCAGCTCGCCGGGCGCTGTGGCTCGCCACGCGCGGCGGCGCGCGCGTGCTGGGGCGAGACGACGTCGGCAGCATCGCGCCGGGCATGGCCGCAGACATCGTTCTCTTCGACCTCGACGATCTGGGCCTGGCAGGTGCGGTGCACGATCCCGTGGCGGCGCTCGCGTTGACGACGGGAATCCGCCACGCGCGATGGGTCATGGTCAACGGGCGTGTCGTGGTCGACAACGAGCGCCTGGTCGGGGCAGACGCGCGCGAGCTGACGAAGCGCGCCAACGAGCTGGCGTCTGCCATGGTAGCGCGTGCGCACGAGCGCACGGGGCTGCCGTTTCTCACCCATTCGGCCGGTGCGGCGGCCGTATCGCCAAAGGAGCGCCGTTCATGATACGTGCGTACCACCAACCCTCGGCAGTCGAAGAGGCCCTCGCGCTGGTCGCGCGCGGCGCTGTCCCCGTGGCAGGCGCCACCGGGCTGTACACCGGCAGGTCCAGGCGGGAGGCCGAGCTGGTCGATCTGACCGGGCTCGGGCTGGACACTATCGGCATTCACGACGACCGCATCGAGATCGGGGCGACGGTCTCCCTGCAGCAGCTCGCGATGGCCTCCTCGCTTCCCGGCATGGAGGGCGCGCGGCTGCGCAGGTGCTGTCGCCATGTTGCCTCGCGCCCGCTGCGCAACATGATAACGGCGGCCGGCAATGTCGCCCACAGCGTGTATTGGGCCGACTTGCCCGTAGCGCTTCTGGCCCTGGATGCATCGTTGGAGGTGAGGCGCGTCGGGGCGTCCCCTGCCCTGGTCCCGATTGCCGACGCTACACACGGGGGCAAGCACGCCTGGGATGGCGGCCTGATCACCAGAATCGTCGTTCCGCGTCGAGCCGGCACGTTGTCCTTCGGCTACGAACGCTTCACGCGCACTGCCACGGACTACTCGCTTTCCACCGCGTGCGTGACCCTCCGCGTCGATGGCTCGAGCGCGCGCGACGTGCGCTTCGTGGTGGGCGCGGTGAGCGCACGCCCGACCAGATTGGTCCCGGTCGAAGCCGCACTCGAAGGCTCCGCGCTCAGCGACGACGCGATCAGCCGCGCGCTCGCAGCTCTCGACCGTGAGCTGCCCATCGCTCCCAACTACCGCGCACCAGCCGAATACCGTCGCGAGCTGACCCAGGTTCTGGCTCGCCGCGCCCTCGAGACCGCCCGAACCTGGGCTGCACGGGAGAATCCATGACCATGCGCGTCTCCACACGTATCAACGGTATCGACCGAACGTTCGAGTGCGACCCCGGCGCCACCCTGTTCGAGGTGTTGCGCTCTCTCGGCTACAAGTCCGTCAAGCAAGGCTGCGACAACGAGGGCACGTGCGGCGCGTGCACCGTCCTGCTCGACGGCGAAGCCATCCTGTCGTGCATCACGCCGGCGCCCCGGGTCGCTGGCCGCCAGCTCACCACGGTCGAAGGCCTCGGTGACCCGGGCAGGCCACACCCGATCCAGGAGGCGTTCGTCGACGGCGGCGCCGTGCAGTGCGGCTACTGCACGCCCGGCATGGTGCTCGCCACCAAAGCCCTCCTCGACAAGGTGCCCTCCCCTTCCCGCGAGCAGATCGCAGAGGCCCTGTCCGGCAACCTCTGCCGCTGCACCGGCTACGTCAAGATCTTCGACGCGGTCCACAACGCCGCGAAAACCATCCAAGGGAGCCACGACCATGACCGCTGAGCAGCCGAGCAACCTCAAGGTCGTCGGACAGTCCGTGCGCAAGGTCGACGCCCTGGGCATGGCGTGCGGCCTCGAGCAATACGTCGCGGACTACGAGACAGTGGACGCGCTGGTGGGCTTCATCGTCCCAAGCCCCCACGCCCACGCTCGTATCAAGAAGATCGACGCCACCCGCGCCCGCGCCATCCCCGGTGTCCGTGCCGTGCTCACGTGGGAAGATCTGCCCAGGATCGTCCACACGACTGCCGGCCAGGGCTACGTCGAGCCGTCGCCCTACGACAACTTCATCCTCGACAACAAGGTGCGCTTCGTCGGAGACCGCGTTGCCCTCGTCGCCGCCGACACTCTCGAGCTGGCGGAGCAGGCCGGCAAGGCCCTCGACATCGAGTGGGAAGTCCTCGAGCCGATCTTCGACCCTGGCAAGGCCATGCTCCCCGGTGCACCCGTCATCCACGACGAGCCCGAGGCGCACATGCCCATCCCCGTGCCCTACGACGCGTCCATCAACATGGCCGCCTCCGCGAGCATGGGCGTGGGCGACATGGACGCGGTGCTTCGCTCCTCGCACCTGGTCTACTCCCAGACCTACTCGACTCACTACGGCCAGCACTGCCCCATCGAGCCTCATGTGTGCCTGGGCTACCTGGACGCCCGGGACCGCGTCGTGCTCGTCACCTCGACCCAGGTTCCCTTCCACGCGCGCCGTATCACCGCGCAGGCCCTGGGCATTCCCGTTCGTCGCATCCGCGTCATCAAGCCGCGCATCGGCGGCGGCTTCGGCGCCAAGCAGGAGGTGCTCATCGAGCAGGCCGTTGCGGCCCTGGTTCTCGCCACCCGACGCAAGGTGCTGCTCAAGAGCAGCCGCGCCGAGGAGTTCCTCTCCCGCACGCGCCACCCCATCCAGGTCGCCCTCGACGCCGGCTTCAACGCCGACGGCACCATCAACGGGGTTCGCATGACCGCCCTGTCCAACACGGGCGCCTACGGTGCCCACGCCCTCACGGTCATGTGCAATTGCGGATCCAAGGTTCTGCCTCTGTACCGCATGAGCACCGTCGCCTTCGATGCCAAGGCCGTGTACACGAACCTGCCGGTCGGCGGCGCCTATCGCGGATACGGCGCCACGCAAGCGGCCTTCGCCATGGAGGTGTTCATGGATGAGGTCGCCGAGAAGCTCGGTATCGACCCGGTCGAGCTGCGACGGCGCAACCACATCATGCCCGGCGAGAGCTCTCCGGTGTTCGCCGCCCTCGGCGAGGGAAAGCCCGGCGTCGAGCAGAAGATTGGCTCGTCCGGCATGGCCGAGTGCTTGACCCGCGGCGCCCAGGCCATCGGCTGGGCCGAGCGCCGCGGACGGCCCGGCAAAGGCCCCGTCCGACGTGGCATCGGCATGTGCGCGCTGATGCAGGGCTCGTCGATCCCCGAGATCGACATGGCTTCCGTCAGCATGAAGCTCAACGATGACGGCTCGTTCAACCTGGCCTGCGGCGCAACCGATCTGGGCACCGGCTCCGATACGGTTCTGGCCCAGATCGCCGCCGAAGTCCTCGGCGTGCCGGTCGACGACATCATCGTGACCTCCTCGGACACCGACCTGACCCCGTTCGACGTGGGCGCGTACGCCTCGAGCACGACCTATCTGTCGGGCGAGGCGGCTCGCAAGGCTGCCGTCGATATCGCCGAGCAGATCAAGAAGGTCGCTTCCGAGATGTTGGGACCGCAGATCGACCCCTCCGAGCTGGTGCTGGAAGACAAGCTGGTCAAGGCCCCCGACGGCAGCAGCGTGCGGCTGGGCGACGTGGCGATGCGCTCGCTGTACCAGAACGCGCAGCACCAGATCGCCTCGATCGCGTCGGCCATCTCCAAGAAGTCCCCACCCCCGTTCTCCGCTCACTTCGCCGAGGTCAATGTGGATACCGAGACCGGGCAGGTGACTGTCGTCAAGTACGTGGCTGCGATCGACTGCGGTACCGCCATCAATCCGAAGCTCGCCGAAGGCCAGGTCGAGGGCGCCGTGCTCAACGGCATCTCCTATGCGCTGACGGAAGAGTACTTGTTCGACGAAAAGGGCCGAATGCGCAACACCGGATTCGCGGACTACAAGATCTTCAGCACCGCCGACCAGCCCGATCTTCAGACCATCCTCGTTCCTACCTGGGAGGAGACAGGTCCGTACGGCGCCAAGAGCGTCTCGGAGATCTGCATCAACGGCCCCTGTCCCGCCATCTCGAATGCCATCTACGACGCAGTCGGCGTCCGGCTGCGCCACGCGCCGTTCACACCGCAGAAGGTCCTGGCCGCGATCAGGGCCAAAGCCCAATAGGGATATCCATCCACAGATCCTCCCCTCGTCGCAGGGGCACGAAAGCGTCCTGATCCGCCTTGGCGCGGCATGGCCGTGCTTGAAGCGCTCCGGTGCAACTCCGAAGGCCCGCTGCCGTCCAAGGCAGCAGGTCGTCAGTCTCGGGCGCTGGTCCGGCAGATGCACGGATCGCCGCTCCGTAGGGGACGGCCCATGTCGTGCCAATGCGACCTCACAGGGGCTGGCGCGCGATCGCGTCTCGTGTCATCATGCGGACTCGGGGATAGGGACTTGTGGCGGTGAAGCAACCCGAGCGGCCTTCGCTTCGGGGTGCCCGGACAACCGGATGGGAGGGACTCCGTGGTCAAACCACGCGCGGCGTTGGACGAGCGCTTCGGTGCATGCGGCCACTGCGGCGACAGCTTCGTGTGCTCGACGGACGGCACGCCGGCACATCCCGCCATCACGCATGAGGGTCCAAGACCCCCAGGAGGACAATGACGAACGCCATGGAGCCAAGCCCGCCAGAGAGCGAACGCCCTTCGCAACGTCGAGTGGCCCCACACTTCTTCGACTCGGAGGAGCGAACCAAGCTCTTGCCTCCGCTCGAGCAGCAGCGGCGCGAACCGATGCGCCCTCCCCAGGACACGCAGCCCGACGTCCAGGACCAACTCGTCGACGGTGTTGCGCTCATCGCCTTCACCACGGGCGAGGCCACCGGAGCCGTGCTGCGCATCGAGCCGCAAAGCTCGCTAACCATTGGCCGCAGCGAGCGCTGCTCCTTTCTCCTCGACGACCCCACCATCTCGCGCGTCCACGCGCGTCTGCACCGGCTCGACTCCTCGGTTTCGCTCACCGATGCGGGCTCCACCAACGGCACGTTCGTCAACGGTCGTCGGGTGCAGGAAGTGGTCACCCTTCACAGCGGCGACAGCGTCCGGCTCGGCACGCGTCATGGCTTCCGCTTTCTGCTCGGTGACGAACGCGAGCTCACGGCGCTTGCCGCCGCCTACGAGCACGCGACCCACGATGCGCTCACCGGCCTGCTCAACCGGCGCGTGTTCGACCAGGCCCTGCAGGGCGAAGTCTCGTATGCACGCCGACACGGCTCCGCGCTGTCCCTGCTGCTCATCGACGTCGATCACTTCAAGAATGTCAACGACGCGCATGGGCACACGATTGGCGATTCGGTCTTGAGAGCCATCGGCGAGGAACTCCGTCAGGCCCTGCGCGCCGAAGACATTGCGGCGCGTGTCGGTGGAGAGGAGTTCAGCGTCGTCGTGCGCGACGTCGACAGGACCGGTGTGCTGGGCTTGGCAGACCGCTTGTCCACGCGCGTGAGCGACTTGCATGTGACCGTGGGCCCCGCGGTGGTCCAAGTCACCGTCTCGATCGGCATCGCGTCTCTTAAGGATTGCGACGCTCGAGACGGCGCGGCCGAGCTCTTGCGGATCGCGGATGCGCGGCTCTACAAGGCGAAGGCGTATCGCAACTGCGTCGTTGCCGATTAGGCATGGGCCTGCCACTGCGCCCCAACCTCGGTGCTCCTTCGGCCTACGCGGCCAGGCGCGGGTCGCTCGATCGCGCCTGCAAGTCCTCGTCGGCCCGGCCCAGACGCGCGAGAGCCGTCGCAATGGACTCCGCGTTGTCGAGACATTCCGCCGCGAGCTTCCGCAGCACCGTGGCCTCGACCACGCGCAACGTCGCGGCCGCCCGGGTACAGTACGAGGCTGTCTTCTCTTCGAGCTCCAGCGCTACGCGCATGACGAGCCCGAGGTCCGGCGGCGTGTGATCGCTGGCCGCCACGCTGACGACGAAAGCCGGACTGCGCATCACGCGCAATCCCGGCTCCGGCGACAGGCTCGCAATCTCGGCCGACCTCTGCTCCTCGTAGGCAATGACCTGCTCGACAAGCCGGGCGGCGCGAGGATCGGCCGTCGCAGATTCCGGCCTTCGTAGCATCCTTGTGGCGGACTGCCTTGCCACGACCACACTGCCTATGATCTGGGCGAGCGCCCGCTCACAACGTCGCGCTCGTGCCCGGCGCGCCACGGCGTCCCGAAGTTGGTGGCCAAAGCGCTGCTCGACCGCCGCAGCCCTCTTGAGCATCGCCTCCTCGGGGCCATCGAATAGCGTCGCGAGCCCTGCGTAGTAGTCCTCGGCGGCGGCCTGCCCCTCGAGCGCTATCTGCAACGCCTCGTCGTACGATAGATCCCGCACGTCGTCCCAACCCGGCGCCACGTGCGCGCTGACGCTACCCGCCCGCGGATCCACCGGGATTCCGCCGTACAGAAGAGCTCGCCCCTCCGCCGCGATCTGCTCGCCGTGCGCCCGCTGCACGGCTGCCATCGCAGCCAACAGCCCCCGTGCGTCCGGTCCCGCCGCGTGCGCCTGGAGCCGCTCGTAGTAGCTCGCTGCCGTCGCTTCTGCCTGCACGGATTCCAACAGCACATCCAAGAACGTCAGTGCCATCGCCTACCCCCTCCCACCACCCTTGGTCCGCCCCTCCACCAGGTCAACCGGCCGCAGCTCAAAACCCGTCCGCAGCCCGCCCCGGCTGCGCTCCACCGCACCAGCGTCCTGCGCCAGCCTCGCCACGGCTTGCCCCGGCCTGACAGCGGCCCATCAAAGCGACGCTCTCGTGCTCGCCCTCCGTTGCCGCGCCACGGCCGAGCTCGCCGACTGCTGCCGAGACGCCTCGCGCACGAAGTCGGCATCCGCCTCGATTGCCTCGTCGCCCAGCACCACCCAGCGCCGTGCGCCGTCCGCAATCAGCAGCTGGTCCGACGCGACGGCATGAACCCCGGCCTGCGAGTCGATCATCAGCACCGCGTCGTTGGCCTCGGCCGCCCGCAAGGTCACCCAGGCACCCATCGGCGTGGCTGCCGCCAGCTCCGGCGCGACATCGCCAAACAACGACGCGTACGCCCACGAAATCTGCGCCGGCAACCGTCCACTCACTTCGCCGCTCGCGTCCCGAATCGACCAGACACCGCACGCTGCATCCAGCCGCACCTCGCGAACCAGGCTCGGGGCACCCTCGCCTGCTTCGAGACACACCCTCGCACGCTCCAGCCGTCCTGCCGGACTCAGCTCGACATCCTCGCGAATCCGCCAGACACGCCCGCTGCCGCGCAACAGCGTATCGCCCACGACGGTTTCCGAGCGGTTTCCGTAGCGCAGCACGCGAACGCGACTCGTCACGCCACCGCGGGAGTCATCGCGGGCAAAGGTGTGCAGAGCGACGGCAGGCGCCGGGTCGTGCGCACTCGACGACGCCGAGAACGCAGCCGTCTGGTCTGGCGAGCACGCGGCAACGAGGTTCAGGACGATCAGGCTCGTCACGGCTGGCAGAGCGAACATCCGGGTCATGCCCCCTGTTCGTTCGAAGGCAGCCGGTTCTTTCAAGGAAGAGTCCGGCCACCAACGAAGGCTGACCGTGCCGTTGCGGCGGCCTCCGTGCGTGGCTTGGACCTGTGCTCGAGGGTGGTGCTCAGCCGTTCCAGACCGCGAGCTGATCGATGTCGAGCTTGTCGATGCGCTCGACCCAGCCGAACAGGTCTTCTTCCTCGCCGTGCTGCAGGCGGGTCAGGTAGTCGTGCAACCGGTTGGCCAGCGGGCCGGTCTGGTTGCGTCCAATCACGACCTCCTTGCCCTTGTAGGACAGCACGCCCACCGGCGAAATGACGGCCGCCGTGCCCGTGCCGAAGGCCTCGGTCAACGCGCCGGAGGAGGCCTGCTCGAACACCTCGTCGATCGAGATCGCTCGCTCGCTGACCTTCATCCCCCAATGCCTGCAGATCGTCAGCACGCTGTCGCGCGTGACCCCCGGAAGAATGGTGCCGGCCAGCGGGGGCGTGATCACCTCGTCGTTGATGACGAAGAAGATGTTCATCGTTCCCACTTCCTCGACCCATCGATGCTCGATCGCGTCGAGCCAGAGCACCTGCGTGTAGCCGAGAGACTTGGCCTTGTGCTGGGCGCACAGGCTGTGAGCGTAGTTTGCCGCGGTCTTCGCTTCGCCGAGCCCGCCGCGCACCGCGCGCACGTCCTCGCTCGAGACCCAGATCCGCACCGGGTTGAAGCCTTCGGGATAGTACGGACCTGCCGGCCCCACGATGATATAGAACGCGTACTCGTCGCCCGGACGCACGCCGAGAAACGGATCCGTCGCAATGACCGTGGGGCGAATGTACAGCGAGGACGACGGCGCACGCGGAATCCACTCCTGCTCGAGCAGCACCAGCGTCTTCACCGCCCGTCCGAAGAACTCCTCGTCGACCGTCTCCATCATGAGGCGACGACACGAGTTGCGCAGCCTCTCGGCGTTCTTCTGCCACCTGAACAGGTAGATGCCGTCGTCCTTGCCCCGATATGCCTTGAGGCCCTCGAACACTTCCTGCCCGTAGTGCAGACAGATCGCGGCGGCGTCGATCTGCAGCGGGCGCATCGGCTCGATTCTCGTCAGGTGCCAGCCGTTCTGCCGGTCGAACTCGGTCGCGAAGAAATGGTCCGAGAAGTAGCGACCGAACCCGAGCTTCGAAGCGTCGGTCGGAATAGCGCGGCGCGCCTCGGGTCGCACGCGGCGGATGGCGATGGTCTTGTTCATGACGGCACCTCCACGATGCGAGACCGACCAGCACGGCGAACGCCCAGGTGCAGCGCGGCCGGCTCGCGTTGTGATGCGCGTGCGCGCATCACCGGGTCGAGGGGACCATACGTGGGGCAAGCGTGGGCAGCAAGGTTCGAATCTCTTCGACGACGGATTGGGCACGGCTTCGCGCGTCGCGGACCTGGGAGAATCTCGATTCGACCGGTCGCCATTCGCCGGACACGCTTGCGCACCCTTCGCACGCTGCACCGCTGTCCAACGTCTCCGGCCGTTGGATGCGCGGCGTCGTGCAGACCGAGACCAGCTTCGTCTCAGCCGCCGCAAGCCACGGTGCAGTATTGGACCAGGCAGCCGTTCTGTCCGAGGAAGTCCTCGAACTGCTTCGCGCCGCCCGGATACTGCGCCTCGCACTGCGTGTAGCACGCGTAGTCGCTGCAGGTCTGGCCGCACGTCAGGATATTGACGCAGTCTTGCGACGTCACGCACGCGTCGCACTGCGAGTAGCAAAGCCCGTTGATGCAGTCGTCGCACTGCTGGATGCCGCTCTGCACTCCGCACGTCGGGCCGCCTCCTGTGCCGCCGTAGCCGCCGTAGCCGCCGTAGCCGCCGTAGCCGCCGTAGCCGCCGTAGCCGCCGTAGCCGCCGTAGCCGCCGTAGCCGCCG
>JAJZQG010000139.1 GCA_021847645.1 Myxococcales bacterium
GCAGTCGGGCAGCACCTTTCGTACGATGTGCAGCGCGGTGGCGGCCATGCGCCGTCCCCCGCACGACGGGCAGAGCGATCTGCCCTTGCACGAGTGCGCGACGATCATGTCCTTGCCGCAGCGTCTGCACAAAAGCCTCGAAAAACCCGCTCGCAAAACGCCACAGCGTAAGAACCGTCGCAGCTCCAGCTCCACGTAGCGTGGCAGCGGACGCTTGTAGTTCTCGCGCGTGTAGCGCATGAACGGCTCGAGGTGCGCGCTGACGACCTGGTACAAGACGGTCTTCTCGGGCTCTCTGCGCGAGTAGCTCGCACGAGGCTGTGCGCCCGACCGGTTCGAGTCGTGCACGACAGCTGGCTGCGCAGTGGACGAGGCCACGGCCGGCCATGAGCCAACGTCGTGCCGTCGGTGAAACGCTTCGGTTCAAGGCCTCACCGCAACCACTCAGCTGGCGCACCGCCACCGATCAACACCTCTGTAGCGAACGGCCGAAGCCATTCGACTCGACAATCGAGGGCGTTCGCACGCCAAGTGGCGGTCGCCAGCCCCCAAGTGGCGACCGCCACCGTCGCCCCTGGAGCTGCGACGTCGCCCCTGGAGCTGCGACGTCGCCCCTGCGACCAAGCCGCCGTCCGCCCACGTTCCGGCCGCTCCGGCATTCCGTGTTCGCGTTCCTGTTGCTAGTCGCGCGTTGCTAGTCTTCCGGAACCGCGACGGCGACACCGTCGCCCCGGAGCGGCGTGCGTCGCCCCTCGGCTTGCCTTCTGCGCCCCGCTCGTCGATCCTTCCGCCATGGCGACGGCAAAAAAGCGAAAGGCGAGCAGCAACAAGACCCTGACCACCGATCTTCAGGCGGCTGCGAAAGCGGGCGAGAAGAAGCTCTCGGCTGCCCTGCAACGGATTGGCAAGCTCCGCGGGCAGGGCACCGAGGCCTTCGACGAGCTCTGGGAGCAGGTGCGCGACGTGCTCGAAGCCGACCCGCCCCTGTGGCGCCACGGCGACTACAAGGCCGAGGCCGACTTCATCCGCCGTGGCGGCCTGCGACGAAGCGGTCGCCAGCTATGCCGCGAGCATTGGAGTCAACTGTACGTGCGCGACGACAAGTCCGTGCAGTTCCGGTGAGTATTGCGTGAATATCAAGGACAGTCCCGCGACATGCATGGTCAAGCAGTAGGGTCAGGGCACCATAACGCAACGTGCCGCGGCAGGAGTTGAGTCACGGGCAAGTCATGCGGGGCGGCGAGCTCGTCCAGGCGGCGGTGGGGAAATGGAAGGGTGGGCCACACGAAGGATGTTGCTCAGGCCACGGCGGCGTTGCGGGCTGCGCGCCTCCTGATTGATCCGCGCTGCGGCTGCCGGTTTTGCGCAACCGTTGTCCGCCGCTGTCCGACCGAAGGAAATGGAACCGAACTTCGTCTGGCACAACCTCGAGCCTCCCGAACCCGACACCCATCACGCGTCCTTGAGTTGCACCAGCGTGTCACCGGACCCGCACCGCCCCTGAGCTTCACCTCGTGACCGTGACGCCAAGTGGGACGTCCGTCGCGTGGTGGGAGCTGGAGGACGGGACCCCGCTCGGGATGGCGGAGGTGGGGGAAGCGTAGCTACCGATCGTCGATCGCGTTGCCGCTGTGCACGGGCGAATCCACGATCGGCGCTTTGAACATCTACGCAACGGAGCCGGACGCGTTCGACGAGGGCGAGGTCGCGCTGCTCGGGCGTCTGGCGGACAACGTCGCGCACGGGCTGGCGGTGCTGCGTGGCGCGGCGGAACGGCGCAAGGCCGAGGCGCAGGTGAGACAGGGCCGGGACGTGCTACGCGCCCTCTACCACGCTTCGCCGGACATGATCTTCCTGCACGACGCCGCAGGCTTGCTCGTGGACGTCAACGACAACGCGCTCGCGTCCTACGGCTACTCCCTCGAGGAAATCGTGCAGGCCGATCCGGGCGCGATGATCGGGCACGACTGTTCCCTGGAGACGGCATTCGATCGTTTGCAGGAGGCGATGGCCGGCAAGAACGTGGACTTCGAGTGGGTGGCGCGTCGCAAGAACGGCGAGGAGTTCCCAATCGAGGTGCGCCTGCGCCGCCTGCAGGTGGTCGATCAATCGGATCCACGGGCGCCGCGCGTGGTGGCCGTGGTGCGGGACTTGACGGATCGGAAGCGCTTCGAGCAGGAAACGCTCAAGGTCCAGAAGCTCGAGTCGATCGGCGTGTTGGCCGGCGGCATCGCGCACGACTTCAACAACATGCTCACGGGGATCCTGGCGAACGTCACGCTCGCGCGTCTGCGGCCCGACGATCGCACCGGCACCGACGTGGCGCTAGAGCAAGCGGAAAACGCCTGCATGCGCGCTCGGGCCCTGACGCGTCAGCTGCTGACCTTCGCCAAGGGCGGCGCACCGATCAAGGAGCGAACCGCCGTGGGCGCCCTGGTGGAGGAAGCCTGCCAGTTCGCGCTGCGCGGCAGCGCTTGCAGCTGCCGCATCGAGGTAGCGCCCGATGCCTGGGCCATTCACGCGGACGGCGGCCAGATCGGTCAAGTTGTCCACAACCTGACGCTCAACGCCGCCGAGGCCATGGCCAACGCCGGTGACATTCGCGTGCTGGTAACCAACGTCGTGCACGCGGCTCCCGACGCCTCACTCTCGCTCGAGCCGGGGCGCTACGTTCGCATCTCGGTCATCGACTCCGGGATCGGAATCTCCGCGCCGTACCTGAGCCGGATCTTCGACCCGTACTTCACCACCAAGGCCCGCGGAAGCGGCCTTGGCCTCGCCACCTGCTTGTCGATCGTCCGCAATCACCAGGGCAATATCGTCGTCGAGTCCCGTCCCGGGCATGGCGCACGCTTCGATGTCTTTCTGCCCGCCATCGAGGGCCAGGCAACTGCGGGGCCCGCGGCGTTCCCCGAGCCCACGCACGGCGAAGGCAAGATCCTGGTGATGGACGACGACGAGGCGATCAGGAAGGTGACCTCCCGGCTCCTGGATGGGCTGGGGTACACGGTCGTGACGGTGGCCGACGGTGCGGAGGCGGTGCGGATGTACGGCGACGCCAGGGACACGTCGGAGCCGTTTCGCGCGGTGATTCTCGACCTGACCGTGCCGGGCGGGATGGGCGGGCTGGAAGCGTTGCGCCGGCTGCGGGAGCTGGACCCGGGCGTGCGCGCGCTGGTCGCGAGCGGATATGCGACAGACGCGGTGCTGGCCGACCACGAGGCGTACGGATTCGGCGGCGCGGTGATCAAGCCCTTCCGCGCCGCCGATCTGGCGCAAGCCCTCGCGAAGTTGCTGGCTCCCGGCGCCGAGCACGACGGCTGAAGCACGCCGCCCGGCGCCGCATCGCGGCGGCCGCGCGCCACCGCTCCTCGACCAGCATGACCGCACGCACGTGGCTTGACACGGGCTCGGACTGGTCCGTGATGCCGCGCGAGCGCCCCGATCCGGTCCGTCCCCCGGGCGGGAATGGCACAGAAATCGGCCGCCGAATCACAATTTGCAGAACACCGCTTGCGAAGCCGTGGAATCCGGCTACTCTGCGCAGGCTCACTGGAACGGTATCGCTCGGAACGACGCTCTCTCGATGTTCGGGATCGCGGCCACTCTGCGACTTTTCGTGCCACGTGGAGCGCGGAGCCGTTCGCTCCGCGAGCCTTCCTCCGGTTCCGGCGGCCCATCGGATGGCAGGTTCTCGTCACGGTAGGCGCCGCATCGAGATGAGTAGAGACATGGGCAACAGACTGTACGTCGGCAATCTTTCCTTCAACTCCACTGCTGATTCCGTGCGCGCCGAGTTCGCCACGTTCGGAGACGTCTCCGACGTGCACGTCGTGACCGACCGCGAGACCGGCCGCTCGCGCGGGTTCGCGTTCGTGACGATGGGAACCGACGAAGCCGCGCAGAAGGCGATCGCGCAGATGAACGGCGCGATGCTCGATGGACGCGCGCTTCGCGTCAACGAGGCCGAGGAGCGCCAGAATCGCGGCGGCGGGTTCGGTGGCGGTGGCGGACGTCGTGGCGGAGGAAATGGTGGACGGGGCGGCGACCGCTGGTGAGGTAGTCCAGCATGTCGACACCAAGTTTCGCCAAGAGGCAGAAGGAGAGAGCGCGCCAGGACAAGCAGCGCGACAAACTCGCTAAGCGCCAACAACGCCGCGCCGAGAAGACCGTCAGGGAGCCCTCCCAGAACGACGTCGACCCGGACATCGCCGGCATCGTCCCCGGTCCCCAGCCGCTCCTGGACGAAGACGCCGAAGAAGCCTAGCACTGGCGCCGTCTCCCGGCGCCGTCCTTGCTCCCGACAACTTGCCCTACGGCGGCCCATCGAGGCCGCTGCGCGTGCAGCGATCATCCGCGAGCCAACCGGCCAGCGTCGTCAATTCATGCGCTGCCGACGCTTGCGAAGCAGCTCGCGCTCCTGCGCGGTGAGCGTGTGGATGCCCTCGCGCTCGGCCTTGGCCACCGCGCGCGCCGTCATCTTGGCCTGCCGACCAGCCCGCCAATTCTCCAGCCACCCCGGCTTGGCCTCGCGCTGCTTGCGCTGACGCCGCAGCGCTTCGTAGTGGCGCTTGTCCGGCTCGACAAGCAGGGGAATCTGGCGCTGGGTCATCACGGCTTGCAGGAACACGAAGGCCGCAATGACCATCAACATCGGCGAGAACGTCACCAACCCCGCCAACCCCATGCCCACCGCAACGACCTTGGCGACCTTGCAGCTGACCGCCAGGCCGCGCCGGTAGCCCTTCGTCTGCCACAGGGCCGCGAACAGCATCCGGCCGCCATCCAGCGGATAGGCCACCATCATCACGTTGAACAGAAACAGCACCATCTGCATCTGCACGAAGTCGTACAGAAGCAGCAGGCCGACTTGCCCCTGTGACCACAGCTCGACGAACCCGCGGCTCGACAAGGGCACCAGCATATCGGTGTAGAAGGGCCCGCCAAGCGCGAGAAACGCGGTCGCACCTGCCGCGGCCAACACCAGGTTCACGGCCGGACCGCACGCCGCTACGACAAACTCGCTCCAGGGCGAGTAGGAGCCCCCGCCTAGCACCGCCATGCCGCCGATGGGCGTCAACACGATGTGATCCACCGGCAGCCCGTAATGCCGCGCGGCAAACACGTGCCCAAACTCGTGCATCACCACCGTCACCAACAACAGAGCATACGGCAGCATCACGAACAGCCCCAGGAACAACAGCCCTCCCCCGTGCTGCGCGCCTCGCATCACGTAGTAGATGATGAACGCCAGCAGCGTCCAATGAATGCGCACGTCCGTTCGAAAGAGACGAACGAGACGGAAGGACCAGTTCCAGTTCATGCGACGGCAGCTGTGCTCGTGGGAGGCTCGCGGGCAGTCTGCTGGGCCCCAGCAGGCGCGTCAAGCTCCGGCCAGTCCGGTGCAGGACCGCGCCCCGCCGGACCGCTCGGATGAAGAGCCCCCGCGCCGGGCGCGCCCTGGGCGCGACGCATTGCGCGATTCTTGACACCTCGCCGCGTTACGCGCCTAATCTCCGCTCTGCGGATCTGTGTTTCCGACAGGCATTTGCATCACCGCACCATGGACCCGTCCCATATCGCGACGTGCCAGGATCTGACCGAGGAAGATTTTGCCCTTGCGTGCGCCTCGCGGGAGTCCGCCTACAAGCTGCTCAATCACGTTTCGGCAATCTGCCAGCCCGACACGGGCGAGGAACGCGTGCTGCTGTTCCTCGCGCGCTGCGCACCGCAGAATTGGATCGACGGGGACTTGCGTGTGGAGGTCCGGCTCCAGGGGATGTTCGAATGTCACCTGGTGCTGCTGTGCGGACTGGGAGGCGACGCCTTCGAAGTCATGAAGCGGATTTCCTTGCCGGCCAGCTTCCTTGCGTTCAAGCAACTGGCGGACCACCCCGAGCAGGTGCTGCCGCTCGTGCTCACCAGCGCTGACAGTGAGCGGCTGGTCTTCGATGCATCGGCGCAGTCCCGCGCCAACAGCATCCCGCCCGAGGACTTCACCGCGGCGCAGCGCCGTCTCGAGCAGAAGCTGCAGCGTCCGGCCCCGGCCCCCGACCTCGCCCCCGATACCGAGGCTCCGCGGCAAGACGCTGCCGAGCAGGACGCTCCACCCAGCTCCCGTGCCACGCCCGGCCTGCCGTTCGTTGAGCCGTCCGCCTCGTCCACTCTGTCGAACACGAGCCAAGCCGTGGCTCGCATCGCGCTCGCCAGGCGGCACCAACGCTCCCCGCAAGGCGTCACGGAGGTCCAGCTGCAAGCGCGTCAAGGGGAGGACGGGCGATACCGATCGGTTTGCGAGCCGCCCGCGGGCCAGGACAAGATCGCAGCAGCCGCCGCGCAGCCCGAGCCCCGCGTCCCGCAGAACGCGGGAGATGATGCCTGGGCCAATTCCGAGGGCGACGACGAATCAGGCTGACGCGAAGCCGATTGCGCTCAACGGTCCAACAAGTCATGAATTGGCGGCACCCTAACCCGGCAGGGCCGGGCGCCGATTGCACGGGCTTCGCCCCTACGCTCCCGTTGGTCGCTACCCTTGCCCGTCCCGGCAGGCCGGAACCAAACAGGAGAGCTTTGGGCTCCGCGATTTCTTTGCAGATCAGCCAAAGACTTCGTCCATAAGGGACTAACCCGGCAGGGCCGGGCGCCGATTGCAGGGGCTTCGCCCCTACGCTCCCGTTGGTCGCTACCCTTGCCCGTCCCGGCAGGCCGGAACCAAACAGGAGAGCTTTGGGCTCCGCGATTTCTTTGCAGATCAGCCAAAGACTTCGTCCACAAGGGACTAACGGGGTGCGTCGTTGTTGCCGGACGTCCACTCCTGCACGCGCTGGTACTCGGTTTCGAAGGAATCGCGCTCGACCACGAACGCCGTCCCCGTCCCCGGCCCGTCCGGGCAGTAGCCCGAGTGGGGCGCCGTCACCAGCACCGGCTCCCCGGAGTGGAGCTCGATTTCCCGGGTCCGCGCGCCGTCGGCGACCACCAAGGTCAGCCTGCCTTTCACCAACAGGAACAGCTCCGGACAGTCGTGGCGCTCCAGCTCCTCGAGCTGCGCCGCCGACGTCTCGGGCGGCGTATACATGCCACTGCGCCAGTGTCCTTCATCGCCACAGACGACATTGAACCGAGCCCCCGGCGGGCTGCCGAGCGATTGGTTGAAGGGCACCTGCGGAAACGACGGACGACGCACTTGGACCTTTCTCACCTGCGATGCTCCTTCCCGACCACGGTCGGGCCGTTGACAGCCTGACCCGCAGCGCTAATGCTTTGATGGTAGTCAGCGCACGCAAGGGGCTGGGTGGTACGTGGGGTACGGGCTGTCGAGACAGGCTCGCTCGCGTAGTAGCCTGCGCCCAGCGCGGAGGCACCCATGGCAAAGGCTCCCCGATCGCCCGACGTTCCCACGGCTCGCCTCCCGGAGCACCCATCTGGCGTCCCTGACGACTTGGGCCAGCTCGACATCCCGTTCGACGATGTCGGCGACGACACGCGCCCGGCGCGCAGCCTCGGGGACGCGCCCTCGGCGGATGCACCACGAGCGCCTGTGTCGTGGACGCCGCCGCCGTCCACGTCCATGCCGGACGACGTATGGGACGAGCCCGGTCGTGCGAATCGGGCGGCGCTCCGCGAGCTATCGAATCCATCGTGGGACGACTTCCACCCGGACGAAGATCGATTCACCTTCCCGCCGCCGGTAATGAACGGACCGTCGGTCGCGCCCGTCGCCATGGGACCGGGGAGCCCGCCCGAAGCGCTGCCGCAACGCAGGCTGCGGTGGTCGACCCTCGCCATCGCGCTGGGCGCGACGCTCGGCCTGTCGGCCATGGTGCTCGCGTTGTATGGGGCGGCGTCGCGCGGCGGCAGCTCGTTGTGGGGATGGAACTGGAGGGCAGCTCCGCAGGCGACGGCAAAGTCATTCGCTGCACAAGAGTTGCTCTCGGAAGATGCGAGCGAGTCGCCACCCGGCGGATTGCCGCTCACGCCGAGGGAGGTGGTGCGCAAGGAGGCGAATCGCGCGCTCGAGCGGATTGCCGAGCGCGTTGCGGCGGCCTGCACGGAGCCGGGGACGACACCGACGACGGTGCGGATGGTTGCCACGTTCGGGCCGGACGGGCGGCTGCAAGACTCCCAGATAGAGACGAACGTCGAGGGCCGTACGCGCACGACGCGCTGTGTCGGGGAGGTCCTGCACAAGGCCACGATTGTGCCCTTCGAAGGCGATCCGATCACGGTCAGCAGCAATGTCGACATTCCCTGACGGACGGCCGGTGGTCGCTACCCCATGACGTCGAATCCGTAGCCTCCGCCCTTGCGCGCCCAGTCCGCGATGGCGAGGCGGCGGACGTCGGTGTTGCGCGCGAAGCCCTCGAGGTTGGCGTGCAGCCGGTTCTCGGCGGGCAGGGCGAAGGCCTTGGTCAGCGAGATTTCGCGCTGGGCACCCTCTTCGCCACGGCGCTCGATCACGCGCGTCGTGCGGGTGAGGCACGCGGCAAGCGCATACAGGTCAATGGCCATGTCGGCCAGGCGCCTCTGGTGCAGCTCCATCTCGGCGATGGACCGTCCGTGGCGACGGACGAGCTTCTCGACGCTGCGGGCGAGGTCAACGCTGTAGTTCTCGAACACCTCGACTTCGCGCTCCAGGCTCGGGTGCACGCCCCGGAGCTGTTCGCGCCCGAGGGCGGTTCTGGCCTTGCGAACAGCGAAGTCGCTGAGCAACCCCAAGCCCTTGATGGGCTCGCGGATGGCCTTGGCCACCTCATCGAGCTTTCGGCTCGGCCCCTGCATTCCGCTGAGCGCGATGAACAGGCGCAGGATCTCGTTGGTGCCCTCGAAGATCGAGTTGACGCGGGCATCGCGCAGGAATCGCTCGTAGGGCAGGTCCGCCATGTACCCGGCACCACCAGCGACTTGAAGCGCCTCGTTGGCGATGCGCCACAGCGTCTCCGACCCAAACACCTTGCAGATCGCGCTCTCCAGCGAGCAGTCCCCGACCCGCGCGTCCACCAGCCCGGTCGTCAGGTAGGTCATCGACTCCAGCGCCCAGGTCTCGCTCATCATCCAGGCGATCTTGTCCTTGATCAGCTCGAACTCGCCGATGGGACGGCCGAAGGCGCGGCGCTCGTTCGCCCGCTCGATCGTCAGTTGCGTGAGCCGCTTGCAGGCTCCCAGGCAGCCGGAGGCCAGGGACAGACGGCCGACATTGAGCACTTCCATGGCGACCTTGAAGCCGCGGCCCACCTCTCCGATCACGTTGGCCGCAGGCACCGCCACGTCGTCGAAGGACACCTCGGTGGTGGCATTGGCCCGGATTCCGAGCTTGCGCTCGGGCTTTCCGGACAGCACGCCGGGCTGCCGCTCCACGAGGAAGGCCGTGATCTTGGGACGGTTGCCCCCCGTGCCCGGCGCCGTTCGGGCGAACACGGTGAACACGTCGGCGATTCCGCCGTTGGTCACCCAGATCTTGCGCCCGTTCAATCGATAGGTGGCGCCGTCGACATCCAGCTCGGCGCGGGTGGTGATCGCCGACGCGTCGGAGCCGGCCTCGGACTCGGTCAGGGCGAAGGCCGCAACCAGCTCGCCGGTGGCGAGACGCGGCAGCCAGTGCTTTTTCTGGGCTTCGGTGCCGAAATGCAGAATCCCCATGAAGCCGATGGCCTGGTGCGCCCCGAGGGTGACGGCCAGCGACGAGTCGTGGGCAGCCACCTCCTCCATCACCCGGGCAAACGCAGAGGCGGACAGGCCGATTCCACCGTACTCGGTCGGCACCGTCATGCCGAACAACCCGAGCTGCTTCATCCCGGCCAGCACCTCGTCGGGGGTGGACTCCTGGGCGTCCATGCGCGCGGAGTCCACTTGCGACGCGAAGAACCGCTGCACGCTCTGGATGATCATCCGGACGTTCTCGCGCTCGTCACCGTGGAGCGTGGGGTACGGGACCACGAGCTGGTCGGCGATGAGCCCGTGGAACAGGGCTTTCATGAAGCTGTGCTGGAGCATGGTGTCAGGGGCGCGACACGCGCTGGCGGCATACTACCGCACGGACCGTGCGCGGCGCGCCGCTTTTTTCCCTGTGCCGCGCGACGCCACCGTCACGCATGCCCGAGGCTGCCGGCGCTCGGCGGACGCCCGCGTCAGCTGTGTCCCACGGCCGTCTTCTTCGCCGGCCCAGGATCGATGTCGTCCTCCGGCGGCTCCGGCGGCGACGGCACCAGCGGCGCCACGTCGCGGGGGCGGGGCGTGGTGAAGCTCTGCGCCGGCCGCGGCTCGGATTGACGCTGCCAGGGATACTTGATGCGCCCGTGGAACATGTTCACCAACGCCGTCGTCATGCGCTTGGTGATGATGTGCACGTCTTCGACCGTCAGCCCCGACTGGTCGAGCTCACCGGCCTGCAGCTTGGTGAACAGCACACGGCGGATCATCTCGTCGAACTTGGCGGCCGTCGGCGGCGAGACCGTGCGCGACGCGGCCTCGATCGAGTCCACCAGCATCAGGATGGCCGTCTCCTTGGTCTGGGGCTTCATTCCCGGATAGCGGAAATGATCTTCCGCGAGCTCGGGCGACGCATTCTGCTCTTGGTACTTGTGCCAGAAGTACTCGACCAGCTGGGTGCCGTGGTGGGTGTAGGCGAATTCGACGACCGGCTCGGGGATCCCGTGGTCGCGCAAGATCTTGGTGCCCAGCACCACGTGGGCCATGATCGCGTCGGCGGAGACCTCGGGCGCGAGCTGATCGTGGGGTGAGGGCTCGTCGGGCGCCAGGTTCTCGACGAAGTACTTGGGCTGAACGGTCTTGCCAATATCGTGGTAGTAGGCGCCCACGCGGGTCAGCAGGGAGTCGGCGCCAATGGCGGCCGCGGCGGCCTCCGCGAGATTCGCCATGGCCCTCGAATGCTCCCAGGTGCCGGGCGCCTCGTTGGCCAGCTTCTTGAGCAGCACGTGCTCGATGTCGGTCAGGTCCAGCAGCTTTTCGCGGGGCACCTGGCCGAGCAGACGCTCGACCGGGTCGCGCAGCACGCTGGACACGAGCCCTGCCAGGGCGCCACCGCCCACGGCCGCCAGCAGGTACGAACGCTCGGGCGCCAACAGATCCGCAACCGGATGGAACGTGCCCTCGAGCACGTAGACCAATGCCGTGTACAGCAGGGCGGAGCCGACACCGGCCAGGGCGCCGCTCAGGATGAGGTTGCGCGGCCTGCGACGATTCACCACGAAGAGGATCCCGACCATGCCCCGGACCAGCACCACGGTCAGGAACATCAGGTCGAAGCGAAGCAGCGATGCGGCCAAGAACGCCATCACCAGGTTCAGCACCAGCGCGCTGCGCCGGTCGAACGCCAGGGCGATCCACAGAGGCACCACGCCCACCGGTGCCCACAGCTCCGGCAGCCCGGTGAACAGCAGCATCGCCTTGGTGGCCGCGAGCACCACGAACATCACCACGAACAGGCCGATCTGGGTACGCAGCAGCCGGAGCCGGTTCTGCCCGAGCTTCTGCAGGTACGCCATGAACACCAGCGACAGGGTCAGGTACACGAACCCCATGCCGGCAATCGGAAGCACCCTCGGCGGTCTGCGCAGCGACTCGTAGGCGAACGCCTCCCGGTGCGCGGGCACGCTTTCGTCGAGCACGGTGTAAGGCGGAATGATGACCCTGCCCTGCCCGTAGGCCATGCGCGCCGAGTCGCCCTGACCGGTCTGCGTGATGCGCGAGTGGAACGGGATGCGCAACGCCACGCGCGTCGGCGCGGCGATCTGCGGGGTCCAACGCTCCACGAACAGGTCGAACGAGCTGACGGCCGTGAAGAGTACTGCGAACACAGTACTGATCACGAGCACCGCCACGGTGCCTGTTCGTACGCGCGTCGTGAGCATCAGTTCGTCTCTTGGGGCTCCGGAGTCGTGCGCCAAGCGGCAGCGCACTCGAAAACGCTAGAGCCTGAAGCCCCTCGAAGCAAGATCGCCGTGATCGTCGAGCGCGCGCGGAACGGAAGTTGCCCCCGCCGGTTCATCCTGCTACCCGTATTCTGTGAGCGTGCTCCGTGCGCTTCTCGACCGGCGGGATCCGTGGGATGGCCCCGTCATCATGGGCGTCCTCAACGCCACGCCGGATTCATTTTCCGACGGCGGGCGTTTCCTCGAGGAGCGCGACGCGCTCGCGCGAGTCGACGATCTCATGACGCAAGGCGCAGACCTCATCGACATTGGTGGCGAGTCCACTCGCCCCGGCAGCGCTCCGGTGCCCGCTCACGAACAGCTGCGCCGCACCCTGGGCCCCTTGCGACACGCCGTCGCCCAGGGAGCCCTCGTCTCCATCGATACCACCGATCCGCAGGTCGCCGCGGCAGCCCTCGATCAGGGCGCGTGCATCGTCAACGACGTGTCGTGCCTGCGCGACGGCGACGGCCTCGCCCGCGTAGCCGCCGCAGCGGGCGCGTCGCTGATCATCATGCACGCGCGCGAACCGATGAGCCGCATGCCAGGCTTTTCGGTGTGTGCCGACGACGCGTACGGGGACGTGGTGGCCGACGTGGCGCGCGAGTGGCTCGCTGCGGGGAACAAGGCGCTGAGGGCTGGCCTCGATCGATCCGACGTGCTGCTCGATCCCGGCCTGGGCTTCAACAAGAACGCCGCGCACTCCAACGCGCTTGTCGCACGGCTGCACGAGCTGGTCGCCCTGGGCTTCGACGTGGTGGTCGGGCCGAGCCGCAAGTCGTTCCTGGCCGCGGACGTCAAGACCGATCCGATGCACCGGCTCGGCGGAACCGTCGCCGCGTCCTTGGCCTGTGCCGCCCGTGGGGCCCGCATCCTGCGCGTGCACGACGTGCTCGACGTGCGCCAGGCCCTGTCCGTGGCTCGCGCCGTACGCTTCGTTCCGCAGGACACGCCCACGCGCGAGGGGGCCCATGTTTGAGGGGTTCCTGCACACCTTCGCGGGGCGAACGCCCCTGCAGCTCGCCGTCGACCTTCTCGACATCATCGTCGTCACGATCGTGATCTACCGGCTGCTGCTCGTGCTCAAGGGCACGCGCGCGGCGCAGATCGGCGTGGGCTTCCTGCTCGTGTTCCTCACCTACCTGGGGGCCCGTTGGATCGGCCTGGTCACCCTCGAGAGCCTGTTCTCCTGGTTGCTGTCGTCGGCCATCCTGCTGATCATCATCGTCTTCCAGAACGACATCCGGCGCGCCCTTCACCGCATCGGCGCCAACCCCCTGTTCGGCTCTTTCGGCCACGGCCTCGAGGAGCGTGTGATCGACGAGGTCGTGGGGGCCACCACCGAGCTGGCCAGACATCGCATCGGCGCCATCATCGCCTTCGAGCAGCAGGCCAATCTCGACGAGTTCTTGGTGGGCCAGGGCACCGTGTTGGACTCCGCGGTGACCAAAGAGCTGCTGGTCACCATGTTCATCCCGGAGTCGGTCAACAAGCTACACGACGGCGCGGTCATCATTCGCAACCTGCGCATCGCCAAGGCCGGCGTTTTCTTCCCCATGCCCGAGGCGCGCAATGTCGATCCGTCCCACGGCTCGCGCCACCGCGCCTCGGTGGGTATCACCGAGGAGACCGACGCCGTGGTGATCGTGGTCAGCGAGGAGCGGGGCACCATCAGCTTCTGCTTCAACGGCAACATCGTCAGCGACCTGAACGGTGACGTGCTGCGCAAGACGTTGCTGCGGATCTTCGGGCGCGCGGTGCCCAAGAAGAAGGACAAGAAGGGCGCGGCCAAGGATCGCGACAGCGCGGTCTCCGGCCGGGTCGCCATCGCCACGCCGACCCCTCCGCGCACCTCCGTCATCCCCAAGCCCGGGCCCGTGCCCTCCGGCGTGACCATCACGCCGGCCCCGGAATCCTCGCGCGCTCCTCAGGTCGCCGCCACCCCGATAAGCGGCGCGACCTCCACGCCGAGGAACTCCTCGACGGCGACCCCCATGCCCGTTTCGGTCAACACCCCGATCGATCGCGAAGGAGGCAGCACGACGTGACGGCCCGCGCCGCTCGCCTGTCGGCAGCCTGGAAGTTCCTGCGTCCGATGCTGCGCGACAACATCGGGCTGAAGCTGCTGGCCTTCGCCTGCGCCATCGTGCTGTTCGGCTACGTTCACGGCACGCAGAACGCCCAGCGCATCATGGCCGTCGACCTGGTCGCGCTGCTGCCTCCCGCCAACGAGAACCGGGTCTTGACCTCGGACCTGCCCACCTCCGTGCGCGTCAGCCTGCACGGCCCGCGCTCGCTGGTCTCCGACCTGCGCTCCGAAGACCTCGGCACCCTGCAACTCGACCTGCGCTCGGCCAAGCCCGGACGCATCCCCCTCGAGCCCTCCATGCTCAACATCCCCGGCGGCGTCGTCGTCGATTCCATCGACCCGCCCTCGGTCGACATCGCCTGGGACGAGGTCGTCACCCGCGACGTCAACGTGCAGGTCTTCGTGACCGGAGAGCCCATGGACGGCTTCGCCGTCAAGAGCCAGCCCACCGTCGATCCGCAGACCGTGCGCGCCACCGGTCCCAGGCAGATCGTCGACGCGCTGCGTGTCGCACGCGCAGAGCCTTTCGACGTGTCGGGCGTGGGCGAGGGAATCCACACGCGCACGCTGTCGCTCGATCGCCCGCCTCGGCGCGTGCAATACGACCACCACACGGTCACCGCCACCGTCGAGATCACGCGCAAGCTCATCGAGCGCATGTTCAGCAAGGTGCGCGTCCAGGTCGTCGGCACCAACCACGCCGAGACCTTGCCCGCGACCGTCGACGTGCGCGTGGTCGGTCCCCCGGACATCATCAAGGCGCTGCGAGCCGATCAGATCGTCCCGCGCGTCACCGTCTCCGAGCTCGGCGCAAACCTCGCCAGGCCCAACAGCGTCGCCCTGCCCGTCGTGCTCGAGCTCGACAACGTCGACGTCTCGATCGTGCCCAAGACCGTCATCGTCAAATGGTGAGCCTGCCCTTGCGACCAGCCGTCCGCGGCCCGAGGTGACCCGCCGTGCCCGTCGTGCCAGTCCCTTGCTTCCAGGACAACTACGCGTATCTCGTCTACCGGAATGGCGCGCGCGAAGCCGCGGTGATCGACCCCTGCGACGCCGCACCCGTGGAGGCCGCGCTCGCTCGCCACGGCCTCGAGCTCGCCGCCCTGCTGTGCACCCACCACCACCCCGACCATGTCGACGGCATCGAAGCGCTCGTGCGATCCCGAAGCGACGTGGCGGTCGTGGCGCACCGCAACGACCGCGAGCGCACGCCGCGGGTCACGCGCCTCGTACAGCACGGCGACATCGTCGAGGCCGCGGGCATCCCGTTCCGCGTCCTCCACGTGCCGGGGCACACCTCGGGCTCGGTGGCATGGCTCGCGGGCGACGTCGCGTTCACGGGCGACACGTTGTTTCTCGGCGGCTGCGGGCGGGTGTTCGAGGGCACGCCCGAGGTCATGTACCACTCGCTGCACGACGAGCTCGCCCCCCTGCCACCGCAGACCCGGATCTATTGCGGGCACGAGTACACCGAGTCGAACCTGGGCTTCGGCGCCAAGGTCGAGCCGGCCAACACGCTGCTGCGCGACCGGCTCGCCCAGGTGCGGGCCCAGCGAGCCCGCCGCGAGCCCACCGTACCGGGCACGCTCGCCGAAGAGTTGCAGACCAATCCATTCCTTCGCTGCACCGAGCCGGATGTCGTCGAGTACGCCCGCATGCAGGGCGCGGTGGCGATCGATCCGGCGTCCGTGTTCGCCATGCTCCGCAACCGCAAGAACGTCTTCAAGGGATAGGCGCGTGCACACCATCGATACCCGAGCGCTGCTCTCCCGGCTGGATTCGGCCCGCGCCGGAGCCGACCGCCCCGTGATCGCGACCGACGCGGACGGCACGCTATGGTCCGGGGACGTGGGAGTCGATGCGTTCGAGGCGTTGCTGGCGGCCAGGGCCGTGCGCGAGGAGGCGCTTGCCCGGCTGCGCGACGTATCGCGGGAATTCGGGCTTCCGTCGCACGGCGACGCGACGCAGCTGGCGATGGGGCTGTATGACGCTGCCCGCAGCGGGGCATTTCCCGAAGACCGGTGTTACGAGCTGATGGCCTGGTCGTTCGCGGGCTATCCGATGGAGCAGGCGAAGCGGCTCGTGGGCGAGGTGCAGCAGCGGGCAGGGCTCGAGGCAAGACTCCACGGAGAGATGAAGTCCGTGCTGTCGTGGGCGCGGGACAACGGCGTACGAGTCGTGGTGGTGTCCGCGTCTCCGCGGTTCGTTGTGGAATCCGCTGTAGCGCCCCTGGGTATCGAGCCGGCAGACGTGGTGGGCACCACGCCCGAGGTGACGGGCGGAGTCATCGGTGCGGGGCTCGCCGAGCCGATGCCCTATGGCGAGCGCAAGGCCGAGGTGCTGCTCGAGACAGCTCCGCAAGCGCAGGTGCTGGCGGCGTTCGGCGACAGCCCCTTCGACCTTCCGATGCTGCGGACCGCGCAGGTGCCGGTGGCGGTGCGGCCGAAGGCGTCGCTGCGGGAGGCGATCGATGGGCTTTTGGGCGCGGTGGAGCTTGCGAGGGAGATGTGAGCCGTGGACGCGAGACAGGTCATCCTGGCCCCTTTCGTCGCGGGCAGCACGGGGCTGCGTGCAGCAGGTCGCGAACGGACCGGAAGAGCTCTGCGCGCGGACCAAGGATCTCGCTTTCTGCCTGGGGGCCAGGCGCGAGCGGATCCCCCGCGGACGCTTTCTTCGACCCGAACCGCGGCCGGATCGAGGTGGTACCCGCGGCTCGTCGAAAGAGGCAGGCCGGCAGGCGCTGGGACGGCGCGTGCCGCGGGGGCGACATGGAGAGCGTCGTCGTCCCCTGCGATACGGTCACTCGGTCCAGCTACTACCTCGCAGCCTCGCCCGCGCCCGGCGGCTGACGCGACCATGACGTCGGCGTGATGGACGAGCAGGGTGCGCAACGGCGCGTGGCGCGGCGCCGAGCCGTGCGGGCGGATGGGGTGGCAGGCAGGCGCGCAGTGCGGCGGACGGCAGGGTCAGGGCCCGGAGGGCGGTGCGAATCACCCGGCCGTGGAGTTGGGCTCGCGCGAGGTGATCGGTGGCAACGGGGCCGGCCGCAGCCCGAGAGCGGACTCGAACTGGGGCCAACTCAGCGGTAGCCCCAGGTGCACCGGACCGCTCCGATTGATCGCCTCGAGCGCGCTCGGCCATCGCTTCGCCCGACGGCGCGCCAGCAGCAGGACGCGTGTCCCCGCCGCCCGCCGATCCTCGACCATGCACGCCACCAGGGACGTCCACCTGGCTTTCGGCAACGAGCAGTCGATCAGAGCAAACTCGGGATGGAACGCCTCCACAATCGACGCGCACTCGTACTCGCGCGACGCAAACTCCAAGCGAATGGGGCGGTGCGCCGCGCCGCGGAGCAGTTCCTCGCGCAACGAAACGCTGTCGCTGACCACGAGCACGCGGACCGGGCCTTGCACCTGCTCCCGGAAGTAGCCGCAGACTTCACAGGCCGTCGTGCAGAAGTCGGCCGGGCTTCCCATTCCAGACGGCAGGCTTCGCAACTCGTAACATCGCAGCGCCTTCGCCTGATATGCCCTGCAATCGGTGCACGCGGGGCGCACGTGCCCGTCGACGGCGTGGTACTCCCAGCAGTACACGGGCGCCGGTGCGGCCGGGGCGGCGGCGGGGGTCGACTCCGGCGCAGCTGGTTGCTGCTCCCCGCTCATACGACCAAGCGTCACGCGCGACACGCGGTAGTGGCCTCCTGGCGTCCGGCTCGCTTCGAGTCGGCCGCGCTTGATCCACTTGAGGACCGTGTCCGGAGTGACTCCGAGCAGCTTGGCTGCAGCACCGGTCGAGACGAATTGGTTGTCGCCCATGCCAGCCCTCGAACGCGACCTTCAGGCTACCCTATCAGGTACCTGATGGATCGGGTTTGGCAAGCTCCTTCGCGCCTGGTCGCGAGCCGCCCGGCCGCCGCGTCGTCCTACCCCGGAGCCGCAGCGCCCCGGCTGCCCTCGGACAGGTGACCCACCACCGCGAGCAGCGCGCGCGTGTCCAACGGCTTGCCCAGCACGCCGTCGGGCCCGCGTACGTCGCGATGTCCACCCAGGTACGACTGGCAATAGTCCTGCAGAACCTGGTCGTGGCCGGTAACGACCACCAGCGGGACAGCGCCCCAATCCGCGCTGCGGCGCAGGTGAACCAGCAGGTCTAGCCCCGAGCGGCCCGGCAGCAGTACGTCCACCAGGATCACGTCGGGACTAAAGGCCTTCAACGTCTCGAGCGCGGCTCCGGCATCGGCTGCAACGCGGACCTCGTAGCCGTGGTCCTGCAGGAACATCGACAGATACTCGAGAACATCCGGGTCGTCATCCACTACCAGCACGCACTTCATGATCGCCCCCTTCCCCTACGGCAGCGGACGCGGCAGGCTGGACGCTGGGGCGCGCCTCGATAGGCAACCTCACCAGGAACCGGGACCCGCGCCCGGGTTCGGACTCCACCGTAATGGAGCCGCCGTGCTTGTCCACGATCTTGTTCGAGATGAACAGCCCGAGCCCGGTTCCTTGCATTCCCTTGGACGAGAAGAACAACGAGAAGGCCTTCTCGCGGGTCTCCCGGTCCATGCCGATGCCGTTGTCCTGAACCTCGAAGACGACCCACGGGGGCGCACGGCGCACGGCGAACCGCACGAGGTGCTGCGCTTTGGTGGTGTCCGCTCGGCACGCCTCCAAGGAGTTCTCCAGGATGTTGATCAGCATCGCCCTCACGGCCTTGCCGTCCGCCTCGAGCATGCCGGCGTCCGGCGCCGCTTCGATTGCGAGCTGGACATTGGCATCCGTCGCCTTCTTCTCGAGCACTTCGCCGATCTCGCTCGCGAGCCGGGCAGCGTCGAGGTCTGCCAGATCCAGGTCTCGGTCCTTGGCATAGTACAGTATGTCGAGGACCATGCTGCGAATCCGCTCGACGTTGCGCTCGACCATCCGCCAGCCCTTGCGCACCCGCTCGTTATCGCTCTTTGAAAAGCCCGAATTGACCAGGTACATGCCCCCGTCCAGGCCGGTCAGCAGGCCCTTGATGCCGTGCGAGATCGACCCGACCAGCAGGCCTATCGACGCCAGCTGCGATTGGAGCCGACGGATCTGCGTGATGTCCGTGCCCATCTCGAGCACGGCGACCACCGCGCCCGACGGGTCTCGGATCGGCGCGGTCGTGCACAGCACGCTCAGCCGATCTCCCGACGCAGTGACCAGCAGCTCTTCGTGTTCCCTGGTCTTTCCGTCCGCGAAAGTCTGCCTGGCAGGGCAGACGAGGCACTGCTCGTCGCGGTGCTTGTACACCCGGAAGCAGTGATCCCCCACGGCCGGGCCGAATGTCTCGCGGAACGTTCGATTGGCATGCTGAATGACCAAGTCGGGTCCTTGCACCGTAATGTAGCAGGGCACCTCCTCGAACAGCTGCACGTAGCGCGCCTGGCTTCGCTTCAGCTCACCCTGCAAGCGCTTCACCTCGCAGATGTCCGTGTGCATCTCCATGACGGCGACGATGGCGCCGGACGCGTCGCGGATCGGTGTCGTGTGCACCATGACGGGCGTCGGCCGGCCGTCCTTGGTGGTGAGTTGCTGCTCGCTGCCGTGGCTGCAGCCGTCCACGAACGTCTTCTCGACGGGGCAATCGGGGCAGACGCCGTCCCGATCCTTGTACACTCGATAGCAGGGCTCGCCGATCCGGTCCCCGAAGTCGGATCGGAACCGGCGATTGCCGTCGATGATGCGGTACTCGCGGTCGTGCACGGACAGGTAGCAAGGCATGTCCTCGAAGTAGCTCTGATACCGGACGTGCATCTCGTCCTCCCGCGCGCACCGCGCGCCGTCAGCTCTTGTTGTCGCGCAACTCGAAGATCCTTCGCAGGTTGTCGACCAGCTCCTTCTCCTGCACAGGCTTGTCCATGTAGCCCTCGGGAGGTGCGGCCGTGCGGTCGTAGATGACCTTCCGGAACTCCGGATGTCCGGTGACCACGCACACCGCGATGTCCGAAATGGCCGGATCGCGCCGCATCTCGTCGAAGGTTTCCACGCCGTCCTTGCCCGGCATGGAGACGTCGAGCGTGATCAGCTCGGGCTTCTCGTGCCGTGCGATCGAGATCGCGTCGTCCCCGCTCGCGGCCTCGAGCACACGGGCGCCGGCATCCTGCAACACCGTGGAAAGGAAGGTGCGAGCGTCGTCCTCGTCGTCGACCACGAGGATGCAACGGCCGGCCAGGGGCGCCTGCGGCTTGCCGTCCTGCCCAGCCTTGGGCGAGGCCGCGGACGGTCGCTTCTTGCTCACCTCGCACTGGTCGATCACCAGCGCTTCGGCCACGAGGTCGACGAGCTGTTTGACCTGCATGCCGAGCTTGTAGTGCTTGATGCAGTCCGACAGCCCATCTACGCAGTTGTGGCAGGAGGTCACCACGATCTGGGCACCGGTGGCCTTGAGCTGATCGGCCTTCACGCGGGCGGACACCAGGCGCCGCGGCGTGTACTCGGACATGGACATGGCGCCGCCGCCACCCGTGCAGCAGAAATTCTCCTGGCGGTTGGGCGTCATTTCGACGAAGTCCTGCACCACCGCCCGCAGCAGCTGCCGAGGCTCCTCGGTGATCCCGCAGCTGCGCGCCAGGTTGCACGAGTCGTGGTAGGTCATGCGTTGCTTCCAGAAGGAGCGATCGACCTTGATTCGCCCGCTGCGTACGTACTCGAGCATGGTGAAGATCGAGCTCTCCAGCGGCGTCGAGACATCCAGTCCCGCCCAGTTCATCGCCTCGCATCGCGTCGAGCGGAACCCGTGGCCGCACTCCGAGATCACGACCTTCTTGACACCGAGCTCCTTCGCTTTCTCGTACAACCGCCGGCCGGCGCTCCCGCCCAGGGCGTCGTCCCCCGAGAACAGGCCGAAGTTGGTCTGGTCCCAACCCTCGCTGGGCATCGTGTAGCTCTCCCCCGCAGCCCAGAAGATGAGCGCCGCGTTCGCGATCGTCCGCGGGTCATACTTGGCCTCCCGCGGATTGATGCAATACATCACATCCGCGCCCGGCCTATCGATCGGGATGCGCACCGACTCATCGCCCACCTTCTCGACCAGCTCGTCGGACATCCACTCCAGCGTCTCAATGTAATCCTCCTTGAGCACGCCCATCTGGTTGCCGATCTCCCACTGGTCCTTGGAGACCACGCGCACCCCCTCGGGCACCACGCCGACACTGGTCAGCAGGCCTCGCATGATGCGATTCAGCGTGGCCGTGTCGACACCCATGGGACAGTTGTACGTGCATCGACGACAGTTGGTGCACGTGCCGAAGGCGATGTCCTTCAGACGCTCGAGGTCGGCGTCGGTCACGGGCAGCTGGGCGCCGACCCACCAGGGGAAGACACGGCCGGTCCAGTCATGGTTGTGCTTGAATATCTTGCGAAGCTGATCGGCCTTGTAGGAGGGCGTCATCTTCGGGTCATCGGGATGGGTGAGCACGTAGTGGCAGGCCGTGTTGCACATGCCGCAGTGCACGCAGCCGACCAGGGAGCCGACGACTTGCCGCGAGAGCTTCTTGGGTAGAAGCTCCATCATCTTTTGCACCTTCCAGGAGTTGGCTTGCTCGTTCACGGCGGCCTCCTTCACGCTCGGACGACCGGATAGCTGCCCCTGTGACCGAGGGCCTTGCCGATGTACCAGCGGGTGATGGGGTAATAGAGGTAGTGGGAGATCTTCGAGAAGGGCACATAGACGAGGAAGAAGCTGGTGGCGAACAGGAACGCGGCCAGCCACCGCTCGCCCTGCAGGAGGCCCAGGAGGCTCGCCTGGGTCAGCGTCCCGAGCAGGAACCAGCCCGTCAGCATGATCAAGGAGAAGTAGTCGTCGGGGCTGCTGATGAGACGCAGGTGGGGCAGCAGGGATCGGCGCGCAACGCGGATGAGCGCGACGACGAAGGCGGAGCCGGTGAGGGCCAGGACGGTGTAGCCGACAGCGGGGGAGGCGACGAGCGCGGGCGCGATGGTGCTGGTGAACGCCAGGCCGATGCCGGCTGCGACGCCCAGGTGGAAGAGCACGAAGCTGATCCAGAATGGCACGTTGGTGCGGGTGCTCTCCATCTGCCAGGGCATGGCTACGTTGAAGAGCGAGTGGATCGCGGCGGACTTGGCGTCGGTTCGCCCGCTGCCGCCGGGGGCCGAGCGGTCCTTGCCGGCTTTGAAGCGGAACACCCAGAGCAGGCGGATGGTGTAGACGATTGCCATCACGCCGAGGGCTGCCCAGTGGACGGACTCGGCGACAGGCAGGAGGCTGCTCGTATCGGAGTGAGGCATGAATCAGGCTCCTTGCTGAATGGCGGCCGCGAGGGGGCCGTACTCCCGTGTATCGTTGGCGACGAACAAGACCTGCTCCAGGCCGGTCTTTCCCCGCAGGTGCTTCTCGACCTCCTGGACGAGCACGCGGGCGCACAGGTCCAGGGGGACCTGGTAGAGCCCGGTGCCGATCGGGGGCAAGGCAAGCTTTCCCACGCCCTTGGCGTCTGCCGCTCGAAGCGCGGACTTCGCGGCGCTGCGAAGCTTCGCCTCGGTGTCCGGCTCGTTGAACTTGGGCCCGTTCACATGAATGATGTGTGTCGCCTTCAGCTCGCCGGCCGAGGTCACGACGGCCTCGCCCTTGGGGCACTTGCCGATGGCGTCGAGCTGCTTCTGGACCGCCGGGCCGCCGCGCTGGGCGATGGCGCCCCCATACCCCGACCCGAGCTTGACGTCTTCCGTAATGTCGAAGACGAACGCATCGACGTCGGTGACCGTGATGTCGCCGCGGATCAGCCGGATGACCTTGTCTCCCACTTTCCTCTCGACCATGTGTCAGGACCTCCTCACAAGGGGCGAATCCGAGGGAACACGCCGCCTGCCGCCCGTCCCCCTGCCGGGTGCGGAGCCGGATACGCTATAATGGATTCACCAACGGCGCCTCGCGCCGTCACACTGCCAGATACGATGCTCACAGGTCTTTCGACCCACCTCCGTCAGGAGCGGGATACCGCAGGTGCGGTCCGCCCCGGTGCAACCCCGATGGAGCTCACGAGCTCGCCCGGCCGCCAGCCGTGGGACGTTTCGTGCCGGACGAGGTCGGCCAGGGTGTACTCCTCGAGCACGCCCCGGATTCGATCGTTGATGCGAAGCCAAACGCCCCTGCAAGCGCAGAACTCGCTGCGCGTGCAAGCGCTCTGGTCATAAACGCAGTCGGTGATGCTCACGACGCCAATGGCGGCCTCCACGATCTCCAGCAGCAGGATCTTGTCCGCAGGGCGCGCGAGCATGTAGCCCCCATTGCGCCCGGAGCGTCCGCGAACGAGCGCGGCGTTGCGCATGGCCATGGCAAGCTGGTCGAGATAGGGGCGAGAAAGCCCGGCGCGCGTGGCGACAACACCCATGCTGACCGGCACGCCCTCCGCGGAAGCGTGGCTGAGCTCAAGCATGAAACGAATCGCGTATCGCGCCCGGGTCGACAGCTTCAAGGTGTAAGACGTATATACTGTTTAGGGATTAGGGGCAATCGAAATCGACGCCATACATAGGCTTTTCTCGTCGAACTCAATCGCATAAATCACTGCGTGGCAGTCGGGCGGCCGCGCTAC
>JAJZQG010000140.1 GCA_021847645.1 Myxococcales bacterium
CCTTGAGCAACTCCATTATGCAGGGGGAGGGCGCAAAATGGTCCGTCCAGGGCGGGTGGAACATATCGCTCGGGAGTGTGCCTTGCAGCATCATGAACGCGGCCGCTTCCAACCGGGTTCGCGCGGGCCACGGGTCGGTGCGAAGGCGAACGCTGCGAGGGCGACTGGCCACGGCCAAACCCGCGCTTGCAGCGGATTGGGCCGCGCGCGCCGACGAGTTCGTCACCCCTATTGGCCAGCCGGGTCCGATTGCTTCATCGCCGCCGCCCCGCCCTTGTCCTTTTTCTAGCCCGCGCTCAACGACCAGGGGGCCGAAGGCAGGCGCGCGGCGCCGAGGGGTCTGTCTTTCGGTAACGTGCCGCGAGATTCCGTCGGGTGTCGGTGGCCCCATGGTGGAGGCGGTGACGTGGGCTCGAAGGAACCTCTCGATGATCGCCGGTCCTGCAAGCGCGGGCCTGCCCGCACCGCTGACTGGCCCGCATCGGCCAGTTGGGGCAGGATGACTGCCGCATGGCTGTCCGACGCAAATCACTGGCCGCCCGACTGTCGCGCTGGGCTGCCACGCTGGCGCTGCTCGGCGCCGCGGCCGGCGGCGCATGGTACCTGCGTCGGCCGCCGGTCATCCCCATCCATGTCCAGCAGGTCAAGCGCATGGACATCGACGATCGCGTGTCGAGCGTGGGCGTGGGCTATGTCGAGTCCTCGCGGCGCGTCGCGGTGCAGGCGGAGACGATGGCGCGCGTCAAGGAGGTAAGGGTCAAGCGTGGCGAGCGCGTGCATGCGGGCGACGTGCTCGTGGTGCTCGACGATCGTGATGTTCGGGATCAAGTGCGCACGATGGCGGCGTCGATTCCGGTGTTGCAGGCGCGCGTGGCGCAGGCGAAGGTGCGAGCGACGCAGCTTTCCGACGATCTGGCGCGGGTGGACCAGCTGCACGACGCGGGCGTGATACCGGATCAGCAGCGCGATCAGGCCAAGCACGGCCTGGAGCTGGCCGAGTTGGACCGGCAGGTGGCCGCAGCAGCGGTGGACCAGGCGCGGTCCAATCTCGACGTGGCACGCGACGCCCTGCGCAAGACAACGGTGCGGGCGCCGTTCGATGGGGTGGTGCTCGACGTGAATGTGGAGGTCGGGGATACGGCCGGATCGCTGACAGGGATTCCCGCAACACCGACCGCGGACGGGACGGCGCGTGCATCGGCAGGCGGGACGGCCGCGATGCTCGCGGGCATGACGTCGTCGCAGTCATCGGGCGTGGTGGACCTGGCAGACGACACGAACATGTACGTGGTCGCCGACTTCGACGAGGCCGACTACTATCGAATCAAGACGGGGCAGGAGGCCACGCTCACGCTCGACGCGCTGGGCAAGCGCAAGATGACGGGCACGGTGGCGGAGGTATTCCCGTACATCTCGCGCGCGATGGACCAGAATCGCACGTCGCGGGTGCGCATCCTGCTGCCCGAGCAAGCGCGGGGCCTGGTGCTGGCGGGAATGTCGGCGAGCGTCGAGGTCAAGGTGGGCACGCACGCGGCGGTGTTGGCCTTGCCGGCGACGTGCGTGGTGAGCCGGCCGGGGACCAAGATGGTCTGGCGTGTGGACGGCGGGCAGGTGCACGAGACGCAGGTGCAAGCGGGGATCAACACGTGGGAGTGGGTGGAGATCCTGTCGGGCGTGTCCGAGGGGCAGGTGATTGCGGTGCCGCCGGACGACGCGAAGCTCACGGACGGCGCGCGCATCCAGGTACGGCAAGGGCCATGACGACCGCCGAAACGATTGTGTCGGCGCGGGGTCTGCGTCGCGTGTTTGGCTCGAAGGGCAACGAGACGGTCGCGCTTCAGGGCGTGGACCTGGACGTGTTCCCGTCGGAGATGGTGGCGATTACGGGGCAATCCGGATCAGGCAAGAGCACGCTGATGGCGATTCTGGGGTGCCTGGATCGTCCGACGCAGGGCTCGTACCGGATCGGGGGACAGGACGTGACCGGGCTGGACGACGACGAGCTGTCGGCGATTCGCAATCGCACGATCGGCTTCGTGTTCCAGCAGTTCAACCTGCTGACGCGGTCGACGGCGCTGCAGAACGTGGAGCTGCCCCAGATCTACGCGGGCGCGGGGCGCAAGGACCGTCGCGCCAAGGCGGCGCGGCTGCTGGAGGCGGTGGGGCTCGGCCACCGGCTCGACCATCGTCCCAACACGCTTTCGGGGGGCGAGATGCAGCGCGTGGCGATCGCGCGGGCGCTGATCAACGACCCGTTGCTGCTGCTGGCCGACGAGCCGACGGGCAATCTGGACAGCAGGAACGGCGTCGAGGTGATGACGCTCTTCCGGTCGCTGCAGCGCGATCGCGGGGTGACGCTGGTGATCGTGACGCACGACGCGAAGGTGGCGGCGCAGTGCGATCGGGTCGTGGAGCTGTTCGACGGCAAGGTCGTGCGTGACGAGAAGGTGGCGCCGCCATGAGCCTGCTCGAGTCCATCCTGATCGCGTTCGACGCGCTGCTGCAGAACAAGATGCGTTCGGCGCTGACGATGCTGGGCGTTGTCATCGGAGTCTTCGCCGTGGTGACGCTGACGTCGCTGGGGCAGGGCGCGCAGCGGTACGTGGCAGATCAGTTCGCGGGCATGGGCACAAACCTGATGATCGTGACGCCGGGCAAGCGCGAGACCACGGGCATGGGACCGATGATCGGCGCGTCGAACGTGCACAAGCTGACAATCGAGGACGCGGACGCGATTCGCCACCGGCTTTCGTCGGTGGCGAGCGTGGCGCCGATGGTCTTCGGGATGGGGCTGGTGAAGAACGAGAGCCGGTCGCGCAACGTGATGGTGGTGGGGTGCGGCCCGGAGCTGCCGGAAGCGCGCAACCTGCGTGTCGGTACCGGCCAGTTCTTCGGCGTCGAGGAGGACCAGGCCGGGCGGCGCCTGGTGGTCATCGGCCCGACCGTGCGTCGCGAGCTGTACGGCGACGCCAATCCCCTCGGCAGCTTCCTGATCGTGATGGGAACCGAGTTCCGGGTGATCGGCGTGATGGAGCCGCGCGGGGTGAGCCTGGGGCTGGACCTGGACGATCTGGTGTACATCCCGGTGACCGCGGCCAGGCGTCTGTTCAACACCGACAACATGACGGAGATTCTGGTCAAGGCGCGCACGAGCGACGACGTGGACCGGGCGCAGGCGGACGTGCTGGAGCTGCTCAAGGAGCGTCACGGCGGCGAGGAGGACGTGACGATTGTGACGCAGTCGCAGATGCTGTCGACGTTGAATACGATATTGGACGTGCTGACGGCGACGCTGGGGGGGATCGCGGCGATATCGCTCCTGGTGGGTGGCATCGGCATCATGAACATCATGCTGGTGTCGGTGCGGGAGCGAACGCGGGAGATCGGGGTGCGCAAGGCGATTGGTGCGCGCTCGAAGGACATTCTGGTGCAGTTCCTGGTGGAGTCGGTGGTGTTGTCGTCGACCGGGGGCGTGATTGGCATTGTGCTCGCGTTGGGTACGCAGTTCGCGGCGGGGTTCTTCGTTCCGGGGCTGCCGGTGATGGTCACGCCGTGGTCGGTGGTGCTGGCGACGTCGTTCTCGTTCGTGGTGGGAGTGTTCTTCGGGGTGTATCCGGCGCGGCGGGCGGCGCAGCTCGACCCGATTGCGGCGTTGCGAACCGACTGACGGCCCGCTGGAGTTTTGCACGAGTTCTGGTAGGTTGCCGCCATGCGCAAGCCGACTTTCTTCGCCTTCGTGCCCATGGTGCTGACCGTGTGCGGCTGGGCCCAGGCCCAGCAAGAGAACGCCGCGCCCGCCATGCAAGAGCAGCAGCGCGCGCAGCAACAGCAGCCCTACGGGGCCGCTCAGCCTTCGGAGCCGATCGAAATCGTCGTTCGCGGGCAGAAGCCATCGCCGGTCTGGACGCAGACCCGGACCTTCACCGGGACGCGGTTCTGGCGGCTGGACCCGGGCGAGCAGAGCTTTCAGGTCTGGTATACCGGGCGGTTCAAGCACGACGGCAACTCGGGCGAGAACACGCACCTGTGGCAGCTCGAGTACATGGTCAGCGAGCTCAAGGGGCTGCAGCTGGACGTGTACTTCAACTACGCGAAGGACCCCGCGCAGGGCTTCCACATCGAGGGCGCGCAGATCGAGACGCGCATCGCGCCATGGGACTACGGGAGCGTCTGGGGCAACCCGGCGTTGTACCTGGAGTGGCACCCGCAGACCCGCGGACCGAACCGCGGGGAAGCGAGGCTGCTGCTCGGCGGCAGTCTGGGCACCGAGCGCATTCGCGGCGCGATCAACCCGTTCTACGAGCAGAACCTCGACTCGCCGACGGGGTTGAAGGCGGACTTCGAGCGCGAGGTGGAGATGGGAGTGACCGGCGCCGCGTCATACGCGATTGTGCCGCAGCTCTCCGCAGGACTCGAAGGGCGGTATTCCGCCGAGCAGCAAGGGGCCGATCCGAGCGATCCTCACAAGTACCAGAACGTGGTCAAGGTGGGCCCGGCCCTATGGTTGAGCACGACGGACGGGCACTGGTTCGCGGTGGCCTCGGCGCTTGGCGGGCTGACGAAGTATTCGGACGGGTTCGCTACGACGGTGATTGTCGGCGTGCGCTGAAGCTTGGGTCAGAAGCGGCCCTGAATACCCAGGACGCCGCCTGCTCTCCAGGGCTTGAAGATGAGCTTCAGGGTAGGGAAGGAAGCCGCGCCCCAGGCGATGGTCAACGCACCCACCGCCATGCAGGCCGTGGCGATCCATCCGTCGAGCCCGTACCGTGCTCTGGCGTGCTGCACGCCGACATGCACCGGGCGCCGCCCGCGCCGCCCCCAAGCGTATTCGTCGGTGTCCCAGCGGACGCGATCGCGGTGTGGGCGGTTAGTGGCCAGCACGCCGAACAGCACGTAGGAGTCAGCCTCCGCGCTCACGCTGCCTGACGACCGCGTGTCGCCGACCGTTCCCTCGGGCCCAGGCAACGAGAACTCGAATGGCGGGGCCTGCAACCGCTCTGGACCGGGACGAGAAAGCGCCACGGGGCAGGGTTGAAGGTGCACCAGGGATCCGAGTCCCGCGTTGCCAGCGGACGCGCTGTGCTCGAAGGCGAGCGTGAGAGACAGAGCGGAAGCGAGAGTGGTGAGGCGGAGGAGGTACTGCATGAGGCGCAAGTGCTGCTGAGGAGGCTCGGCGAGGATACAGGCTAGCAGCGTGCGTGACGTGTGCAAGTCATTGGCAAGCGCCGACCTGGTTGCCCTTGGACTTGAAAGGCACGCAGGTCTTGCCGCTGGTGCACTCGGCGTTCGACGTGCACATCACGATCTCGGTAGCCTGGCAGGAAGCCGCGCAGTATGTGCCGGTGAAGCCTGTCGCGTAGTTGGCGCAGCTCGGATCCGTGCTCGCCACGAAGGTGCCCTTGCCGCAGCATTTCTGGCCGGAGCCGCACTCGGAGGGATCCTCGCACTGCCAATCCGTGTCGCCCGTTGCGCAAGCGACGCCCGTGGGAGTGCATGCCGCCGTGCCGCTCTTGGGCTCACAGCAGTGCTCCGTCGTGGTGTCGCAGTATGCGTTCGTGCCGCCGTCCACACCGCTGAATGGGCAGTACAGAGTCGCCGTCCCGGCGTCGGCGTTCGGTGGATGCAGCGTGCCTGGGGTGCTGCAGCCGCCCGTTCCCCCGGTTCCTCCGCCGCCGGTTCCTCCGCCACCCGTGTTGCCCGCGTCGGTCTCCGAGCCGCCTGTCCCGCCGCCGCCCGTTGCGCTTCCACCCGTGCCGCCAACGCCGGACCCTCCTGTGCCGCCGCCAGTTCCACCGGTGTGCGAGCCGCCTGTGCCGGCGCCGCCGCCGGTCGAGCCGGCTGCCCCGCCGGAGCCCGATCCATTCGACGAGCTGGAGCAAGCAACGACCATGACGAGCGCCGCGATCGACGCGAAACCTGCCCACAACGACCTCATGAGATCCTCCTTCTTTCAAGCTGGTTGGCGCGGGATGCCGGCCAACTTCTGCTCCGGGACATGCCCGGATATGTGTGAATCGTGGCCGACGAGCCGTGCACACGAACACGCCCACGGATGACCCGTCAGCCTTCGAACGCGCTCACTCCCGCAACTACGGAGTCGGTTGTAGCTCTGCCTCTCCTGCACAGCAACTCAGCACGCCAGGAAACACATTAAGATTGCTTCACACCCGTGCGGAGCAAAGATGACGCGCAGCACGGTATTCGGTTGGAAGCCACGCCAGCAGCCAGGGACATGGGCAGTCGGCTTGTTGTATTGCAGTCGGCCTGCTCCTCGACGCCAGCATCTGGCGCGCTGCAGTGACATCCGCCGCAACGAAGCACTCATCTCGGGATGCGGAGCGATGCGAATCGCCATTGAAGGAGAGAACAAGCACTCCTATTCTGCCGCCATGAAGTCGTTTCGCGCAGCACTGACATCGCTTGCGGCATTGGCCGTTTCTTGTGCAGTGAACTCCGGGCAGTCGTCGACCTACGGGACGACCGGCGCGGGAGCGGGGGGCGCCGCGGGCAACGGCACCGACGCGGCCGCCGGCGGCAGCGGTGGCGTCGGGGGCGTTGGCGGAAATGACAGCGGCGTGATCAGCACGGGCGGCACCGGGGCGAGCGCGGGCGCGGGAGGCGGCACGTGTACGTCGGGCCCCAACGAGGACAAAGACCAGGACGGCTGGACCGTGGCGCAAGGCGACTGCAACGACTGCGACCCGAACGTCAATCCGGGCGCGATCGACGTGCTGCACCCGGGAGAAGACGGCGGCCCGCCGACCTGGGGTGACGAGGACTGCGACGGCACGCCGGGCGATTCCGTCACCACGTGCGATCAGGGGCTGCTCCTCGCGGACGTCAATCCAGTGGATGCGGCGAAGGCGATCGAGCTGTGCCAGACGGCGTCGGCATCGGACCGCAAGTTCGGACTGCTGTCTGCGGCGTATGTGCGCGCGGACGGGACACCGTTTGCGAATCCCGATCTGCAGGTGGGGATACAATCGGCCTTCGGGCCGAACGTGAAGGTGCAGGCGGGCGCCAACATGCTGGTGTTGTCCAGCGGTCACGCGCGCACCATCGGGCAGCCGGGGGCCTGCGGCACGCTCACGTGCAAGATCAACGCGACAGGCACGGCGCCGCCGGGCTTTCCGCAGGCCAATCCCCTGTGTCCGCCGGTGAGCAACATCTGTGACGATGTCGCGCTCGAGGTCAAGCTGCGCGCTCCGACCAATGCGACGGGCTACTCGTTCAACTTCAAGTTCTACTCTTTCGAGTTCCCCGAGTCGGTGTGCGACAAGTACAACGACCAGTTCATCGCGCTGGTCTCGCCGGCTCCCAACGGCTCCATCAACGGCAATATCTCCTTCGACAGCACGGGCACGCCCGTGAGTGTGGACATGGGCTTCTTCGACGTATGCGATCCGAGCACGGCGTCGGTGTTTGGATATCGCTGCAAGAAGGCGGGAACGTACTGTCCGCCGCTGCCCAATCCCTACTGCCCGCTCGGCCCGGCGGAGCTCAAGGACACGGGGTTCGACGTCTGGAAGCAGCTGTCGGGCATGCCGGTGACGGCCGCCGGGGCGACGCGGTGGCTCACCTCGCAGGCGCCGGTCAAGGGAGGAGACGAGGTCACCATCCGGTTCGCCATTTGGGATACGGGTAACCAGCAGTTCGACTCCACGGCGCTCATCGACAACTTCCAGTGGCTGGCGGAGGCCGGGTCGGTGGCGGTCTCGACCGAGCCGGTGCAGAATCCGAAGTAGAGGCAAGCGGCCCCTTCGGGAGGCGCCAAAGGTCGTTGACTCGGCCTACGCATGCGCCCGGGCTACTCGCGCGCTGTCTTGTGGCCGATGGTCAGGAGCACGGGCAGCACGAACAGCACGATCGGCATCTGAAGCACGAGGCCCGAAACGATGGCGATCGCGAGGGGCTGCTGCATCGCCGAGCCCTGCCCGATGCCCAGCGCCAGGGGCATGAGCGCTAGGATGGCCGCAAACGTGGTCATGGCGACCGGACGCAGCCGATTCTGGCCCGCTAGCAGCAGCGCCTCGCGCATCTCGTGCTCCTGGGCCAGATCCTGGTACTCCGATACATACAGGATGGCCACCTCGGTCACGATGCCGATGATCATCGTGATGCCCATGAGCGACGAGATGTTGAGCTCGGTGTGGGAGAGCCAAAGGCCGATGAACACTCCGCCCGCCGCGAGCAGCGTCGTTATCATGATGGTGATGGCGTGCCGGAAGCGCTCGTACAGGAAGAGCAGGGTGACGAACACGAGGATGACCGCCGCGGCAAACACCATGACCAGTCCGGTGAACGCGGCCTGCTGCTCGGCGTAGAGACCTCCGAGCCGCCAGTAGATCCCATCGGGCACCACACCGGGCTTCGCGAGCGCCGCCCGTACGTCCTTGATGACGGAGCCCATGTCGCGGCCGCTGATGCGCCCCGTCACCACGACCATGCGCTTGAGATCGTCGCGCATGATCTGAGGCTGTCCGACCAGGCGGTCGACGGTGGCGACGCGGCCGAGCGGGAACAGGTGTCCGTCGGGGGCGCGGATCAGCAGGCTCGTGACCTTGCCGTCGGTGTCGCGCAGGTCGCTGGGGGTCCACACGTGGATGCCGACCATCTTGGGACCCTCTTCGACCTGCGTCGTGAACGCACCTGTCAGGTGGTCTTCCAACTGTTGACGGATCTCGTCGGGGGCCATGTTCTCGAGGGCGGCGCGCGCCGGGTCGACATGCACGATGAGAGCGTCGCCGGCCACGCGCGTGCCGATGGCAACCTCGACGACGCCGGGGACGTGCTCGAGCTCCGCCGAGACCCGCTCGCCCATGGACGTCAGTGTGGCTTCGTCATCCGAGTAGAGCTTGACCTCGATGGGCTGCGGCACGGCGGTGAGATCGCCGATCAGGTCCTCCATCAGCTTGGCCATCTCGATCTGCAGCCCGGGGACCTCGTGCTGGAGGCGAGCCCGCGCATCGTCCATCACCGCGTCGAGCGAGCGGCGCGGCAGGGGTCGCAGGCGGACGAAGAAGTCGCCCTCGTTGGACTCGGTCAGGCCTCCGCCCAGCTGCAAGCCGGTTCGTCGGGAGTAGGTCTGGACCTCAGGGATTTGGCGCAGCACGGTCTCGACCTGACGCACGAGGCGGTCGGTCTCGCTGAGCGAGGTACCGGAGGGAGCGCGATAGTCGAGGACGAATCCGCCCTCGTCCATCGAGGGCATGAAGCCGGAGCCGACGTGCCGGTAGCCGAGCCATCCGAACAGCAGCAGGGGCACGAGGGCGGGCACCAGGCCCCAGCGGTGGGCCAGGAGCCAGCGGGCGCCGTGGCGGTATCCGGAGAGGACGGCGCGCGAGATCGCGGTGGGCGGGCGCTCGACGTGGGTGCGAAGCAGGAAGCGAACGATCAGCGGAACGACGAGCCAGGCCACGAGGAACGAGACCGAGAGGGCGACGACCATGGTCAAGGACAGCGCCTTGAAGAAGGCGCCGGTCACGCCGGACAGGAATGCGAGCGGCGCGAAGATGATGATGGTCGAGACCGAGGAGCCGACCAGCGGCCGGGTGAACTCGAGGGCGGCCGATCGGATCCGCTCGTTCCGATCGCCGGAGTATGGCTCGTGCAGCCGCCGCATGATCTGCTCGACCATGACGATGGCATCGTCGATGATCAGGCCGACCGCCGCGGCGAGCCCCCCGAGCGTCATGATGTTGAAGCTCTCACCGAGAACGAACAGGAGCAGCGTCGCGCTCGCGAGCACGCCGGGGACGACGATGGCGGCGATGAGCGTTATCTTGGGGCTGCGAAGGAAGATCAGCAGGATCACCATCGCGAGCACCACGCCGACCATCACCGCGTCGAACACGCTCCGCGCCGAGGCCAGGATCAGCTCGCTCTGGTCGTACCAGTTGGCGATCCTCACGCCGTGCGGCAACGTGCTCCCCATGCCGTCGATCAGGCTCCGCACGTCCTTGGCGATCTGCACGGTGTTGCCGCCGGGCTGCTGATACACTTGGAAGATCACCGCGTCGTGCGCGTCGGCCGTGACGCGGATCCACTGCGGTACGGTGGAATGGGTGATGACGGCGACGTCGCGCAGGAACACGAGCCCCCGGGGCCCGGAACGCAGCGAGACGGCGCCGATGTCGGCCGGCTTGTCGAGCACGTTCTGGGAGAGAACGAGGTACAGCTTGTCGTGGTCTTCGAGCCGGCCCACGGCGGAGACGACATTGTCGGCGGCGACTGCCTTGGACACGTCGGCCACCGTCAGGCCGTAGGAGGCCAGCTTCGCGGGGTCGACCGTCACCCGCAGCTCGGCTTGTTGGCCGCCGAGCACGCCGACCCGGGCGACGCCCGGCACGGTCGTGAGCATGGGCCGTAGCTGGTACAGGGCGATGTCACGCAGCTCGATCAACGAGTGATCGTCGGACGTGAGACTGTAGCCGAGGACCGGGAAGACGATCGGGTCCATTCGACGAGCGAGAAAGGTCGTTCCTGCGGGTAGCTGCGGCGAGAGCTGTGCGATCGCACTCTGCACCGAGAGCAGCGCGAGCTGCATGTCGGTGCCCCACTCGAAGTTGATCGAGATCTCCGCGGAGCCGCGGCTCGTGGTCGAGCGTATCGAGCGCACGCCCTGGATGGCCCGCACCTCGACTTCGACCGGCGTAGTGACCTCCACGGCCATCCTCGAGGCGGGCCGGTCGCCCGCGTCCAGCGAAACGACGACGCGCGGGAAGGTCACCTGGGGGAACAGGGCGACGGGCGTGCGCGTGATCGACAGCAGGCCGGCCGCGATCATCGCGGCGAACAGGAACAGGATGGAACGGCGATGCCGCCCGACCCAGCCGGCGGTCTTCATGGCTTGGCTTCCCGCACGAGTGCACCGTCGTCGCAGCCGTAGTTGCCGACGGTGATGACGCGATCGCCGGCGTGGATATCGGTCGAGATGATCTCGATGCGATCGCCCGATTCGGACCCGACCTGGATGACGTGGCGCTTGGCGCGTCCGTTGTCGACCGTGAACACGATCTGGAGGTCGCTGTCCGGGAGGACCGCGCTTCGTGGAACCAGGAGTCCTTCGTGTTTGGCCACGGGGAAATGGGCTTGGACATACTCGCCGAGCAGCAGGTCGCCCTTGAGCGCAACCATGACGGGAATCAGACGGGTGTCCTGGTCGACCGCCCGCGCGACGCTTCGCACGGTGCCTTCGGATACGGCTCCAGGCCGGGCGACCGAGGCGACGTGCACGGGGTCGCCCGCACGGACCTGATCGGCGCGGGCGAGCTCGACGCCGAGCTGGGCTTCGATAGAGCTGTCGCCGGTGATGTCGACCAAGGGCTGGCCGGGCGATGCGAGGGCGCCTTCCTGGACGCGCACTTGAGAGACCACGCCGGCACGGAGGGCATCGATCGTGCCTCCGCCTGTCGCCCCCCGCTGGCTGAGGCTTTGAAGCTCCACGGAGCTTTGATCGAGAGCCTGCTGCGCGGACAGCACGTCGGCGTTGGTCACAAGCCCGAGCTGGAAGCGGTGTTGCACGTTGTCGAGGTTGCTCACGGCGGCGCTGTGCGCCTTGCGCGCGACCTCGACGCGAAGAAGGGTATCTGCGCTCGGCTCGAAGCGGATCACGGGGTCGCCCGCCGCCACGCGCTGTCCAGGGGTCACCAGCAGCCGCGTGACACGCACCTCGAAGGGCCGGGTGATCGTGATGGCCGAACCGGGCGCGGGAACGATCGCGCCGTAGGCGGTCACGTTGTCGACCAACGTGCCGCGCTCCACGGGGGCCGTGACCACCTGAACGACGGGGGGCTCGGCGGCCGCGGAGGGTGCGCCGGAATTGCTGCACCCGACGAGGGCGAGCAGCCAGAGCAGTCGTTTCATGGGTTGATCCTCGCGTTCGGCAAGGGGGAGGACAGCAGCTGGCCGGAGGCGAGCTCGATCTTCGTCAACAGATCGCCGACCTCCTGGCGTCGGCGCAGGACCTCGACCCGCCGGCCATTGAGCGCGTCCACCGCCGCATACACGTTCGGCACGTCGACCAAGTGCTGCGACAGGGCCATGCGATAGGTGGCGACGAGCTGCTCGAGATGCGGGATCGTGTCCTCGGCACGCTGCAGCGCAGCGCGCGCGAACGTCACCTCCGCATAGGCGTCGTCGAGGTCGGTCGAGGCCGCGAACATCCGCGCGGCATACTCGTCGCGCAGTTGGTTGCGGGTGGCCGATTCGAGGGCGACCAGGCCCTGGGCGCGATCGAAGACGGGCAGCGAGATCGTGAGCCCGGCGCCGACCGTGCCGACGTCGGTGGCATCACGGGCGGCGGTCACGCCGATGGACACGCGCGGGAAACGCGACAAGACGGCCGCGCGCAACCGCGCCTGCTCGCTCTCGTAGCCGAACCGCAAGGCGAGCAGGTCGAGCCTGTGCTGGGCGAGCTCGGCCTCGAGCCGATCGCGCGGAGGCAGCGCTCCTGCAACATCCGAGTTCGGGTCTTGAAGGACGAGGGAAGCGTCGAGGCCAAGCCCGAGCACACGCGCAAGGTCACGACGCGCCCTGTCGTGCTCGCGATCCAGATCCATGCGCGCGAGCACGGCGGCGTCGAGGGCGGACCTGGCGGTCGAGGCCTCGATGGCGGTTGCATCGCGGCTTGCGGCTGCGGTGCTCAGGGTATCGGCGATGATGCGCAGGTCGCTCTCCGAGGTGCGTGCGGCGGCCAGCTCCTGTTCGGTAGCGGCGAGCCGACGCCACTGAAGCCGAGCCTCGATAGCGACTCGCCATTCCTGCCACGCGACGTCGAGCTGCACGGCCTCGCGGGTGGCTTCGGCGGCACGCGCATTGGCGTTGCGGGTGATGAGCGACGTGATCTCCCAGCTGATGCCGGCGGACAGCGCGGTGCTGGTCCCTGCCGTGGAGCCGAATGCGGGCTGGTCGAAGCCGATGGACAGATCCGGGTTCGGAAGAAGTCGCGCCTGGACGATCTGGGCGGCCGCGATCTCGCGCTCGGTCCGCACCGCCCGCAGCTCCGGGTTGGCGATGACCGCGATGGCCATGGCCTCGTCGATGGACAGGCCGTCCTGCAGATCGATGGTGACCGAACGGGCGCCGATGGTGACCGGAGGCAGGTGTGGGAGCGGGCGAGCGGAGGGCGACAGATCGAGACGATCGATCGTGGGCAGGGTCGGTGGCTCCCCAACCGGCCGGCCATTGGCGCAGGCGACGAGCATGCCGGCGAGCACCAGAGCTGGCAAGCCACGCGGCGAGCGGCGGAGCACGAGGCCGGGCAGCGACGATGGCTTGTCCCCAAGCCGGGGAGAAAGCCGCCGGTCAGGCGATCCTGTGGGAAAGCTCTGCTGCTTCATGCGCGTTCCAGAAATGTTGGAAACTGCTTGGCCTCGAGGCGCACACGATAGCGCGCCGGTGGCGCCCCGGCCATTTCATAACAAGGCCGCTGGGGGGTGGCTCGGGCGCGTCGGGCTGCCGATGCGCAGAGCGAATGTCATGAAGGTCGGCCCGGATGCCGGCCAAGAGCACAACAGAACTAGTGTGTGCAGCGTGCACCCGACAACGGGAGCGCGCGGGACCGCGTCATCTGTCGTGCGCGCGGGGCCGGCGCGGTGTGGAGGTTGGGCGCTGCGCTTCGAATTCATTATCAAGGAGATGCCGATGGGAAGATTGGTCGATGGTCTGTTGCCGGTGGCCGTGCTGGTGGGAGGTCTGGTCGTCGCCGGTTGTGGAGGCAAGGTAGACACGCTTGCAGGCGGGACCGTCGCAGCGGGTTCCGGAGGCAGCGCGGGCAGCGCGGGAACGGGCGGGATTGCCGGCAGCGGGGGCGAAGGTGGTACGGCACAGACCGGTGGGGCGGCGGGAGCGGCCGGCCAGGGTGGTATCTCGGGTTCGGGCGGAGCGGCGGGGCAGGGCGGATTCGGTGCCACCGGCGGATCGGGTGCCACCGGCGGATCGGGAGGCGCACCGCTGCCGTGCGGCTCTGCCGTCGATTGCGGCGGACTAACGCCACACTGCGACACCCAGACCGGCACCTGCACGGGGTGCGTTTCGAATCAGGATTGCATGGCCTACCAGCTGCTGTGCGACGTACAAAGCGGCGCGTGCGTGGAATGCGCGAGTGACGGGGACTGCCCGTCCTATCGTCCAACGTGCGACCCTGGGAGCCACACCTGCAGGAGGTCGTGCAACACCAGCTTCGACTGCCACGGGGGCCAGGTGTGCGATCCCGCTTCCGGCTCGTGCGTCGATTGCCTGACGTCGGCCGATTGTCAGGGAGGCAAGTGCCTACTGCCGGACAAGGTGTGCGTGGAGTGTTTGACATCCGCGGATTGCCCGTACGACAACCCACTGTGCGCAAACCACTTCTGCAGCAGCCAGTGCATCAGCGATGCGCAGTGCTACGACCCGGTGCCCGTGTGTGACACCGCGGTGGGCGCGTGCGTCGAGTGCGTCACCAACCTGCAATGCGGCAACAACGGACAGGGGTTCTGCCAGGCCGACCACACGTGCGGCGGCGGGGGCTGAGCCAGCGGCTCGTCGTTGCGGAACCAGCCCGCGCATGCGCGCCGGGCGTGCGGTGATCCTTGGCTCACCGCGCGGCTTGCTGGCTTGTGGTACATCGCTGGTTGTCAGGAGTACGGGGCCCGAGCGGCCCAATCCCATACGCGGCAATCTCGTCGCAGGTCACGTTGCCGTCGTGGTTCGTGTCCAAGTCGATTGCACCGTAGTGGCCGTCGACGCGAAGCAGCACGAAGCGGTTGGCGCCTTTCGGGAAGAACGACGTGCCGCTCGAGGAACACAGCCCGCCGGAGGCGGCCAGCACGTTCTCCTCGGACCAGCTGTCGCCACCGCCCTCGATGCGCACGCCGTTGACCACGGCGCCTTGCCAGCGAGCGAACGACCGCTCGGTGACTTGCATCTTGCAGTCTGAGGCCACGATCACCGTGGCGCCGGGCAAGCCGTCGCCGTCCATGTCGTAGACCCGGGGGTCGCTGGCCTTCAGAGGAAGAGGATCGTGCAGCGGGTCGGCGAGGTGCGCGCCCCAGACTTCCACGTCGAGCTGGCTCTGGTAGGTCGAGCCCTTGGTGGGTGCATCGAGCAGCGCGTAGAAGGTGCGCGTGGGAATCGAAGCGATCAAGGCCTGCGGGAAGGTGCTGGGCACGCCGAGCACCGGGGACTGCTCTATCATGCAGTTGGTGAGCTTGTGCGAGAGAACGCCCGGTGCGACGGTTGCGAGCTCGATCTTCGCCAGGGACTCGCTCAGGGTTTCGAGCCCGGAGTTTCCGAGCTTGATGCAGCTGGAAGTCTCGGCCCAGAGCATCCACGTTCCATCCGGGACGAGCGGTCCGGTGGCTTCGTCTGCCTCCTGCGGGCTGTCGGTCGCGGCGTCGGCGGCAGCAGACAGGTCAGCGAAGTCGCCGGAAGGAGGCTGCGGGGCCGAGCACGACGCGAGTGCCGTGAGAAGAAGCAGCAAGGCGTGCGTTCTCATCGGTACCTCCAGGCAAGCTCCACGCCCACGACCTCGACGAAGCCGCCGCTCGAGAAGCCGGGGAAGCCCGGATTGCCCGTTTGCAGTCCTTGCGCTTCGGCAAGCGGTGGCGAGCCTGCGCTCGCGCGCGTGTCGTCAGGAACCTCGTCGCACAGCGACGCGACCCCGTCCCCGCAGACCGGGTACTGGCTCAGCACTCGCTTTCGCGTGGTGCGCGGCACGGCTGCCTGAAGCTGTCCGAAGGCCGCGATGTCCAGGTGCTGATCGTCGATGTTGAGCTCGCGCGTGAGCCCGAGCCCCAAGATCCACATGTCGTTATCGACGTAGTTGGTTCGGCCGTCCTGGTTGGGGACAGGCGTGGGGCGGTAGCCCAGACCGCCGCGCAGACGGGTGAGGTCGTCGACGCGCCACTCGCCTCCGGCAGCGACGGTCCACGTGTCGTGGAAGCCGGCGGGCATGCCGGCCTCGTCGTGGAAGTCGGACCACTGGCTGAAGGTGGCGTCGAGGCTCGCGGCCCAGCGCTGGTCTTGCCAGGCGCCGGCGAGGACGATCTGCCGCGGGAGGTACTCGAGCGTAAACCGCATGGGCTGGGAGAACGGGTATTCGGTTGTCCCCTGGAAGCCATTGACCTGTACGATGCTCACGCCCTGAACTTGCGAGACGGTGCGGTCGCGGAACGTGGCACTCCAGCGCAATCGGTCGTGGATCAGACGTCCGCTCGCGCTCGCCAGGGCGCCCACGGCGAAGCCCGTGCTGGTGTGCAAGTCGATGTACTGGCGGGTTTGGTCCGTGGTGTCCGGCTGGAGCACGCTCGCGTCGGAGCGCGAATCGATGGCGAAGCGCATGCCTCCGCCGACGGCGAGGTTGGGCAAGAGGCGAAACGAAGCCGCGACCATCGTCTGCTCGGAGCTCAGCTGATCGCCGTAGAGGGTGGCGTGAAGTGTGTTGGAGAAGTACTGCTCGCGCTCGTCGGAGAAGTAGGTGGCCTGGCTGCCCAGGCCGGTGACGGGCAGGAACAGCAGCACACCGAGGCGAAGCCACGAGACGCCAAGGGATGTCGTGGTGCCCACGGAAAAGCCGGCGACGCCGGGGGGGCGCGGCGGGTCGCGTCGCGCGGTGAGGCGGTAGCGATAGGGAACCACGGGCGAAGCGGAGCCGAGGTCGGGTGGGTCGTAGCCGGTCGGTCGCGGGGACAGCTTGATGGTGAGCCGATTGACGGCAGCCACGAACCCGATGTCGAGCCCGGGCTCACCGAATGCCATGTTGGCCGGAGAGGAGAACACGGCGGAGGAGTTGTCGTTGAGGGCGGCGCCGCTGCCGGCGAGGGCGATGGATCGGCTGCCCGCGCCGAAGGAGGTAAAGGTGTCGGCCCCGGCGCTGGAAACGCTGGTGAGGGCTGCGGTGATGAGCGCAGCAGCGGAAAGGGAGCGAAGGCGCATCAGCAGCGCAGTGTCATGGAGCAACGAGCGGCCTGTGTCAACGGGACGCCATGCGAGCGCAAGCTCAGGGCACGCTTTCGCGGCCGTCGTCGGCCCGTTGACGCGCCGCCAGCGAGGCCTCGATGTGCTTGACGCGAAGGGCCACCGACCAGTTGGAAACAACCGCGACGATCGCCAACGCCGCCACCATCGGAAGGTCGGCGATCTGCAGCACGTGAGGCAATCGAACCGACACAGCGTCGTAGATGGGTGAGAACCCGGCACCCGCGGCGAGGTACACTGCACGCTCTGCGCGACGCATGGCGCCGCGAGGTGCGGGAACCTGGAGCGCTTCGGCTCGCGCCGACGTGAAGCTGACCATGAACGAGCCCAGCATCGCCAGCAGAGCGAACGCAAAGACGAGCGGCCTGGCTCGGTAGTGCACGGCCAGACCCACGAGGAAGGCGGCCTCGACGAGCCGGTCGGCGGTCGCGTCCAGCATCTCCCCCGAGTCGGACGACGCGCCGGATTCTCGCGCTACGAGCCCATCGAGCGAATCGCACAAGCCGGCTGCGGTGGACAGGATCGCGCCGATTCCGAGGTGCCCCATTGCCACCGCGGCTCCGGCGGCGAGGCCGAAGGCCAGCGATGCGCCCGTGACGGCATTGGCCGGGATTCCCATTGCCACGAGCGCGCGTCCCACGGGTTGGATCGACCAGTATCCGGCATTCATCGCGCCGGCTCCCAACAGCGCGCTACCACCATCCTGCGCGACACGGCGGTGGCGGGCGCGTCCCCGAACCAGCACGCGGGCCAGATACAGGAGGCCCACCATGGCCGCGAATGCAACGAGGGCGACAGAGCAGGCAAGATCAGCCATGACGGCCTCTCCGGCGGGAGATGATCTTCACAATGTTCGACGCCAACTGTGAAACTCCTCGCCTGGGCAGATGCGGGTGGATGATCAGAACAGCTTCTCGATGTCGTCCACCAGGTTCAGCTCGTGGACCGCGGCAGATTCGAGGGCGGTCGCGTCCTTCGCCTGAATGGCGGCGTCCATCGAGGCAAGCGAAGCGTCGAACGCAGTGGCCTGGGTCGCGCCGCCCTTGGACTCGACCTCGCCGCGGATCGCATTCCACGCCGCGGCCGCTTCGCTGCGATGCGTGGAGCCGCCCGAGAAATCGGACGATCGCGCGTCGAGCTGCACCTCGCGTCCCAGGTAGTCGAGCTTCAGGAGCGCCGGCGGCGTGGCGGGGTTGTAGACCGCGAAGAACCGGTCCATCGGTGCGCTGGCAGCGTCCGCCGTGCGTGCCAGCTCCACCGGCGTCTTGCTCGCGTGGGCCGCCTGGGTCAAGCCAGCGATCGCCACGTCCAGCGACGTCGCGTCCGCCTGCGATACGCCGCCGGCAAGGGCCGTAGCGCGGAAGGCGGACCATGTCGCCGCCAGCTTGGACGCGTCGGTGCCGACGGCCGACACGTTGCCAGCCAGCGCATGGTCGAAGGCATCTTCCGCGGTGTCCTCGATGTCGAGCAGCATGGTGGGAACCGCGCCGGCCTTCGTGCCGGTATTGCCAGTGCTGGCGGCGGCAACGGGCGTCCGGGCTGTCTTGCCGCTGGCACCGCGACCAGCGCATGCGACGAGGGCGATGGACACGAACGTGAGGGCGGACAACAACGATGTGCGCATGATGCGGCCGATCTTTTCCGACCCTAGGGGGCGCAGGTACCAAGTACGTATTGGCCGGAATCACGCGCAACCTTCAAGGGGATCTGTCGTGCGTTGGGCATGTCGGCAGCCGACACGCGAGCCAGGGGAGCGGCCCGGGTCCGTCGCATGTGAGCTGCTCGGTCACCCAGCCGTCACGCCCACGGTGTGCGAGAGCTTCGACGCAACGATCCGCCCGCGCTGACCAGATCATTCCGTGAGCCGGTGCGTCGGACTGGCGCCCGCCGATCGCGAGAACGGGCCTACTCCTCCACGTTCTCGCCGTCGTCGCAGCCGCCCACCGCTTCCGGCGGGTTGTGCTCGGGTACAGACATCTCTGCCGCAGGATCGGCCGCGCTCTGCGTTTCGTCCACGCACGGCTGCCCGTTGGCATCGACGCCATTGGTGCACTCGACGTCTCCGGTGCCATCGGGCTCGTTGGCGCAGGGCTGGCCGTTCGGGTCGACACCGTTTTCGCACTGGATGTCCGGTCCCGGGTCGCTCTCGTTTGCGCTCTCGCTCTCGCTGCTTCCTTCCTCCTGTCCGCCTTCGCAGGTCACGTCCTTGCCGTTATCGTCGGCGCACGCGGCGCCCGTTCCCTTGACGAACCCGTCCACACACTCGCCGGCCGCACCGTCCGAAGCTCCCGGCGCCGCCTGTCCCGACATGACTACGAAGCCGCCTGCCGGCGCCTTGTCGAAGTGACGGACGTTGCCGAGTTGGGCCACGGCCGCGCCGGAGACGACCCGGAACGTGGTATCCAACGCTCCGGAAGCGCGCGGGAAGACGATCGGCTCTTCGCCCCCGGTCGTGAGCACGTGGAGCCTGTAGGTATGACCCTTCTCGAGGCTCAGCGAGAATGCTCCGTCGGCAGCCACCGTGGAATGCTGCTTGGCGCCGCTCTCGTCGAAAGCGATTACCGCCAAGGGCGACGCCGCGTACGAGTCCACGGTCAGCTTGCCCTGCACCGTGGCCGTCGTGTCCGGCGCCGCGGTCTTTGCGCATCCGGCGAGCATCGCCAACGCCAACCCGGAGAGGATAATGACATGGTTTCGCATCTTGGCTCCTTCGTCCGGCGATGGTGGGTGCCGGCTGCTGAGTGATTGGCCGGCGGAGAGAGCAACCTTCACCGCGGGTGTGATGAAGGTTTCGCTTGCATGGGGCCAAGAAAGGGATCAGCACATGCTGTGCTCGTTCGTCCGACTCTTGCTGCGCCGGTCGGCTCCCAGACCGCGACGGCGGCCCGCTTGCGCGGCAGGCGCCTCGACGCAGCGGGCTACGTGATCGTCATGCTTGCGAGCCGTTGATGTCCATCCCCTTCTTCGAGCGATGTGTCCCACCGCCGCGACACCTGGTGATCGCCGCGTGCAGCGTCGCCGGGTGGATCGTCCCAACGCCAGGCTTCGCAGACGATCTCGGATGCAACGGGGTCCGTATCCGGATCGAAGACAGCGTGGAGACGTCGTGGCACCAGGCGTTGCGCGATGCGTGCCGGCAGCTCGGATCCGAAGGGAACCTCGATGCGTCGGCTGACGTTCATGTCGACCAGCTCGGGGACCAACTGCTCATCGACGTCGACCTGCCGGACGGGCGGCATGCTGAGCGCCGCATCGGTCGGGAGCGGGAGCTTGGTCCGACGTTGGAGGCGCTGCTGGCGTTGCCCCCCCAGGAAGCTCGGCGCCCGAAGCCCATGCCCGTCGCGCCGGTCAGAGCGGACCACGCGCCGGTCAACGCGGATCAAACGCCGGTCAACGTTTCGCCCCAGCCTCCGGCATCGGCGTTTCACCTGGCGGTGGGCGGCGGCGTGTCGACACGGCTCGCCGGCTCGATCCCGTACGGGGCGATCGGGCCGGTCGGGTTCGCCTCGTTTCGCAGTGGCCGATGGCTGCTCGATCTCGCGATGAGGTGGGAAGCGGTGGACGGCCCGATCGGCGACGACCACGTGCCTGTCGAGATGCAGACGGTCGCCGTGACATTTTCGATCGATCGTCGTGTGCTGCAAGACGGATTGACCCTGGACGTCGGCGCGGGGCCGTCGCTCGTGGTGGAGACGCAAAGCATGAATGTGGACGCTGTCGAGAAAGGCGGGTCGGAGACCGACGTTCGCATTGCGACGCATGCCAGGCTGGGAGTTGGCGAAGGGGCGCTGAAGTGGGTGTTCGGGCTGGACGGCGAGCTGGCGCCGTCGCGGCTCCTGCGTAGCCGCCGGGTCGATGAATCGCTGCCGCCGCTGCCGGCGTGGAGCGCTGGGCTGCTGATTGGTGCCATGTGGAGCGATGAATGAAGCCGATAGCTGGGCCGCGCGAAGAGCGGAACGCATTCGATAAGGACGCGCGAGCGTTGCGTGCTCTGGCCAGCGGCGACATCGGCGCGTTGGGGGAGCTGTATGACCGCTACGCGGTATCCCTACTGCGGTTCGTCCGACGCTCTTCCTCGAGGGAGGACGCGGAGGACGTGGTGCAGACCACGTTCCTGCGCGTGGCGGCGACCGCGGGGCGCTTCGATCCCACGCGGGCGACGGCGCGGTCGTGGATCTTCGGAATTGCCACGCACGTGCTGCGGGAACGGAGGCGCGCGTGGGCGAGGCTGGCGAGCGCCATGGGCAGGTTGCTGTCGGAAACGCAGTCCTCCGCTTCGCCGGGCGGGACCGTGGCGGCTGGGGCTTCGGTGGACATGGGGCGTGCGCTGGACCGGTTGAGCGATGCGAAGCGCATGGCGTTCGTGCTCGTCGAGGTGGAGGGCTTCACGGGCGAAGAGGCGGCAGCGATGCTCGGCGTCCCGCTAGGCACCGTATGGACGAGGCTTCACCACGCTCGCAGGGAGCTGCGCGATCTGCTGGGTGAGAAGGTGGGAACATGAGCACCATATGTTCGCGTAGGTGGGAGCTCGAGGCGGCGCGCGATGGGCGGCTGCACGGCGCTGAGCTGGAGGCGCACCGTCAGCATCTGGCGTCTTGCCCGAGCTGCCGCCGCGAAGCGCAGTTGCTCGACCGGATCGCGGAGCGCGCAAAGGCTGCGGGGGACGGACCGATCGATGAGATCGCGATGCGGCGGATGCGCCGCGAGGTCCTCGAGCAAGCAGACGGGATGTGGACGGGCAGGGCGGCGTCGCCACGGCGCCGTGGGAGCAGGTGGTTGGCATTGAGCTTTGCGGCGGCGGCCTTGCTGGTTGTGGTTACGGGGTTGTGGTGGCGGGCGGGAAGCAAGGCCGAGCCTGCGCCGCGGGTCGTGGTCGAAGCGACACCCGGGCCGAGCGCGCAGTGGCAGCGCACGGCAGAGCCGGATATCGAACGTTTCAAGTTGCGGGATGGAGTGCTGTCGCTGCGGGTGAGCCGGCAGCCGGGCTCCCGGCGCGTGGTGGTGGATGTCCCCGACGGCGAAATCGAGGATATCGGGACGGTGTTCCGCGTCGAGGTCAGCCACGCGCAGACGAATCTGGTGGCGGTCGAGGAGGGCATCGTGCACGTGATGCTGCGGGATGGTTTGGACGTCACCCTGCACACGGGGGAGCGATGGTCGCGCAGCGCGGCTGTCCAGGTGGCATCGTCGGCCGGACCGCATCCGGAGTCGCAGCCGGACGCTAGTGCTGCGCCGGCGAGCGCGCCAGGCGTGGTGCTTGCGCGGAGGACCACGCTGCCGCCACGCGTAGCGGCATCGCGCGCGACGAGTACGACAGGGATGGTGCCGCGTGACGAGGCGGGCGTGAAGGACACGGCCAGCGCGGAAGATGTCGCGTACGTCGGCGTGCTCGCGCTGCTGCGAGAGGGCCGACAGGGCGAGGCCCAGACAGCGGCACGGGACTACCTTGCAAGGTTTCCGCAAGGATTTCGGCGTAACGAGATGATCCAGGTCGCGGCCGGTCACACCCCGTGAATTCGAGCGCACGGCGTTGACACTCGGCCACGGCGTGCGTCAGCGTGGCGGCGCGTCCTTGGAGCCTGGCGCACCGCCGTCGTCGATGATGTGGAATTCCACACGACGGTTGTTGGCCCGCCCCTCTTCGGTGTCGTTGGTGTCGATGGGACGGTCCATGCCGAATCCTCTGGACGTCAAGCGCGTCTTGTCGACGCCGTGGCCGGTCAGCCAGTCCAGAACCGACTTGGCGCGCCGCTCGCTCAGCTTCTTGTTGTACGCGGCGCTGCCCCGACTATCGGTGTATCCCTGGATTTCAACCCGCTTGATGCCCGGGTTGCCTTGCAGAATCTGCAGCACCGCTTCCAGGATGAAATCGCTCTGGCGCAGGATCCGGGAGCTGTCGTACGCAAACTGCACCTGCTCGCGGATCTTGATCTGCCCGCTCTCGACGCGCGCGACGGGGCACCCGTTCTTCTTGGGGTCGTCGTTGCGCGGTCCGGGTTGGTCCGGGCATGCGTCCTCCGGATCGATGATCCCATCACCATCGCGGTCCGCAGGCGGCGGAGGACACCCGTTGGTCTTCGGGTCCGTCGTCCTGACGCCAGGCACGTCGGGACACGCGTCTTCCGCGTCCGGCACGCCGTCGCCATCCCGGTCCGGCGGCGGTGCGGGCGGGCAACCTTTCAAACGCGATCACGAAGCCGCCGGCCGTCGCCGCGGCCAGTTGCCGTCCGATACTCATCATCCTCATGCCTTTCCGTCAGGGTCCTATCGAGATCGGCGCGACCGACGGCGCCCCAGCAACGAGAGGGCGAGCAGCGCGAGCGCGGGCAGGGCGAGGGACTTGGACCTGCTGGTGCCTGTCGTGCAGGCGCACCCGCCGCCCTCGACGATGTCGCCTACGGGTAGATTGTTTGTTGCGCCGGAATCAGCACTACCACCTACGCCCGAACCGCTACTACCGCCTCTGATGTCGGGACATGGAGTTGAAGGTTCATGATGGCGTTCTGCCCTGTAAGACGGAGAAGACCATCCGCAGGCCAGATCCGGGGAAGACGGCCTGCATCGAAGTGAGCTGGTCGCACAGAGCCT
>JAJZQG010000141.1 GCA_021847645.1 Myxococcales bacterium
GCGCAGCGTCAGGCCGACTGGCCTTCCAGCGCGAAGGGCGGGGACCTGGGGACCTTTGGGCGCGGCCAGATGGTCGACGCGTTCGAGAAGACGACCTACGCGCTGGCCGTGGGTGCGACGAGCGGCGTGATCGAGACGCCGTTCGGGTATCACGTCATCCGTCGCACGGCCTGAGGCCCGCGCTGGGGAGCACGACTGGGCCGCGCCGCCGCGGCTGAAGGGGATAGGGTGACCGCATGCAACGTCTCCGTCGAGAAGACCGTCTTCGTCTGATGAAGTTCGTGTGTTCGTTCGCGTGGGCGGACCTCGAGGTGCAGCCCGAGGAGCGTCGGTTCGTGGCGCGCCTCGCCAGGACGCTGCGTCTCGACGCCGACGAGCGCGCGCAGGTCGAGGAGTGGCTCAAGACGCCGCCGCGCCCCGAGGAGGTCGATCCGACGACCATCCCCAAAGCACACCGGGAGATCTTCCTCGAGACGGTGCGGGCGCTGGTTGCGTCCGACGGACAGGTGTCGCCCGAAGAGGCGGAGAACCTGGCGCTGTTCCGGGCGCTGCTCCGGTAGCCGAGAGCCGCGATCGACTCCATCAAGAGAGGCAGTTGCTCGTGCGGGCACGAGCGGCGGCGGTGTCGCCGTGTCTGCGCGAGGCGCAGGGCTGGCGGGCCGTCGCCCGGTCGGGCGTCGGTCCCTGGCGGGGGAGCGAGGTCGCTGTTGATGGGATGGGGCTCGGCGATGTCGCTTGACAGTGATGAAGCGTTCACTTAAGTAGAGAAGGCATTCACACCGTGGGATGCGCCCTGCCTGCGTGCGGGTGAACGGCCTGGGGAAAAGGGATCATCAAGATGAGCGGCGCGGCGGGCACGAACATCCAGGCCATGGAAGGAGCCAGCGGGCTGGGCCGGCAGATGGCGAAGGGCGTGGCGCTTGGCGGCAACGTCATCTTGTGGGACGTCCACGAGGGCGCGACGGGCGAGGTGGTGGCGGCCATCCGGCGCAATCGAGCGCGGGTGTTCATGCCGCCGGGGGTGCACGCGGTGCCGCCGCTGCGGGCGCTGCCGGCGGGTGTCTTCGATTTCGTGGCGGACTTTTCGGGCGTAAGCTCCTCGATGGAGGAGTTCAAAGGGCGAGGCGAGCGAGCCAGCCGAGGGTAGTGGAAGGGGATGGGAGGCGAACATGAGCGACGGTGAGCAGACGACGTGTGTGAATCCGGCGACGGGCGAGGTGATTGGGTATTCGCCGCTGGACAGCTTGGAATCCGTGCGGGAATCGGTGAAGCGGGCGCGGGGGGCGCAGCCGCGCTGGGCTGCGGTGCCGGTCAAGGAGCGGGCGGAGGCGATCCGTCGGATTCGCGATCATCTGGCGGAGAACGCGGACGACGTGGCGCAGACGATCTCGCGGGACAACGGCAAGACGCGCGTGGACGCGCTGGCGACGGAGGTGCTTCCGGCGATCATGGCGGCGGACTACTACGCGAGCCATGCGGAGGAGTTCCTGGCGGACCGGACCATCAAGCCGGGCAACCTGCTGCTGGCGAACAAGCTGAGCAAGATCGTGCGGGTGCCCTACGGGGTAGTGGCGGTCATCTCGCCGTGGAACTACCCCTTTGCGATTCCGTTCTCCGAGGTGGTGATGGGGTTGCTGGCGGGCAATGCGATTCTGCTCAAGGCAGCGAGCCAGACGCAGCTGGCGGGGCGTGCGCTGGAGCGGGTGGTGGCCGCGGCGCGGCTTCCGAGCGGGGTGTTCGGGTACTTGAACCTGCCGGGGCGTCTGGCCGGGGACGCGATCCTGGAAGCGGGCGTGGACAAGGTGTTCTTCACCGGCTCGGTGCCCGTGGGCAAGCAGCTGATGCGCAAGGCCGCGGACACGTTGACGCCGTTGGTGCTGGAGCTGGGCGGCAACGATGCGATGCTGGTGTGCGAGGACGCGGACCTGGATCGGGCGGCTGCGGGGGCCACGTGGGCGGGGATGCAGAATGCCGGGCAGTCCTGCGGAGGTGTGGAGCGCATCTACGTTCACCGCGCGGTCTACCAGCCGTTTCTCGACAAGCTGGCGGCGCGGGTGCGCGCGCTTCGCGTCGGGCCCGATGTGGACTTCGAGGTCGACATGGGCTCGATGACGACGCAGAGCCAGATGAACACGGTCAAGCGTCACGTGGAAGACGCGCTGGCGAAGGGCGCGGTGATGTACGCGGAGTCGGACTGCCCGAAGGACTCGAAGGGGATGTTCCTGCCGGCGATGGTGTTGACGAACGTGGATCACACGATGCTGGTGATGCGAGAGGAGTCATTCGGGCCGGTGGTGGGCGTGATGCCGGTGGACGACATGGACCAGGGGGTCGAGCTGGCGAACGACTCGAACCTGGGGTTGACGGGGTCGGTGTGGTCGCGGGACCGGGCGAAGGCCGAGCGCATCGGGCGCAAGATCAAGGCCGGCGTCATCATGGTCAACGATCACCTGATGAGCCATGGCTTGGCGGAGACGCCGTGGGGCGGGTTCAAGGAGTCGGGCATTGGGCGCACGCACGGCCAGATCGGTTTCGACGAGATGACGCAACCGCAGTGCGTGGTGCACGACTACATGCCGGCGGTGAAGAAGAACATGTGGTGGCATCCGCACGGCAAGTCGGTCTACGACGGAGTCCGCGGGATTATCGATCTGTTGTACGGAAGAGGCGGGCAGCGCGTGGGCGGGTTGGGTGAGCTGACGAAGCTGTTCCCGCGGACGTTCAAGAACGAGCGGAGCTGATTTGATGGCGGAAGTCGGGGCCAGGAAGAAGCTTCGGCAGCGACGCGGCGCCGACCACGCCCGGGACGTCATCCTGGACGCGGCGGCGTCCGTGTTCGCGCAGAAGGGCTACTACGGCACCACGATGGAGGACGTGGCGGTGGCGTCGGGGTATTCGCCCGCGGCCATCTACAAGTACTTCAAGAACAAGGACGACCTGTTCAGCCGCTTATGGAACACGATGGCGGATCGTCTCCAGGAGATCTTCGACGAGAGCACGCGCTTGCCGATGCCGTTCGCGATGCGGCTGCGCTGGATGGTGACGCGTGCGAGCCAGCTGCTGGAGACGAGTCCGAACCTGCTGGTAGCCTTCATCGCGCAGCGGCCGTACGCGGCGCGGGCGCGCTCGAATCTGGAGAAGCAGGCACTGCGTCACTACCGCAGCCACCAGGCACGGATCATCGAGCTGATGGAGAGTGGAATCGCGGAGGGGGTGCTGCGGGAGGGTGGGGCGGCGGACTACGCGCTGCTGCTCATCGGGCTGTTGTACGAGTTCGCGCACCGCTGGGTGTCCGAGGACGGGCAGATCGACGTACGGCAGAGCGTGGACCGGATTATCGAGCTGTTCCTGCGGGGAGCGGGGCACGGATCGTAGGGCTGATGCGCGGAGTGGCAGCACCAGGGCTCGGTAGCTCCCGGAGCGCGGAGTCCGGGCGCGGCACCGATGGCAGGCGCGGCACAGCCCGCGTCGTCGAGATGCTGACGGATCGAGGTCAGCCGTTGTAGCATCGGGCGCCCGACGCGCGGGCGTCATGGAGAACGGCGATGATCAAGAGAGTGGACCTGGGGCTGGCCCCCGAGAAGGAAGTGCTGGGCAATCCGACGCCGCTGGGCCTGCTGGGTCTGGCGATCGCCGCGGGGGCGCTGACGCCGGTGGCGTTCGGCTGGAGCGTTTCCGCGGCGGCGCTCAAGACGGTGGCGATCTACGCGGTGCTGTTCGGCGCCGGGTGCCAGATGCTCTCCGGGCTGATGAACTTCATCAACAAGAACATGTTCGGCGGCACGATCTTCACGGCCTTCTCGTTCTTGTGGGCCTACAACGCGTGGAGCTTGTACTCGGTGGCGAACGGTCTGGTGCCCGACCACGTGGTGGGGCTCGCCGTCGAGATGGTGATGCTGGTGATCTTCGTGGTGCTGACGTACGGCTTCGGTTTCTTCAGCAGCGTGCTGTTCGCGTTTCTGCTCGACATCGACCTGATCTTCGTGGCGCGGATCATCAAGTCGGTCACCGGAACCGCGGCGATGAACGTGCCGATCGCGGTGCTCAACGTGGTCATGCTGGTGATTGCCCTGTGGCTCGCGTTCGGCTCGTTGATCAACCCGATCGCCGGGCGTCCTCTCTTCAGCATCGGCAAGCCGGTGTTTTCGGGTGCGAAGAAGCGATTCGACTGGTCGGTGCGCTACAACCTGTTCGAGCAGCTGTATCTGCACTGGCGCGAGCATGCCTTCGTGGAGCTGCCGCTGACCGAGTTGCAGGGCCGCATGCGCAAGCTGGTCGGGGAGCGCAACATCGTGCCGGAGCTGTTCTATCTGAAGGAGTTCGGCTACGTGGTGCTGACCACCGACGAGAGCGATCCGCACCTGATCCAGAGCGTGCGCCTGAACGGGGCGGGCATCGATCTGTACGAGCAGATCGGGCTCAAGAAGTACGACTGGGGTTGAGCGGGCCGGGCGAGCGTCGCTCCTTTTCGGCTTTGTCCCCGACGGCGGTCTTGTAGATTCCGGCCAGGAGCAAGACCCATCTCGCGCCGCGCACGAGCGTGAGCGTGACACCGAGGATCGCGGAGGTGACGGCGAAAGACTCGACGCCGCTGCCGACGCGTGCCGCGCCGGCGTAGGCGAGTGGCGAGGCGATCGTGACGAGCATCTGGACGGCGGCGGCTGCGGTCATCAGCAAGCCGCCCGTGGGGCTGCGCTTGCGAACGGCGGTTAGCGCGAGGACGAGCAGCGCCAGGTCGAGCAGCAGGCTGATCCCGGCCGACACGATGGTGCTGAAGGCGGGCCAGAACGCGGAAGACGAACCGAGCATGGGCGGCTCCTTGAGGCACACGAGCCATACCAGGGGAACCGCGAGCGCGTCGAGATCGTTCGCCGGCGGCCGCGGACGCCCTGGGCGGGAGCCGGGCGGGTGGGCATCTCCAAGGGGCAGGAGAGCGGCTGTGTTGCATGGTCGCTGTTGACCCGCGAGACGCAACACGGCATGGTTGCGGCATGGAGCCTTCGGCTGCGGGGGTGGACGCATCGCAATTCGGGCGCATTCGCGTCGGGATCGCGTTGCCGGCATTGCCACCCAACACCCGGTTGCCCGCAGCCGCGATCGCGTCCGTGAGGGTCAAGCTGGGGGTGTTCTGCCGTGCGCTGGCGGACGCGACGGCGGCGACAGCTGAGCCGCACACGTTTCCCGACTACGCGGCGCTTCTTGGCGCCATGACCCGCGGGGATCTGGAGTTGGCATGGCTTCCGCCGCTGATTGCGGCGCGTGCTGCGGCGGCGCAGACGATCGTGCCGGTGGTCGTTCCCGTCCGCGCGGAAGACGCCTGGTACCACTCGGCGTTGTTCTCGCGTGCGGCGTCGCCGGTACGCAAGCTTGAGGACTTGCGCGGCGTGACCGCGGCGTGGGTGGACCCGGAGAGCATGGCCGGCTATTCGGTTGTTCGCGCGACGCTGCGCATGCGGGGAATCGATCTGGCCGCCGCGTTTGCGCGGCAATCGTTCGTGGGGGCGCACGAAGCCGTGGTGCAGGCCGTGTTGTCGGGGGCAGCGGACGTGGGCGCGACCTTCGTGCACCTGGCGCAAGACGGGCGGACCGTGCTGCGGGCAGGTTGGGGAACGGCAGCGGTGAACGTCATCCTCTTGGCGGGGCCGATTCCGGGCGACGTGTTGGCGGCGGGAAAGAACGTGTCTGCGGCGGTGGTCGACGCGGTGCGCGGGGCACTGACCGGACAGGTGCGCGAGGAACTGCGCGGGGCCGCGTTGGCGCTGCTGGAGGCAGACCGATTCGTCGAAGCGGACGCCGGGCGTCTGGCAGCGCTCGCGAAGTTGTTGGACCACCTCGACGGCTAGCCGCGTCGTGGCGCTTCGCGACTACGATTGCCGCTTGCGGCGTCGGGCAGAGAACCAAGCGAGCGCGGCGACGAGCAGTGCTGCGGCGCCTTGGGAGGAGCGGCCTCGCGCGACGGAGCACCCGCCGCCGACGGACACGGGCTGATCCATGGCAGCGGCCGTGCTTGGGGATGCCACGCACACGCCCTGCTGCGGGTCGCACGAAGACCCGTCAGGGCAAGAGGATTGCGCATCGCAGGCGGCGACACAGGTTCGCTGGCCGGAAGCGGGGTCGGTAATGCAACGGGAGCCGGTGGGGCAAGGACCGAAGTCGTTGCAGGAGGGGGTAGGGGTAACGGTGGTGCCGCCGGTGCCGCCCGAACCGAGCGAGCCCTGTCCGCCCGATCCGCCGGACGAGTCGGAGCCGCCGGCGCCGGACGAGCCCCCGGTGCCGCCCGTGTCACCCGGCCAGGGGGGAGCACCATCTTCCGGGACATACGTGGCATTGGCGTACGTCATGGCCTCGTCGATGACGTCCTTGAAGCCGTCCACGCGGCTCCAGATGTTGTCGTTGCCATAGCAGTTGGCGCCACGAGAGGTGACACCCATGATGGCCCAGTTGGCGGATACGGCAGGTCCGCCCGAGTCGCCGGAGCAAATGGACGCGGTGCCCAGGAACTCGTTCGAGTACACCATGCCGATCGTGGGCCCGAGCGAGGTGACGGTCACGTCTTGGCGCAGGTATCGGCGTCCCGAGGAGTTGTTGTTGTTGGGATTGGTCAGGCCGTATCCGATGGCTGTGAAGTGCTCTCCGGCCTTGTAGGCATCGGGGTTGGTGCGCACGCGCAGCGGCACGATGCCCGAGACGGTTTCCTGCAGGACGACGACCGCAAAGTCCCCGTTGCACAAGGAAGTGCCAGGTGTGTGGAAGATCTTGTCCCCGGTGCCGAGAACCCGGTAGCTGCCGTGCATGGGGTCGGAGCCGCTCACGACGTACAGATCGGTTGCGGGGTAGTCGTTGCCAACGTCGTTGTTGCACGTGACGTATTCGCTGTTGACCTGGGAGACGCAGTGACGGGCAGTGATGACCACGCCCTTCTGGCCGTCCTGCGAGATCACCGTGCCGGTGCACATGGCGCCGGCCTTTTCGTTGTAGACCATGACCACGGCGTCGTGGCTGGAGGCGTCGTCGACGACGCCACCGACGATGGGGTCGAAGCGCTTGGTGGTCGGCTCGTCCGCCGAGTCGGAGGCAGGGGTGGAACCGCAGGCGGTGGCACCGAGGGCGAGCAAGAGGGCGGCGAACGGGTAGCTCGAGTGCAGACGCATGTTCATCTTCTCCGGGAGCGGGACGAGGCCGGGACGCAGGATGTTCGCAGCCGCGCGTGGGTCACGGGCGGCTGCGGTGGCGGAGCAGGATACGTGCCACCGCCCGGCCGGATGGGCGATCGCGGCGATGACGACGAAAGCGCGATCATGTCCGACGTTCCGTGCGGTCCGTGCATTCCCTGACGACGGGGAGATTGCGGGCTCGTTCGTTTCCTGACGGGCAAGGTATTGTAATATCGCAGCATTCCGGCTGGGCGCGAATGCGTCGGCCGGTGCCGACATGGTGTGGTCGTCCTGCGGGCGGCTCGCGAACGGGATGGGGGATTCGAGGCGCAGCCGGGATGGCCGGTCCCGGCGGCGGAGCGAGCGGAGAGCAGGCGGATACGCGGGCGCCGACTATGTGGTAGTCCGCGCGGAGGCCCATGCCCCAGGGAGGTTCGTCGCAGCCCATTTGCTCGCGTGGTTCGAGTACCATCGCACCATGAAGACCTTGGTCCGTCGAGTGGTCGCGACCACGATCGCCGCTGGAACGATCGGCGCAGCATGCGGTGGCCCCCAACTTGCCGCGGCGCCACCGGTCGTCGTAGGGCCGGGCTCGCCAGCCTCGCAGCCGGCCGCCCTACCACAAGCTCCGGCCAATCCGTGGACGAATCGGATCGCGTGTGGAGCCCGGACATGCGATGCCCGGAGCGAGGTGTGCTGCGGTTTCAGCTCGGACTACGGATGCGCGCCGCGCGTGCGGGCGACCGTGGCCGGCTCGGTCGAACAACGCCTCGCGGCGCAGATCGAGAGCTGCAAGCGCGCGGTCCGGAGCGAGTACTCGTTCGACTTCCTCGGCACATGCGATGACTCGACGGACTGTCCTTCGGGCCAGGCGTGTTGCTCGCAGTGGCTCTGGAGCGGAGCGTCGCTGCTCGAGTGCATCGCGGTGTCGCCTAGCGGGGAGTCGGTCTGCGACTACGGAGAGCGTTGTGTGGCCGACTCGTGCGTGACGAGGGGAACCCGGTGCGGGGACGGGGAATGCCGCCGGACCGATGCGCGCGTGAAGTGCGCGGGCGTGGTGTGTGGCAAGGACGCGCCGGTGTGCTGCCAACGCGGGTTCGAGGGCAAGCCGGCGTGCGAGCGCGACTGCAAGGCAGCCGGCGAGGATTCCCGTGCATTCGAGTTCGTGTGCTCGGGGCCCGACGGATGTCCCGCGGGGACCACCTGCCAGGCCGGAATGTTCGGTTCGTACTGCGCCCGGTTGGTGGACACTGCAAACGCGGTCACGCTCTGCGAGTCGGACGCGGACTGTCCGAAGGACGGCTGCGCCCGGATGGGAAAGAGCGCGCCTCCGGTGTGCAAGGAGGGGCACTCGCCGGGCTTTGCGCACTGCTCTTGCGATTGAGCATCAATGCACCGAGTCGAGGCTGCTGTCGGGTGGTGAGCAAACGCCGCACGCACCGGTGATCTTCGCCCTGGCGGCGGCCATGCGCTGGCGTGCATGGGTGCACTGGTCGGAACGTTCGCGGGCCAGATCACGGCACGAGCACGAGCTTGCCGACGGTGGCGCGCGACTGCAGGGCTTCATGAGCGCGGCGGACGTCGTCAAACGCATAGGTGGTGACAGGCGGGGGCGCGATCTTGGCCTCGCCGAGCCAGCTCAGCAGCTGCTTCATCGCGGTCGCGAGCAGCTCTTGCTTGTCGAACATGTACGACAGATTGAACGCCATGACGCTCTTGTTGGCGTTGGTCATGTCGAGGGGGTTGAAGCGCGGAGTTCGCACGTAGTCCACGGCGAGGCGTGGGTAGTTCGGTCTGCCCGCCTCGCCGGTCAGCATGCTGTGAAAGCCGTAGATGACGAGGCGGCCGCCCGGCGCCACGGCGTCGTAGCTCTGCTTCAGAGTCGACACGCCGTTGGCATCCAGCACGACATCGAAGCCGTGCGGAGCGTAGCAGCGCGCGCCGCGCCACAGGTCCTCCCGGCTCTTGTCGATGACCTCGTCGGCGCCCAGGCTGCGCGCGGCGGGAACCTTGGACGTGCTTCCCACCACGCCCACCGTGTGGCACTTCGCCACCCGCGCGAGCTGCAGCAGGGCTCCGCCCACGCCGCCAGCCGCCGAGTGCACGAGCAGCACCATGCCGGGCTTGACGTTGGCGAGCTCGAACAGGGCGTACCAGGCGGTCAGATAGACGACCGACAAGGCGGCGGCCTGCGGGTCGCTCAATCCCTCGGGCACGCGGACCACCTGGTGGCTGGGAACGACGACGTGCGTGGCGTAGCCCCCGAATCGGGTGACGCCGAAGACCCGGTCACCCACGGCTACGCCGGTCACGTCCGGCCCTGCGGCGTCGATCACGCCGGCAAACTCGAATCCGGGCGTGATGGGCCAGCCGACGTACTTGCGCGCAGACTCGTATAGCCCCATACGCACGACGCAATCGGCGAAGTTGACGCCGATAGCCGTCGTGCGGACGCGCACCTCGTTTCTGGCGGGAGCGGGCTCGCGCGCCGTCTCGACGACGAGGCGGTCGAAGCCCCCCGGGCGATGCACGACGACCTTTCGCATGGCGATCGAGTGTAGCGCACAAAGGGGCAGTGCTGGACGGCAAGGTGGAGCGACGGGTGGGCAGGCCATGGAGGCTCGTTTTGTCGTGGGAAGCGCGCGTCCCCATCGACGTGACCCAAGGAGGCGCAATCGTGCTGACGCGGCAAGGACGGAGGCCTGGGTGCGCAACGCGAAAAGAGATGGTCCTGCCCGGAGGTGTGGATTGGCCCGGCGGCAGCGTCGGGCGGCATTCGCGCTATAGTCGGGCTGATGTCCCTGACCGCCCACGAACGCAACACCCTGGTGGCGGCGCTTGGCCCGACCAACACGGGCAAGACGCACCGTGCGGTGGAGCGCATGCTCGAGCACGACACGGGCATGATCGGGCTGCCGTTGCGGCTGCTGGCGCGTGAGATCTACGACCGCGTGACCGCCCGTCTCGGCGAAGGGCGCGTGGCGCTGGTCACCGGCGAGGAGAAGCGCGTGCCCGCGCATCCCAGCTATTGGGTGTGCACCACAGAGGCGATGCCCGTCGATCGCGAGGTCGACTTCGTGGCGGTCGACGAGATCCAGCTGGCGGCGCACCCTGAGCGAGGCCACGTGTTCACCGACCGTCTGCTCCATGCCAGGGGACGTCGTGAAACCTGGTTCATGGGATCGGACACGATGCGCGGGTTGGTGGAGCAGTTGGTTCCCACGGCGATCCTGCAGGCGCACCCGCGGTTTTCGAGCCTGACGAGTGCAGGCAGTATGGCACTGAGCTCGCTGCCGGCTCGCACGGCGGTGGTGGCTTTCACCGCGCCGCAGGTCTACGAGATTGCGGAGCGGCTTCGAGCCCGGCGGGGAGGAGCTGCCGTGGTGCTCGGGGCGCTCAGCCCGCGTGCGCGCAACGCCCAGGTCGCCCTGTACCAGTCGGGCGAGGTGCAGTACCTGGTGGCGACCGACGCGATCGGAATGGGCCTGAACATGGACGTGGACCTCGTCGCGTTCGCGGCGGTGCGCAAGTTCGATGGTCGCGAGGTCCGCGCGCTCGAGCCTGCAGAGCTCGCGCAGATCGCGGGAAGGGCCGGACGTCACCTGCGAGACGGCCGGTTCGGAACGCTCGCGCCGTTGCCACCGCTGGCCGACGATGTGCTATTCGCGCTCGAGACGCACCGCTTCGCGCCCGTGCAGCGGATCTACTGGCGCAACTCCGAGCTGGACCTCTCGTCGATCGACGCGCTCGTGGCGTCGTTGCACCAGCGGCCGGCGCGAGCGAACCTGCGACGGGTGGAGAGCGCGGAGGATCTGGCGGCGCTCGAGCGGTTGGCGCTGGTGCCCGAGATTCGCGCGCGTGCGCAGGGACCCGAGGCGGTCGGGCTGCTGTGGGAGGTCTGCCGCATACCCGATTACCGGCAGCTGCTCGCCGAGAGCCATGCCAGGCTTCTGCATGAGATTTTTCTTCAGCTTGCGGCACGAAACGCGACGCTGGACCCGGATTGGATGCACGAGCGCATCGCGCGTCTCGACGACACGCAAGGCGACATCGAGACGTTGATGGGACGCATTGCGTTCATTCGGACCTGGACCTATGTGGCGAATCGCGGGGCTTGGGTGCGCGATGAGCGGCATTGGCAGGAGCTTACGCGACAGACCGAGGATCGGCTGAGCGACGCGTTGCACGAGCGGTTGGTGCAGCGGTTCGTGGCTCCCGGGCGCGGCGGGAACGTGCGGCGTGCGAGCCGGCGTCGTGCGGGAATCGCGCTCCGGCCCATCGGGCAAGACACGACTGCGCCCGTGGAAGGGCCGTTCAAGGCGCTGGCGGCGCTCAAGATCGGAGCCCATACGGCGGCGTCGGACGCTTCCGCCACGGACGAGGCCCAGTGGGCTGCGCGGCTGGTGGACGCGCCGCATGAAGCCTTTCGGCTGGACGACGCGGGCAAAATCTTGTGGGAGGGGAGCCCCATCGCGCGCATGACGGCGGGTGTCGACGTGCTGCGGCCGGATGTGGCGCTGCAGCTCGACGGCGAGTACGGGCCCGGAGCGCGGGCGCGCATCGAGCGCAGGCTCGTGGCGTACACGCGGGATTTCGTGCACGCGCTTCTCGCGCCGTTGCGCGAGCCCTCGGGTGCGGGCCTCTCACCGGCCGGGCGGGGCCTTGTCTACCAGTTGGAGCTCGGGTTGGGCACGGCGCTGGTACGCGACGCCAGAGAGCAGCTTCGCACGCTCGTTCCCCAGGACTGGCGGTTGTTGCGCAAGCTCGAGGTGCGTGTGGGGAGGCGCGTGGCCTACGTACCTGGGCTGCTGACGGAAGATGCGATACGGCGGCGTCGCGTGCTGGTGGCGGTGACGCGCGGCGCCGTCCTGCAAGAGTGGATTCCCATCGGCGCGCCGGGTGCTCTTCGCGCGCCGGACGGCGTGGACGAGAAGGCGATGATGTCGGTCGGCTATCCGGTATTCGGGGGCATGGCGATCCGGGCGGACGTCGTGGAGCGCTTGATAGGCGTCCTGTCCGCGCGTTCGAAGCAGCAGCCGTTTGCTCTTCCGGAGAGCGTGCCGGGCATGCTCGGGTGCGGACCGCAGGAGGCCGCGCTGGTGGTGCAAGCTCTCGGTTTCGTGCCGGGGCCCGACGGATGGCGAGCCGCCCAGCGCGGCCGTTCACGGAGACGACAGCGCAGAAGCATGCCGCTGGAAGCATCGCGCAGCAAGGCACCCCGCCCCGCGAGGGAGCGCTGATAGCTGCGTGTCAGTCACCCTCCGGCCACTCATCGGGCGCGAGTCCGGCGCTGAGCTTTCCGACACGCACGCGTGCCGGGCGAAGCACCCGATCTCCGAGACGATAGCCGGCTTCCCACTCGTCGATGACCATACCGTCCAGCTGGGGATCGTCGACATCGGCGGTGGCGATCGCTTCGTGGATGGCGGGGTTGAAGGGCTTGCCGAGGGAATCGATGCGCACGGCTCCGAGGTCGGCCAGGGCGGACTGGAGTTGGTCGCGCACCACACGAACGCCTTCGACCAGGGCACGATCGGGAGAGGCCGCGGCTGCAGCGACGGAGCGGTCGAGGTTGTCGAGCACCGGCAGGATGCTGGCGAGCAGGGCTCGGCGATCCTGTTCGCGCGAGCGCGCGGCGTCGCGTTCGAGCCTGCGCTTGAGAGCCTCGACTTCGGGGTCGACGTGGGCCGCGGGCGGCTGGGAGGATTGGGGCGGCCGGGGGGCCGGGGGTGGAGTTGGGGCCGCGACGGGCTGCGGGCGATGGACTTGCTCGATGGAATCGCGCTCACGGCGGGCGATGGCCGCCGGCTTGGGCTCGGCAGGGGGCTCTTTGGAGACGGGACCACCGATGGTGGTGATATCGACGTCGCCGACGGGGATCTTGCGACGCACGCCGGGTTGCTGGGCTGGCGGGGGCGGCGTGCGAGGGGGTGGACGCGAGACTGGCGCGGAGGGAGCGAAAGCCGGGTCGTACCAGCCGGGGTCGGGGAATGCGCGGCGTTTCCACATCATCAAGGGCGGAGGCTAACTCATCATTTGGCCAGGGCAAGCGCGAAGCTGAATACGTGCCAGCCGTGGCGCGCCAAACAGAGAGCTCGCCTCGGGCAGCTATTCCGTCCGCCCGGCCAATAGCAGGGATTTCGCCCCGCGTCCCGACCCCGCGATGGTCGGGTGCAACGAGAGGGGAGATTGAATTCGCATTCGACACCGCGTGCGGCAACCTTGCCGAGCCCGAGTTCGCTTGCAGACACGAGCCCGTTCGTGCAGGCGGGAAGGGCACGCATCCGGCGGTCCAAACCTGCGTCGACAGCGCTGGGCATGCACCATGGGCGGGAGAGCGCACAGCGGCAGCCGCGAGGCTCCGTACTTGACGGCTGCTCCGGCCGGTGGCTCCATGCGACCTTGAGGTGCGCATGCGTTGTCCGCTAGCAGTCAGTTCGGAGCCGACGCACACACGCTGCTTGCGGCTCGTCTGGGTTTTCGGCCTGCTGGTGTCGTGCGGAAGCGGTGCGTCGTCGCCTTCGGCGGCACCGGCACAAGACCAGGATGCTGGCGTCGACGTTGCGCAGGAGGGCGGAACGGGGGCGGCGGACACGGCGAGCGCTCCGTCCTGCGCTGCCACGGATCCGCGCGCGGTTCCGGTGACCGTTGCGGTGGAACCTGCCGCCGGCGAGGTGCCGCTCGCGACCTTGATTACCGAAGCCAAGACGAGCATTCGCGTCATGGTCTACATGCTCGGCCACGGTGCCACGCTCGACGCGCTGTTGCAGAGGGCGTCGGCAGGGGTGGACGAGCAGGTCATTCTCGATCAGTCGCAGGCGTCCTACAACCAAGCCGCCCACGACGCGCTGGCTGCCGCCGGGGCGCAGGTGCAGTGGAGCGACCCGCAGTTCCCCTACATGCATGCCAAGATCGTCGTGGTCGACGAGGCTCGAGCGGCTGTGTCCACCGGGAACTTCGCGCAATCCATGATGCAGGAAGAGCGCAACTACATCGCTTTCGACGACGACCCGGCGGACGTGCTGAGCCTGACGCGGCTCTTCGACGCGGACTGGACGCGAACGGCTCCCGACGTGTCGTGCACACGCCTGCTGGTGTCGCCCGTCAACGCGAGAGATCGCATCCTGGCTCTCATCCAAGGTGCGCAGACCTCGCTGCTCGTGGAATCCATGGAGATGGCAGACACCGACGTGCGAAACGCCTTGGCCGTGAGAAAGCAGCAAGGGCTCGCCGTGCGCGTTCTTTTGGCTTCCCCTGGCTGGATCAGCTCGAACAAGGGAGCGGCCACATTCCTCGAGAGCACCGGAGTCGACGTGCGCTACATGGCGACTCCCGCGGTTCACGTGAAGGCGATCGTGGCGGACGGGACGCTCGCGTATCTCGGATCGCAGAACTTCAGCATGACGTCGTTGGACAGCAACCGGGAGGTGGGCCTGATCGCGACCGAGTCCGACGTGGTCCAGACGATGAGCGACACCTTCGAAGCCGACTGGGCGGGGGCGACGTCTTTCTGAACGAAACGGCGGGCCAACGGGGCGTCGTGCCGCAGACGCGATGGGCGCGCGGACAGAGAGAGGATGCCCTATCATGCCTCCGTGCGCACACTCGAGACCATCCTGAGAGAGCTCTGGGGCGACTACACGCTGTTTCTCGTAGCCGGTCTGCTCCTGACCGCACTGGCGGTTCGACTCTGGGCAGCTTCGGAGCGCAAACGCGTCAAGCTGATGGCGTTCCTCACCGTGCTGCACATCCTGCTCACGCCCATCGCCGGGGCGCTTCATGCAGCCGACAGCCCGTACACCATCGAAGTTCGGGTGGCCTCGCTGATGATCGCCGTGCTCGCGGCCATCGGCATGATTTCCGTTGTCGTCTTCGCGATCGCGCTGCCGCGCATCGGCCTGTCGGTCGTCAGCATCGTGCGCGACATCATCACGGCGTGTGCAGCGGTCGTAGCGCTCATGGCCATCGCGCACGAGGCGGGGCTTGCCCTGTCCGGGCTGCTCACGACCTCCGCCGTGGTGTCCGCCGTGGTGGTCTTCTCGCTGCAAGAGCCGTTGGCCAACATCATGGGCGGGATCTTCCTGCAGGCCGACAACTCCATCCAGGTTGGCGACTGGGTGAAGGTCGGCGACATTAGCGGCAAGGTGACCGAGATTCGCTGGCGATACACCGCCATCGAGACGCGCAACTGGGAGACGACCATCGTTCCGAACGGCTACCTGATGAAGAACCAGTTCGTGGTGCTCGGGCGCAGGCAGGGGCAGCCCGTGCAGTGGCGTCGCTGGGTCTGGTTCAATGTCGACTACCGCCATGCACCCTCGGAGGTGCTTGCGGTCGTCAACGAGGCCCTCAAGACGATCGACGTTGCGGCGGTGGCGAGGGAGCCCGTTCCGCACGCCGTGTGCATGGACATCGGCAGCGGCATCGCGAACGTGGCGCCCAACACGGAAGCCGTATCCTACTGCCGCTACGGCGCGCGGTACTGGCTGACCGATCTGGCGCGTGACGATCCGACCGACAGCCTGGTGCGGGAGCGGATCTTCGCGGCGCTCACCCGCGCGGGGATCGATCTTTCCCTTCCCGCCGAGACGGTGTTCGTTACCAAGGAAACCGAGACGCGCAAGCAAGCCAAGATGGAGCGCGACGTGCGGCGACGCCTGGATGTGCTGTCGAACATGGACTTGTTCGGCAGCCTGACCGAGTCCGAGAAGGCGGAGCTGGCGACGCATCTGCGCTACTCGCCCTTCACCGCGGGCGAGGTCATGACACGGCAGGGAAACCAAGCCCACTGGCTCTACATCTTGACGGGCGGGGAGGCGGTGGTGCGGGTGGAAGCGCAGGGGATCGTGCAGGAGGTTGCGCGGCTGCACGGCGGAGACTTCTTCGGCGAGATGTCCTTGATGACGGGAGCGCCGCGGTCCGCCACGGTCGAAGCGGTCACCGACGTGCAGTGCTACCGGCTGGGCGCGGCAGGGTTCAAGCGCATCATCCAGGCACGGCCGGACATCGCGCAGCACGTTGCGACCGTGCTGGCCCACCGCAAGGTCGGGCTCGATGCGGCCAGGGAGGAGCTGGACGAGGAGTCGCGGCGCAGCAGGTTCGACCAGCAACGGGTGGACCTGGTCGCCAGGATACGGGACTTCTTCGGGCTGGAGGATCTGCCGCTGGCGCGAGGAAAGTAGCGCGCGGCGCGCCGCGCCGACTACGGGCCTGAATCTTGCTGGTGTGCCTGTTCATGCGAGTCGCCATCGCGGTGTTCCACGAAGAGATATCTCCCCGGTTCTGCTGCGCGCCTGACGTGGACGTGCTGGACTGGGACGGCCAACGAGTGATCCACGAGCTGCAGGTGGAGCTGGGAACGATGCCCTATCCGGCGCGCCTCGAGATCCTGGCGCGCCTGGGCGTGTCCGTGCTGCTGTGCGGGGCCTTCCCGTGCGCGCAGAAGGCTGTGGCCGACCGGCTCGGCGTGGCCGTTGTCTGCGGCCTGTCGGGCTCCTGCTGCCAGCTTCGCGACAGGCTCGGGGAGATCCTGGCGAGCGTCAAGAAACCCTGCGACCCGAGCTGATCCGCTTCACGGCAGGATGCCGGCCGCCTTCATGCGTCGCCACAACGTGTTGCGCGCAATCCCCAGCTCCCGGGCAGCCGCCGTGCGGTTCCATCGCTGGCGCTCCAGCGCTTGGATCAGCGCCACATCCGCGTCGGACCGAACCGTTGGCAAGGTCACCGGCGGCTCGGGCGGAGGGACGTGAGCCTCGATCGGCCCTTGCGTGTCGGAGGCTGCAACGGGCTGGTTCCACTCGGGCGGCAGGTGCTCGACATCGATCTGGTCGCTGCGACACAGCACGAACGCCCGGTGAAGGCCGTTCTCGAGCTCGCGGACGTTGCCCGGATAGCTGTAGCTGCAGATCGTCTCGAGGGCGCGGGGGGTGAGCTCCCGGATGGTCTTGCCCGTCTTGCCGGCGAGCTTGCGCAGGAAGTGGTCGACGAGCAGAGGGATGTCCGCGGGCCGCTCGCGCAGCGGGGGAATGGAGATGGGCACGACGCGAAGACGATAGTAGAGGTCCTCGCGGAAGCGCTCGGCAGCGACCAGCGCCTTGAGGTCCTTGTTGGTGGCTGCCACGACGCGGACGTCGACCTGGATGCTTCGTGTCGAACCTAGGGGCTGGATTTGGCCTTCCTGCAGCACGCGCAACAGCTTGGCTTGGAAGGCCGGGGATACGTCGCCGATCTCGTCGAGGAAGATCGTGCCGCCGTTGGCGAGCACGAAGCGTCCGGGCTTGTCGCGGCGCGCGTCGGTGAAGGCACCCTTCTCGAAGCCGAACAGCTCGGATTCGAGCAGGGCGTCGGGCAGGGCCGCGCAGTTGACCTGGATGAACGCCCGGTCGCGTCTGCCGCTGAGCTGGTGCACCGCGGTGGCGACCAGCTCCTTGCCCGTGCCGCTGGGCCCCTCGATGAGCACCGGGGCGTCGGAGGCCGCCACGTCGGGAAGCATGCGGAAGATGTCCTGCATGGCGGGGCTGGCACCGACCATGTTGCCGACTTGGTGCTTGTCGGAGAGCTGCTGACGGAGCGCTTCGACCTCGGAGATGTCGCGGAAGATCTCGACGCCGCCGACCCACCGCTTGCCTTCGCGCAAGGTGGCAGTGGACACCTCGATGGGCACCGTTCGCATCTGGGAATCCAGGATGTCGATGCGGAGCTGGCGCAGGGCCTGGCCGGTGCGCAGGGTGCGCTGCAGGGCGCAGTCGGACTGGCAGACGCTGGTGCGGAATACCTCGTAGCACTTGCGGCCGATGGCCTTGTCGCGAGGAACGCCGGTGATGCGTTCGGCGGCGGCGTTGAAGCTGGTAATGCGGAACGAGGAGTCGACGGTGAACACGCCCTCGTGGATGCTGTCGAAGATGAGCGCAGGCAGCTCGCAGGCGGAGCGGTCCTGGGTGGAGGGCGCCGCAGGCTGCGACGGAAGGCTGCGAACCTTGTTCTTCATGCGTGCTCCGGCCTGCCAGGCCGTGGTCGTCGACAGGGCGGAAGCGGCGGCCGGGGAAACGCCCGGGGCGGCCGATCCTTCCGCGGTCGATCGAGTCGGGTCAGTGCACATTGTGACGAACACGCGGGTCGACGGCAATCAGGATCCAATGGTGGGGGCGGAGTGCTCGGGGGCGTGGCCGTCCAGCTGGCCGCCGTAGCCGCGCACGAGGCGGACGGTGGCCCAAGCCGTGGCGCCAGCGATATACAGGACCGCCAGCAGCAGCGGCCAGAACCAGAACAGAATCACGAGCGTCGTCCACACGGCTTCCTTCTCGACAGGCATGGAGACCTTCCTTGTTGGTGACTGCCGTAAGAGCAACGCTCGTGCCGCGGCGCGCAGGGAGGCCATGCGCGCGGACGAACGGTACTTCGGGGAGAGCCGGATCCGTGCCTGGACCAGGGGAAGCGCGCACGCGGGAATCGACGCGGAACGGGATGATCCAGCCGTTCCAGGGTCGATAGACCTTCCCGTATCACTATGTGCGAATGGAACATCATGTTCCAATGTGTTCCACATGTACGGAACGCATTGTTTGAACCGTTCCATTCGTTCCACTAAGGCGTTCCGTTCTCGGACCAAATCGTTCAATGTGCAGGGGGAAAGCGGAGGATCGTTGATTCGGTTCGGACTGGCACAGGCATTGCTTTAAGGCCCGGCGACGAACCTACCGCCCGGCGTCCCGACCCCCGGGAAGGCGTCTGCCTGCTCCCTGTCGGGTACGTACCCGCTCTGTGGAACGCGGTTGTCGTCAACCAGACTGAATCGAGGTCACCGATATGCGAACAAGCAGCCGGGTCGTGTTGACGACGATAACCGTGGCCCTCGCCGTCATTGCGGTGTTGGCCATCCGTGCGCGCGCGGGCGATGCGCACCAGGCCGGATACGTTCCGAAAGTGCGCGAGCACGTCGACCACTCCGCGTTCTTCGCGACCCAATTCGATTCCCCTCAAGCCGTCACCAGGGCCTGCCTCAAGTGCCACCCGGACGCGGGCAAGCAGATGCTCAAGTCCGTCCACTGGACCTGGGAGGGCAAGCCCGTCGAGGTGCCGGGGCACACCGGCATGTACAGACTTGGCAAGAAGACCGTGGTGAACAACTTCTGCCTGAGTATTGAGAGCAACTGGCCCTCGTGCACCATTTGCCATGCTGGCTACGGATGGAAGGACGCCTCGTTCGATTTCAAGGCCGAGGACAATATCGATTGCCTGGTGTGCCACGAGCACACCGGCGACTACCGCAAAGGCAAGGCCGGAGTTCCCGAGCCGGGGGTCGACCTGCTGGCGTCCGCGAAGTCGGTGGGGACGCCCAAGCGCGAGAACTGCGGCTCCTGCCACTTTTACGGGGGTGGAGGGCTCGGGGTCAAGCATGGCGACCTCGACAACTCTCTCGAGCATCCGAGCGCCGGGACCGATGTTCACATGGGCAAGCTCGGCATGCTGTGCGTCGACTGCCACAAGACCACGGACCACGACATTCGGGGTGTGGCGTACTCGGTCCAGGTTGACCACGATAACGGCATCGGCTGCGAGGATTGCCACCAGTCCGTGCCGCACAAGGATCCCCGAATCAATCGCCACCTGAGCGCGGTCGCTTGCCAGACGTGCCACATCCCCACGTTTGCCAACCGCGTGCCGACCAAGATGGATTGGGACTGGTCCAAAGCTGGCGACTCGTCTCGGCCCGACGACGTCCACCATTATCTCAAGATCAAGGGTGAGTTCATCTACGATGAGAGCGTGGTGCCCACCTACACATGGTTCAACATGACGGTGGACCGCTACCTGGTTGGCGACAAGATCGATCCGACGCAGGTTACGGCATTGAATCCGCCTCGCGGGAACATCCACGACAAGACGGCGAAGATTTGGCCGTTCAAGGTTCACACGGCCAAGCAGCCCTACGACAAGGTGTACAACTACCTGCTTCTGCCGAACACCGCCGGCCCGGGCGGGTACTGGACGGAGTTCGACTGGCCCAAGGCGCTCGCAACCGGCGCGGAAACAGCGCATCTGCAGTTCAGCGGACAATACGGCTTTGCCACGACCACGATGTACTGGCCGTTGTCACACATGGTCGTGCCCAAGGAGCATGCGCTGGGATGTCCTGATTGCCACGGTGACCACGGGCGTCTGGATTGGAATGCGTTGGGATACTCGGACGACCCGATCCGGGCGGGAGGACGGCAATGATGAAGACCACCTGGTTCTGGGCGCTGGTGTTGTTGCTGATTCCGGCGCGGGCGCTGGCCGCACCCAACCCGATGCACCCGAGGTTTGCGCTGCTCGACGAGGCGGGCAATCGAGTGCAGGACGCCGGCACGCCGGTGTCTGCGAATCGCACGTGCACGGGGTGTCACGACACGGAGTTCATCCTCAGCCACAGCTCCCACGACCCCGCCCGCGTCAAGGCCGATTGCGCTACATGCCATGTCGAGGGCGGCAAGCTGACGTGGTCGCCGGACAAGGTCGACGACGCAGGCAATCTCAAGCGCGACGCGATTCGCGTCAGCGCGCCGAAGGTCTCGCAATGCGCCCAGTGCCACGGCGTGGCGTCCGAGGCCGAAGAGCCGCTGGCCCTGCCGGACGACTTCGACGAGGCGCTGTCGCGGTGGGGCTCGTCGGAGCCGTACACCATGACCCTGATGACCGGGGAGATCGTCGCGCCGCAGAAGATGTCCGAGTCGCGCATGAACCTGGCGGACCGGGACTCGCTGACCGCGCCGTTCGACGTGCACGCGGCCAGGATGGTCACATGCACCTCTTGCCACTTCGCACCCAACAACCCTGGGCGGGTGGCCGCCGATCGGCCGGACCTTCCGTTCCTCGAGCGCGACCCGCGCCGTCTGTCCATTGCCGAGTTCATCCAGCGCCCGAATCACGAGCTGACGGCGACGCGCTGCGAGCAATGCCATAACCCGATGGCGGTCCACGACGCACTCCCCTACAAGGACCGTCACCTCGCACGCCTGTCCTGCACCAGCTGCCACACGCCGGAGCTACACGGGCCCACGCTCCGCACCGTCGACACCACGGTCGTGACGGTCTCCGGCGCCCCTCGCGTCGAATACCGCAACATGGACGCCAACGCGGGGGGCAATGTCAATGCCCGCTACATCGAGCCCTTCCGGCCTTTCCTGTTCGTTGACCCGTCGGAGCGCAAGCTCGCGCCGTACAACCTCGTTACCGAGTGGCGCTGGGTGTCGGGTGTCGCGAAGACGGAAGTTCCGCTTGCCACGGTCGCGTCGGTCTACCTCGAGCAGGGCGTCTACGCGAAAGATGTGTTGGCGGCTTTCGACCGGAACGGTGACGGCTCACTGTCGTATGATGAGCTGCGCCTGGATTCGGACGCGAAGATCGACCTGATCAAGAAGAAGCTCGTGGCCCGCGGGGTCGCCGACCCGAGCGTCGACGGAGTGGTCAGCGTGCATCGAATCTACCACGGCGTGATGGCGCACCAGCAGGTCGAGCACCAGTGCGACAGCTGCCATCAGGAGCAGTCCAGGCTGAACGCGGACGTGTCGCTGTCGAGCTACGATCTGGCCGGCTTGACCCCGTCGGCGCCGGGCGGGCAGGTCGAGCGCGACGCGACCGGTGGGCTGGTGCTGCACCGTCCCCGCGACGTCGGCGGCTTCTATGTGCCCGGCCACGACCGCGTGCCTTGGACCGACTCGGTGGGATTCGTCATCTTCCTGCTGACGGCCGTCGGCATCACGGTGCACGGGACTCTGCGCTACAGGGTGCGTCGCAACGCCACATCGCACGCCGAGACCCGCACGGAATACGTGTACTCGGTCTATGAGCGGGCGTGGCATTGGCTGATGGCGCTGAGCATCCTGGCGCTGCTGTGGACCGGCATCGAGATCCACTGGGCAGGGGCGCTGTCGGTGATGGGATTCACCCGCGCGGTGCTGGTGCACAATGTGCTGGCGGCCGTCCTGATTGCCAATGCGTTCCTGTCGCTGTTCTACCACGTGGCGTCCAACGACATTCGGCAGTTCATTCCCCCGCGCGACACGTTCTTCGGGGAGGTGGTGGCCCAGGCGCGCTACTACCTGGACGGCATCTTCGTCGGTGCTCCGCACCCGGTTCCGAAGTCGTTGGAGCGCAAGCTCAATCCGCTGCAGCAGGTCACCTACCTGGCGTTGCTCAACGTGCTGATCCCCCTGCAGGTGATCACCGGCGCGCTGATCTGGGGCGCACCGCGCTGGCCGGGCCTGTCGAACGCGATTGGAGGGCTGACGATTGTCACGCCGATGCACTCCTTTGGCGCGTGGCTGCTGGCAACGTTCGTGGTGGCGCACGTGTACCTGACCACGACCGGGCACACGCCTCTAGCCAATATCAAGGCGATGATTCGAGGTGTTGACGAAATCGAAGTGGGCGCACCGCCCGCACACCAGGGAGGAGAGCCATGAGCGACGTCGACTCGTCCGAGGGCAAGGAGCCGGTCGCGCCGGAGAAGCCGAAGGCGTTGGCGGCGGCACCCGCAGCTGCGAAGGAGCCGCGCCCCTACATCAATCCGTACGTGGGAGGGACCTTGCTCGGCGTGGTGCTCTTCCTGGCGTTTTACATCACGGGCAACGGCCTGGGAGCGTCGGGCGGCATCACCCACGTGGTGGCGTCGGTGCTGGGCACGGTGGCGCCGCAGCACACCGACCACGTCGCGTACTTCGCGAATCTGGCCGGGGGCACGCGCTCGCCGATCAAGGACGCGAGCGTAGCGATGCTGGTGGGAACGATCCTGGGAGGAGCGGTCTCGGGCCTGATCAACAGGAGATTCAAGGTGGAGCTGCGCAAGGGGCCGCGCGTGACCAACGCGATGCGGTTGGGCATGGCGTTCCTGGGCGGAGGCCTCATGGGCTATGGGGCCCGCATGGCCCGCGGGTGCACCTCGGGACAGGGCCTGAGCGGCGGAGCGGTGCTCGCGGTGGGCAGCTTCGCATTCATGTTCGCTGTGTTCGGCGGCGCCTACGCGCTCGCCTGGTTCGTGCGGAGGCTCTGGACCTGAGCCCGGAGAGACGCCCATGGCACCTTACGATCTCGCTCGCATGGCTGGCAGCGCCAGCTACTACCTCATCTTCTTGCTCATCGGAGCGGCCTTCGGCGCCGCGCTCGAGATGTCGGGGTTCGGCGACTCTCGCAAGCTGTCCGCCCAGTTTTACCTGCGTGACGTGACGGTGCTCAAGGTGATGTTCAC
>JAJZQG010000142.1 GCA_021847645.1 Myxococcales bacterium
GTCATCCATGTGAACTCCTTGCATGTGCCTTGGCCGGCTCACGCCTGGAGTTCACCGGATGACTTCCGGAAATGTCAAACTACGGAGGCCTCCCCGGCAGTGCCGGGGGATCTCCCACTTACGTTAGAAGGTAACGGCACTCACGTGCACGTTGTTCGAATCGTATTCCCAGTACTTGTCACACCTTGCGGAAGAGTCAGTGAACGTCGTCAGGAACTTCGGCGTCAGGCCGTTGAGGAAGGCGTACTTGGTGCCCTGGTAGTCCCCCCAATACCCTCGCCAGTCCGGGCAAACGGTCTGGCTTGCTGTCAGGTCGAAGGTCACGAATACTCGTGAGGGGGTACCACTTCCGATGACAGCGAGAGCGCCGTGCTTGAGCTTCACCGTGCTGCCGGAAGCGTCGCCGTACCGGGACCAGTAGGTAGCTCGTGTTGGGCAAGGCGTTGCGTGGTCGCAGTCGCCAGGGTCCGTTCGGTTTCGGTGGCGTTCATGAAGCCCATCAGGCGCGCGGGTTCGCCGATAAGGATGGCTGTATTGCTTCGATCTCCAAGTTGGCGTCGAGGAAGAATGGCACGCGGCCCAGTGGCCGTCAACTTCGAATGGGCGACGCTCGCCAATGTGATCTGGGTGTTTCCACGTGGAAACACCGGCGCTTGTTCGGACATGAGCTTCGGCGTCGTGCACCCGCCGAGTCGGGCCCTCGAGTTGCGCGTCGAGTGCTTCGCCTGAGCAGATACTCGGGTATCTATCCGTGAGCCGTGGGGAAGGTCGGGCGCGCTGAGCAGTTGATTTCACCGGGAGTCCTCCGTTGGATCCCGGATGTCGCCCATCTCGCGGCCGCGCCCGGCGAAGAGTTCCGACGTTGGCGCGCCCATGGTCCTTTCCGGGTCGGCAATCCATGAGGCGGTTGGCCGGTTGAAGGACCGTGCAACGGCATTTCCGCCCCCCTCGAGCCTACGCGGCCCAGCCCTCCTGACGACAGCGCTCGGCCAACACAACGCCATTGGCATCCGGGCCTTCACCACACTATGTGGTTCCCGCCATGCTCATCGACAGCCATTGCCATCTCGATCCGCACTACCTTCCCCAGGGACCCGATGACGTGCTCAGCCGTGCCCGCGACGCCGGCGTGACCGGCTTCGTCTGCGTGGGCGTGGGAGGCGACCTGGGACCCATGACGCACGCGGTCGAGCTGGCCGGGCGCCGCGACGACGTGCTGGCCGTGATCGGCATCCACCCGCACGAGGCTTCGTCCTTCACCGAGGCGTTCTTCGAGAGCGTCGTGGATCTCGCGCGCGATTCGCGCGTCATCGCCGTGGGTGAGATCGGCCTCGACTACCACTACGACTTCAGCCCGCGCCCCCAGCAGCAGGAGGTGTTCCGTCGGTTCATCCAGGCGGCGCGCTTGGTCGGCAAGCCGATCGTCATCCACACGCGCGAGGCGCGGGAGGACACGCTGCGCATTCTCGAGGAAGAGGGCGCGCGGGAGCTGGGGGGCGTGTTCCACTGCTTCTCGGAGGACGTGTCGTTCGCCCGCCGGGCGCTCGACCTGGGCTTCGACATCTCGTTCTCCGGCATCGTCACGTTCCCGCGATCGGCCGAGCTGCACGAGGTGGCGCGCATGGTTCCCGCGGACCGGTATCTGGTCGAGACCGACAGCCCGTACCTCGCGCCCGTGCCGTTCCGAGGACGCAAGTGCGAGCCCGCGTATGTCGTGCACACGGCACGACGGGTCGCCGAGCTCAGGTCCGAGCCGTTCGACAAGGTCGCGGCCGACTCGACGCGCACGTTTCGGCGGCGGTTTGGCGTGGCCGACCGCTTCGCCGCACCGCAGCACGCACCTCTTGCGCTCTGAGGTGTCGCAGTGGATCGTCGAGGCGCGGTCGTTGCCGGATGTCGGGCGGGGCGATCCGGTTCATAATGTCAGATCGACCATGTCCGACACGCCGAGACGGGCGCCCACGTTGACTGCCGTCATCGCGACGATGATGTCGGCAGCGGCGCACCTCGGGCTCGTCGCGATCGGCGCGTCGTCGCTGCCCGGGCTGCTTGCCCCGCGAGGTGCGGTGTCCCGGTGGCAGGCCATCACGCCGCAAGCCGCCTGGCGTGTGCAGACCATCGACATCGAGCTGCCGGGTGTCTTGTCGGGCAGCGTGGCTCAGCCAGGGCCTCCCACGCCGGCCGAGCTGTTGGTTGCAGCTCCAACTGGAGGGCAGGGGATTGCGCGACCCGATTCGGGCCGGCGTGGACGCGGCGGCACGGACACGGCCTCCCAACCGGGCGTCAACCTGGCCGACCGAGACGACGGTCTGCGGCTCGCCCGCGAGCTGACCAGCCACCTCGATCGCGACCAGGTCTCGCGGGTGCGCAGCGCTCAGAAGCGTCGCTCCTTCGACGATGAACGCCTGACCACGAATCCGATGGAGCTGACGTTCCTGGCATCGGGGCAGGGCCAGGAGCAGGAGCGGCGTCCCGAAGCGGACACGAGTCCGTCCAACGGGTTTGCGCATGCGGCTGCGGCCTCGGCCGTCGGTGGCGATCGAATCGGGGGCGGTGCGATGCCGGAGGGTGTCGGGCTGCCGCCCACGCCGTCGGGCACGCCGCGGCTTGGCACCGAGCGAGCCTCACCCGGTGCCGGCATGGTCGAGCGCGCGTCCGGCGATGATCATCGCGACTCGGCCGCAAGCGCGTTTGCGCGTCCGCTGGTCGACCGGGGGGATCCGTCGGTCCCGTCGGACCAGGCGGGCTCGCCACAAGACACGGTGGACAGCCGGCAGGAGGTCGCGGCCAAGCTGCAATCGCCGATCGACTCGAGCACGGCCGGCGGGCGTCCGGGCGAGGGCCCCGGTGGCGCCAAGGGAGCCGGGCCCACGGGCGCCGGAGGACTGCAGGGGCCTGGCTCGCGCTCGCATCCGATGGGCTACGGACCGGGCGCCTACGGCGCATCCGGCGTCGATCCTCGAGTGACGGAGTATCGACGACGCGTGGTCGCCAAGCTCTGGCCGTACTGGGAGCATGCGTTCCCGCACTGGGCCATTGCCGAGCTGCGACAGGGCACCGTGTTCGTGTCGGTCGAGATCGTGGCCGACGGCCGCGTGCGCAACGTGCGAGTGACCCGGCCCAGCGGCATCGACGAATTCGATCGCAACTGCGTCGCGGCCGTGCTTCGCGCGTCACCGTTCGAGCCGATCCCGCCGAACTTGGGCGTGCGCAGCATCCGGTGGGAGCTCAGCTTCGACGCTTCGAATCCCGCGGTGCGCTAGCGCTGCCCAGGTCGAAGCCGTACTGGGTTTCGGCGCCGGGGTCGTAGTCCGGAGCGAGCGATTGCCGGGGCACGGCGGGGGGCGGCACGAGCGAGGCGTACCGGGGACGAGCGTAGCCCAGCCGCTCGGTCGCCAGCGTGACGATGCGCTGGCATTCGTAGAGCCGCGACAGGAACGCCTCGCGATGCAGCGGGTCGCTGAGCTGCTCGCTGCGGGCGATGACGCACTGCCACGCTGCTTGCAGGGCGCGATCGGCTTCCGACTCGCGTCCGGTGGCGAGCAGGGCTTCGACATGGGTCAAGCGCAGCAGCTCCTCGCCCTCTTCGAGGGAGCCCACCTGGGCGAGACGGCCGAGGGCGTCGTCGCAGGCCTCCAGGGCGCCGTCGTAGGCATGCCGTGCGATCTGCACATGAGCCAAGGTCGCGGTCGCCTGGATCTCGCTGACCGGATGCGCCGAGGCCTCGGCGCGAACCTGCTGGACCAGGGCGAGGGCGCCGCCCAGGTCGCCGGGGCCGCCGCGCCACACGAGCATGAGCGCCTCATAGGTCCTGGCGTTGAGCTTGAGGCGTGCGTGCTGCGTCTCCTCGCCGATCGCGCAGGCGTCGCGCTCGAGCTGGATGGCGACGTCCAGATCGTCGAGGCGGGCGTGGCACATGCCCAGGTTGTGCAGGGCGAATCCTTCGCCGGCGCGCATGCGCAGCATGCGTGCGTCGGACAAGGCGCGCACCAGCTCCTCGCGCGCCTCTTCGAAGCGACCGACTCGGTTGAGCACGAAGCCCAGGTTGATGCGCGCCCTGGTGGCGAGCGCCGCGTCGCCGACCTGATCCGCGTGCTGGGCCACCTCCCGCGCCGCGTCGATCGATGCGGAGAAGTCACCGAGGAACGCGAGGGCCATGAAGCGCGCATCCAGGGCGCGCAGCATGGCATTGGTTCCGTGGTCCCCGGCCGACCAGGCAATCTCGACGGCTCGTTCGGCCACGTCGCGCGCCTCCTGCGCACGCCCCAGGTCGACCAGGGCGCGGGTTCTCTCCGCGTGGATGCGCGCCTGCGTGGCGGCGGACATCTGGTGGGACAGCGGGTGGGACAACGCCCACGACAAGCGCGTTTCGGCGTCGGCCGGTTGGCCCTTCTCGCGCAACGCCGAGCCGGCCAGGCGCTGCGCCTCGCCCCACAGATCGGTGCCATGCTCGGCGAGCGAGGCGGCGCCCTCCGCGGCGTCGAGCTGATCTTCGTAGCGTCCGAGCCACGACAGGATCTGCGCGCGCTGCAGCAGCGCCTGGGCGCGCACGGCCGAGTCCTCGCCACACGCGATGCTGCGATCGGCGAAGTCCAGGGCCGCCTCGAGCTGCCCGTTGGCGTAGGCCTGCGACGAGGCCCTCGCGTATAGAACCGCAGCGCGCCCCTTGTCGGCGCCGGCCTCGGCGTGCCGCGCGATCGATCCGATGTCTTCCTCGCCGGCGATCAGCAGCCACTCGGATGCTGCGCGGTGCAGCACCTCCTTGTCCCGCGGCACCAGCGAGGAGTACGCGGTCTCGAACACGGCGTTCTGCGGGAAGACCCACTCGGTCTGGCCCTCGATCCGTGAGGAATCCTGGAGCGCCAGGATCTCGGCGCGCGACAGGGCCTGCAGCTCGGCCTCGCAATCGCGCCCGAGCAGCGCCGAGACTCCGTCGCTCCAGCATTGCCTGCCGAACACCGAGGCGGCGCGGACCACCTGGCGCTGCTCGGCCGGAAGCTGGTCGAGACGCGCCTGGATCACCGCCTGGACCGACACCGGCAGCTCGTCGCGGCCTTCCGCCGCGTGGCGCATGAGCTCCTCGAGGAACAACGGATTGCCCTCGGCGCGATCCACGATCGATTGGCGCTTTCGATCGTCGAACTGTGGAACCACCATGGCGGCGAGCCTCTGCAGCGCGGCCGCCGGCAGCGGCCCGAGCCCCACGCGCGTGCTCGACCGCTTCTCCCACAGCTTGGGGAAGCGCTGCAGCAGCTCGTCGCGGCCGAACGCGAAGACCGCCAGCCGAAGCCCCTCGCACCCCAGCAGCCAGTCGATCATCTCGACCGTGGTCTCGTCGAGCAAGTGCAGGTCCTCGAGCACCAGCAGCTGGGGCGCATACGCCGCGTCGTGCCGGATGATGCACTCGAGCGATTGCAGGATGCGCGTGTTCATCACGTGCGGGGCTTCCCGCGCGGCTCGCAGCGATTCCGAATACGAGTCGCTGAAGGGCACGCCCACGAACTCGCCCACGAACGCCGCCGCGTCGATCGGACACGAGGGGCGCTGAGCCAGATAGCGCACTACCCGATCGGCCTGCAGCGCGACCGGCTCGCCGTCGCGGATGCCCATGCGCGCCCTGAGCGCGCGCCCCAGCGCGCTGAGCCCCGTACGCGATTGCATCGAGTCGCCACGCGCCGTCAGCACGTCGATGCCCGGGTTCTCGCTGGTCAGACGCAGCGTGGCCTCGTGACGTACACGGCTCTTGCCGATGCCGGTCGGGCCGATGATCACTACCGCACGCGGCACGCCGTCCTCCAGCACGGTGCGGAAGGTCGCCGCCAGCAGCTCGAGCTCCACGTCGCGGCCGATCGTCGGCGTGGCCACGCCCAGCACCTTGTGCGTGTCCGACGCTGCGATGTCCTCGTGGAGCAGCACGCCGCCGAGCTCGTCGGAGCGCACGACGAAGCGCCCTTGCAGCAGCGGTTGCGTGGCCTTGCCGATGCGAATGCCACCGGGCGCGGCGCGCTCGAGCTGGGCAGCGGCGCGCTCCAAGGCCTCGCCGGCAAGCCCGCGGCCAGGCACGGCGTAGCCGGTCGCGAGCGCCACTCGCGCCTCGGATACCGTGGTTGCCAGCAGCAACGCCGCTCGCGCGGCACGAACCGCTTCGTCGCCAAGCGTCCTGTGCAATCCCAGCGCCGCGATGATCCTGCCGCCCTGCAGCTCGTCGAGCGTCGCGCCGTCTCCCAGAATGCCGTGCAGCTTGCTCTCGATGTCCGGCGCAAGCCCGGCCGTGGGCACCGACGCGAGCACCACCGCAATCACGCGCCGCTCGCGAGCGGCCGGCGCGGCAGGCGGTGACGACGGTGCATCGCGCACGGCCGACCTGGGCGGCGAAACCACTTGGGAAGGCTGCTCTGCCGTCACCCGCCGGATCGCCGAGGCGCTCTGGTCCGAGTTGGGCGGTTGATTGCCGATGGCGGGCAAACGCGCCAAAAGCCTCGCCAGCTCTCCCGCGTCCGACGGCCGATCCGCAGGCGACCTCGCCAGACACTTTTCCAGCAGCACGTCCAAGGCCTCGGGCACGTCGAGCCGCACGCTCGACGCAAGCGGCGGATCCTCGAGCACCAGACGCCCCAGGAACGCGATGATGTGGTCCGCCTCGAACACGTGGCGCCCCGTGAGCAGACGGAACAACACGGCACCCAGCGAGTAGACGTCCGAGGCCGGCGTGACTTGCCGGCCTCGCGCCTGCTCGGGCGCCATGAAGTAGGGCGTTCCGATGATCGACCCGGGCAACGTGTCGAAGCCGTCGGGCTCCGGCGGCTTGACCACGCCGAAGTCGATGAGCTTGACCCCGCGTGCCAGGTTGCCGTGCACGATGAAGATGTTGGACAGCTTCAGATCGCGATGCACCACGCCGCGCGCATGCACCGCGGCCATCGCTTGCGCCGCGCGACGTACCGTCTCGACCGCATCGCTCATCCCCAGCGGCGAGCGGCGCTGCCGCTGCGCCAGATCCTCGCCCTCCAGCCACTCCATCACCAGATACGGACGGCCGTCGGTCCACGTACCGTGATCGACATAGTCGACAATGCCGGGGTGACGAAGGTCGGCGAGAATGTGCACCTCGCGCAGGAAACGAGCCGTCTCCTCGGGTGTGGCACCTTTTCGCAGCAGCTTGACCGCGACTGTGGCCGATGTGGCCGTGTCTTCCGCGCGGTAGATTTCTCCCATGCCGCCGGTCCCAATGCGGGACCCCAGTCGAAAACGCTCCGGCGACTGCGACGACGACACACGCGTAGCCTAAGCGAACTTCACTCCGAATGCAGCGAGATCTGCGCACAGGCTGCCATTGACGCAACGCGCCGGGGAACCGTTGCGCGCCCGGCGCCAGCACCCTGCCGCCTCTCGTCTTCCCATTCCGGCGGCCTTCGGGTACCTGACAGGCACAGCCATGAGTGATGACATCAGGTTCCCCATGCCCGTCGCAGCCAGCCCGGCCGAGGTCCTGCGCCTGGCCTCCGAGTCGCTGGTCGAAGGTCGCGACGTGTGCATCGCGACCGTGGTGGCGCGTTCGGGCTCGGCCCCGAGTGTCCACGGCCAGAAGCTGGTGCTCCGAAGCGACGGCACCGCGGCAGGCACGGTCGGCGGGGGAGGCGTGGAGCGCGCGGTGATCGTTCGCATGCAGGAGATGCTCTCCGCCGCGCACGACACGCCCGAGTTGCTCGAGTACAACCTGGCCAAGGACCTCGGCATGTCCTGCGGCGGCGCCGTGAAAGTGCTCGTCGAGCCCATGGTCAGCTCCACGCCGGTGCTGGTCGCGGGCGCCGGACATGTCGGCCTGGCCGTCGCGCGGCTCATATCCACGCTCGGGTTCCGGGTGACGCTGGTCGACGAGCGGGCGGGCACGCTGGATTCCCGGCGTCTCGAGGGCGTGGTCGGGCTGCGAGCGCTGTGCGGCAAGCCGGACTCGGTGGAGCACGGCGTGCCGCTGCGCGGCGCGGTCGTAGTGGCGACTCACGAGCATGCGTTGGACGAGGCCGCGGTGATCTGGGCAGTGCGCCAGGGCTACGCGTATGTCGGCGGCGTGGGCAGCAAGTCGAAGGCTGCGCGGATTCGGACCGCGCTCGGAGCGCTCGGACTGCCGGAGGACCGGATCGCGCGCGTTCGCATGCCGATCGGTGTGACGATCGGCGCGCGCACGCCGGCCGAGATCGCGGTGTCGATTGCGGGGGAGTTGATCGCGTGGCGCGCGGGCCATCCGCTGGCTTGACCGACCGGTCCGCGCCGCGCCGGCGATCTCAGGGCCACCAACCGATGCGCGCGTACAGAGCGTCGGGCGAGAGCGGAAGCTGCGCCGCGACCGGCGCGTAGAACACCGCGACAAGGCACAGCACGAGCACGGCAGCGAGAGCCGGGCGTCGCCACCTGGCGTAGGCATGACCCAGCAGGCCGGCCACCAGCACGATCGCGAATCCGTACGACGGTAGGTAGTGGTAGACATACGAGTCGCGCCGGGACAGGACCCAGGGCGCGATGAACGCCAGCCAGTAGACGGCGAGCATGGCAATGGCCGGGCCGTGCAGCCGCAAGAAGCTCCGTGCCCGCGGGATCTCGGGGACGTCGGGCCGGACGGAGCGCAATCCGTTCCAGGCGAGCCGCGCTGAGGCCGCGACCATGGCGAGGGACGAACTCCACCACAGCAGTGGATTGCCCAGCGAGCTCATGACGCGCATCATGCCGTTGGAGCCGACCTCGCTGCGCATGGTGATCGGCTTGATGGGAATCAGCCAGGTATAGAAGCGCGACGTGAGCGGGTTGGTCATCTGGGTCTCGCCCAGGTGGTGGTTCATCATTCCCATCGTGGCGCGCCAGACATCCATGGGGCCGTAGGGAGCGTGGATAATGGCGAATCCCGCCGCATAGCTGAGATAGTAGACGGCAGGAACGACTGCCACGTAGAGGGCTGACACGCGCGGCGCCTGGGACATGGCGAGCGTGACGAGCAGGATGGGCGCCATCAGCACGGCAGCGCTCACCTTGATACCCACGGCCAGACCGGCCGACACGCACGCCACCAATATGTGCCATTCTCGTCGCGCCCGGAGCGTGAGCACTGCCGTTGCGAGCACGAGGGAGGTGAGCATGCCATCGAGTAGGGCCGTGCGGGAATAAGCGATGAAGAAGCCGTCGCCGGCGATGAGCGCCGCCGCGATCCAGCCGGTGCGGCGATCACCGAACGCGGCTCGCGCGAGCTGCCACGCGAGCAGGATGGACAGGATGCCGAAGAACGTCGGCGCGGCGCGCCATCCCAGGGAGTTGTCGCCGAACAGCTTGATGCCTACTGCGATGAGCAGCTTGCCCAGGGGCGGGTGGTCGTTGTAGTCCGCCTTGCCGGAAAGGTAGTTCCTCGCATTGTTGACGAAGTGATTTTCGTCGAACGTCAGGCTGCCGGGGTGCGCGATGTGAAGCAGCCGCAGCAGCACGCCGAGCGCGACCATCACCAGGCAGGCCGCCGCGAGGGGACCGTCTGCGGCAATGCTGCGCAGGCGACGGACGGCAGATGCTGACAGACGGCGCCACCGGCCGGAGCCGGCAGATGGTTGCCCGGACGTTTCGGTGGCGTCTGCCTTCGAGTGGTCTTGTGTCTTGTTCACCGGGCGGCGAGAATACGCAATGACGATGCCAAGGTCGACAACAGTCGCGCCGACCGCTCCCAAGAACAATTGGATTGAGGTCGTGTTGCTCGTCACGGCCGGAACGGTCGGTGCGGGCATCTGGTTTGGTACCCGCGGCGTGCCTCCGAATCATGCCGGCGCCGTCATCGATATGCCCATCACGCTCGTCGCTGCCGACAGCAAGGACCTTTCGTGTGCGATGCCGGACGCGGTGGGCTCGGCGCATTGCGAATACAAAGAGCCCAACGCGCCTTGGCCGGCGTCGCCGGGCGCCGCCGCGGGCGAAGACATCGTCCTCGCCCCGTACGCAACCACCACGAACGAGCAGGTCATCGTCGGCGGCGTGTTCACCGCCAAGGCGGTTGCCGAGCGCGCTGCCCGCGAGATGCTCGTTCCGCGGGCCAAGCAGAAGCGCTTCGTTGCCGAGTGCCGGGTGCGGCTGTTGGACCGAAAACCCCGCGTGGCCGTGCGATTCGGCAGGACCGCGGCCTGGGGCCACTTCGACCAGGTGTGGCTCGGCGTCGCCGAGTCGTGCGCTGTGAAGGAGTGAGCTTCGGCGCAACCGTGGGTCCGGACCACCCGGACTCTCTCCGCGGACAAGCGTCACCGCGCGTCGACCCCGACCCCTTGGCCCTCGAGCAGGGCGCGCTGCACGCCGTCCCCGTAGGCGGTTGGCCGCGGATTCGCAGCGGCCCTGCCACCGACACCCGATTCTCGCCCCGTGCTCTGCCGCCTGCTATCCTCGCCCCATACCTCTCGTGCCACCCTCCTGCAGTCCGATCGTTCCGCGGTCCACCATCATGTCTTACAGACTGTCCATGCCGATCGCCAAGGCTCTTGGTGCGTGTGTTGTCCTCGCTCTGCTCGCACCGCTCGGATGCGGCGACTCCATGTCCCCACCGCAGGTGCAGCCCGGGGAAGTCGCCTGGCCGTCGAACACCGCGCCTCCGGCGCCGACACCTCCCGCGGCCCCGCCTTCGGTCGCCCCTCCGCCAGCGGCATCCGCCGCCGCAGCGCAGCCCCCGTCCGAACCGGTCGAGGTCGACACGCTGCTGATGCGTTCGGCCCGCATGCTTGCCGGGCAGCCCGTGGACCCGCCCTCCACCACCGCTGTTGAGGCCGTGCGCGACCAGAACAGCAAGCTCGCGCCCGCCATGGACGAATTCGAAGACAAGTCCGGAAAGGGCATGCGCGCTTGGGCTGCACAGCACCTGTCGTCTGCCGCGGGCCAGACGGTGCTGTACCCGTTCTCCGGCCCGGACTTCCTGACGATTCACCGCCTCTATCCGGACGCTTCGCGCTACGTGCTGGTCGCGCTCCAGGACGGCGGGCTGCCGCCGGTCATCGAGCGGATGAGCGAACGCACTGCGAGCGCCACGCTCCGTGTGCATGCCAGAGCCATGTCCCAGTTCGCGCAGAAGGGCTTCTTCGTGACGGCCAAGCTGGGCAAGGGCTACTCGGTCCCCGGTGCGTGGACCGGCATCTCCGGCATGCTCATGGCCTTCGCGGTCCTGGAGGGCTACGACGTCATCCATGCCGCGCCCCTGCGATTGGGCGACAAGGCCAACGACGTGACGGTGATCGAGTCGCCCAACATCCTGCGCGAAGACTGGTCGTCGCTGCGGCTCTGGCTGCGGGACCACAACGGTAAGATCGTGCTGCTCGATTACCTGGACGCGGATCTGAGCAACAACGGTTTGCGCGCGGAAACCACGGCGCGGCGGACGATCGAGCGGGCTGCGGAGGACCACGTGCTGATCAAGGCGGCCTCGCACCTGCTCCAGTTCCCCCCGTTCAGCTTGTTGCGGGACATCATCGTCGAGCGCACGAAGGAGCTGGTGCAGGACGAGACGGGTGTGAAGTACTCCGACCTTCTGGCGAGCTTCAACGTGGCGCTCTACGGTCGCTTCGTAGGGGTCAATCCGCTATTCGACCCGCGTCCCCAGAGGGCGCTGAAGCGTGCGTACGAGGGGCGCTCCGATATCCCGCCCCTGGATTTCGCCATCGGCTACACCAAGCCGGCCGGTCCATGCCTGATGGTCGCCACGCGCAAGTAAAATCGGCGCGCGCCATAGCCGCGCCGAGGGTATTCGCATCAGTTCCCGCAGCCGCCGCCCGTGGCCGGCCCCTGCGCGTCCGGGCCCGAAAGCTTGTTCTCGCAGCCCGGCGTCTTCGGGTTGTGCTCGCAGAAGTTGCGACGGACCGTCTCCGCGTCGAGCCCCTCGAACTTGTACTTGCCGTTGACCACCCAGGTCGGGCTCGCGCCGATGCCCAACGCTTGCGCTATCCCGATGTCGTTCTCGTGCAGCCGCGCTCCCTCGCGCTGCACGCAGCTGCGAATCGTCGCCGCCGAGATCGCGCCTGCGGCGCACGACTCCCAGGCCGCGTCGCCGATGCTCTTGTTGCGGCACAGGATGTAGTCCATGAATCGCTGGTTGCGGGCGTAGCTCTTGATCGCGCACAGCTCGCGGATGTTCTCCTCGACCTCGGAGGGACCGTGCATCGACTGGAAGCCGTCCTTCGCGGTTCCACGCGCGATGTAGTGCACGCGGAAGTCCACGCGTCCGTGGAAGTTGTCCAGCACCTCCTTCATCGAATTCAACGCCCGAATCCCGTAAGGGCAGTGCGACATCACGAACAGCTCGAGCGTGTTGGGCTGCTCCTTGCGGCATGCGAAGGTTTGCGCGCACCCCGGCAGCTTGCACCCGCCGTCGTCGGCGCACTCCGGCCTGAAGTTGCCGTCCAGATCCAACTTGCGAAACCGTCCCGCCGGGTGCAACCCGTCCGCCACCATCTCGTGCGCCTCGTCGTCCGCATCGAGCGTGTCATCGAACAGCAGGAAGGGCAGGGGACCGCGGCCGGTCTCTTCCCACAGCGCCTTGCCGCGCGCGTCGGCGTAGTCCACCACGTCCAGCTTCGGCCGCACGATCCTGGCACGCACCGCGTCCGCCACCTGATCGGTCTCGCAGTCGGAGCAGCGCTTGTCGCTCACCAGGATCACGTTGACCGTGGGCGCCTCGGGCACGTCCTTGCACGCCGCCGGCGCCGTAGGCCCCTTGTACTCCGCGCACACGCTCCGAAGAAAATCGTTGGTCCCGCGCCTTCCCTCGTACGGCTTGCCCGCGATGTAGATGGTCGGGCTGCCGGTTGCGCCCTTCGCCGCCGAGCGTGCGAACGACGCGGCGAGAAGCTGGCCGCCCTCCGGACCGGCGACACACTTGGCGATCGACTCGACGGGCAATCCGGCGGTTCTGGCGCACAGCATCCAGCTGTTCGCCACGTCGCGGACGTGCTCGTTCTGGCACGCCACCATGTCGAGGAATCGCGTCGGCGCGTAGCGCGCTGCACAAAGCTGGGCGATATCCCCGATGACCTCGTCGGGGCCATGCATTGACGACGGCGTGCCGTTGCCGTCGATATCGCCGATGTAGTCGAGCCGGAAGGCAACGTCGGGCCCGAGCTTTTCGATGGCGGGCTTGATCGCGTTGACGGCCTGGACGCCGTACGGACATTGCGACATCACGAAGAGCTCGACCTGTACGGCGTTGGCTGCGGGGGCGGGCGCGGAAGGCGAGGCGGCGACCGGGGCTGGAGCCGAAGGCTGGCGGGGGGCCTGTGCGGGCTTGGTCTGCTCGCAAGAAAGGCTTCCGAGGGTGGCGAGAAGGAGCGCGACGAGCGTGCCGCGCGCGGTGCGTGTTGTCATGCGATCCTCTTGTGCAGCCCGGCGCCACCAAGCGCTTGGGCACAGCGGTTGTGATAGCCGATGGGCCGCTGCCCGCCAAGCCGGAGACCGACCGTTTCCCCCGGTCCCACGACGCACACACAGCGTGGCATGGGGATCAACGCCCTGGAGAGTCCGACGTGCGCGTCGAGGACGAAGGCGATGACCAGTGACGCTCGCGCTTGGATCCGCACACACGGCGAGCGTCAGGAGGCCCGTCCGAAAAAAACAGCGGAGCCCCCAACTTCGTGTTTACAGCCCGAGCCCCTGGCGACGTCTGTGCGGGTGAAGTCAGCCGAACCCGAACCGTGCTACCCTCAAGGAGCGTGTCATGCGTCGAATCGCCTTGTTCTCAGCTTGTCTCTTCGCTGCCCTGACCTCTTCGGCCTGCGGAAGTCTCGCCGACGATCCCGGAACCCTCGAGCCGCTGGCCGTTCTGCGCGGCCAGTTGACCAACCCGGACGCCATCAATGTGAAGTCCGACGTCCGGGTCGCCGTCATCTGGGTCAACTATGCGGGAGGCAACAGCGGCTCCTACAGCGTGGCGCAGGACGTTGCCGTGCAGCCGGTGTTTCCGTCGCAGTTCAGCCTGGAGCTGGTGGCGCCACCGCCCGAGTCGGCCCTGATGACCGATCCGAAGGGCAACCCCGACGCATCGAGTTCCACCGATTTCCGCATGGCTATCGGCGGCATCGTGGCCTACGAAGACCTCAATGGCAACGGTATGCTCGATCTGGCCGGCCCCACGGACACGGCGTTCGTGGACCGGATCGTGGGAGCGACCGACTCCTTGTTGCTGACTTGGTTCCAGGGGACCATCCCAGCAAGTATTGTGGACACCGACGGCCATGCGCCGTCCCTGGGATTCAATCTCCTGTCGATGCCGCCGAGCACTGACACGACCGATCAGGTCCCCTATTGCTTCCCCGAGTACACGCCGTCGAACGGCGATTCCATGTCGTTCGAGACGAAGTTCCTCCCGGTCGATAGCGTGATTTCCCTGCCGCTGTCGGCCGACCCGAGGCTTGCCGAGTGGATGTGCGAATCGCCCGCCGGCTCGACGGGCAGCTCCGGGTCTGGGGTGGGACTGCCGAGCTCGTTCCCCAAGCCGGACGACCCGGGGCTGAAGTGCTCGGCGGACGGCCGCGCCTACTACTGGGAAAGCTGCATCCAGGCTGGCGTTTGCTCCGGCACCGACTGCACCTCCGAGTGCTATGCTCTGGACGCGACCCAGCCGGCGCCCGCAGGTTGGCCTTGCGCCGTTCGTTGATCGAGCATGGTGCCAGCGCGTCGCGTGCTGTCGCGCTGGCCGGCCGCGCGCCAGGCGGCTGGTCGCTGCCGTCCACGGGGTGAAGGTTGGACATCCAGGCCCACGGAGAGCTCACCAATGCCGAAGTGGCCCAGATCTATCGTCGCTATGGCTACTTCATGCAGCGCCGCTGCCGGCTGCTGCTTCGTGAGTCCGCCGCGGCGGACGACGCCCTCCAAGAGGCGTTCATGAAGGTCATGGCCCACGGCGCCACGCTCCGAACGGTCGACAGGCCCTTGCGATGGCTGCTGCGCGTGGCCGAACGCTGCTGCTTCGACCAGATGCGTCGCAATCGACGTCACCTCGCCCTTCCCTTGGCAACCGATGGCGAGGGCGTGGAGCCGATCCATCCCGGCGTCGACCCCGTGCTGCGCAGCGCCGTGCTGAGCCTCATCGCCCGTCTCGATGACGACGACCAGCAGATCGCGATCATGGCGTTCGTCGAGGGCATGAGCCAGGGCGAGATTGCCCAAGACATCGGGCGGTCGCGGGTGACCGTGAACAAGAGGGTGCAGGCGATCCGGGAGCGGGCGGAGCGCGTGCTGGGAGGGGGCCTTGACTGAGCATCCTTCGGCGATCCGGCTCGAGGAGCTGGCAGCGGGCGACGGCGACGGCGAGACCCGCGGACACGTGCAGGCGTGCGCGGAGTGCAGGGCATATGTGGAGCACCTGGCGGCCGGAGCCCAAGAGTTCGCGCAAATGCAAGGCGCTTCTGCCGAGCAGTTCGTGGAGGCGGTCCGCGCGCGCCATGTCATGAAATCCGGGGTTCGGTGGCGCACGATCGCGTGGATCGGCGGGCCGCTGGCAGCGGCTGCAGCGGTGCTGCTCTACCTGTCGGTCCCAAGCGCACCGCAGCACGGGATCACGCCGTCGGTGGTTGTCTCCGGCATGTCAGCTCCGTCGGCTTCGCGCTTCAAAGGGCGTCTTCAGGTCGCCGTGGTCCGGGACCGTGCCGGCGTGCAAGACCGCTCGACCGGTCCGGTCGCCGTGCGCGCGGGCGATCGGCTGCGGGTCGAGGTTGGCGTCGACGTTCCGGCGCCGATTGAAGCAGGAGTACTGGGCAAGGACGGCACGTGGGTCGAGCTGCTCGCGCCCCGCGTGCTAGGGCAGGGAACGCACTACTCCGAACAGTCGGTGCGCTTCGACGAATCGCCCACGGACGGCTGGGTGCTGGTCGGATCGCCGGACGCGGTGGAGAAAGCTCGCATCAGCCGCGACTTCAGTGCCGTCATCGTGGTACCGGTGACCGTGGAGCCACGACCTTGAGAGGTTCATGAGCAGCCGCCTGGTCCGCAGCGCAGAGACGCGACCCGTTCGCACGGCGGTGGCGCGCGCGCTGTCGGGGCTGTTGGCGTTTGTGGTCGTCGCGACGGCCAGTGCGGCGGCGCGGGCCGAGCCGGTTCGCATCCTGGTGGCGGCGAGCCGATCCGAGGGGCTGCCGGGCGAGCGTCCGCTGCATCATGCCCAAGAAGATGCCGCAAAGGTTGCGGCCGTGTTTCTATCGCTCGGCGGCGTGGCGCGCGACAACGCCTTACTCGTGCCGCAGGCCACGCCGCAACAGCTTCGAGAGGCGCTGAATCGGGCCGTGTCCCTGGCCGCGATGCATCGCCCCGACGAGGTCACGCTCATCTTCTACTTCAGTGGACACGGCGATCGCGAGAACCTGCACCTGGGTGGCGAAACACTACCCCTGTCCGAGCTGTCCATGCGAATCGGCGCTGTGCCGGCACTACTGCGCGTCGTGGTGCTCGACGCCTGCCGCACGACCGACCCGACTCGCCCCAAGGGCATGTCCGCCGCGCCGGCGTTTGCCATCTCGTTGCATCGCAACGCGGAGGCGGTTGGCACGGTCTGGCTGTATGCGTCGGCAGATGGAGAGGCGGCACAGGAGTCGGACGACCTGGGGGGAGCGGTCTTCACCCACGCTTGGGTCACGGGCCTGCGCGGAGCAGCCGACACCAACGGAGATCACCAGGTTACGCTCGGCGAGTCATACAGCTATGCCTATCACCAGACGCTGTTTCGATCGGCGAAGTCGAGCGGCGTGCTCCAGCGGCCGGCAGCGCGCTACGACGTGCGAGAGTCCGAGCCGATCGTGCTCACCCGCACCGGGCCCTCCACGGCCAGGCTCGCGTTTCCCGAGGGCGCGGATACCCAATACCTCGTCTATGGCATTCGCTCGCGCACGGTTGTCGCCGAAGTCTGGAGCGACCCCTCCCGTCCGGTGGTGCTCGCGCTGCCTGCCGGGCGATATCTGGTCCAACGTCGCAACGGCGCCCAGGGCGGTGCGGCCGAGCTCACCCTCGCAGAGCGTGAGCAGCGCGACTTGCAGCCCAACGACTTCCGCGACGTCGCCCTCGAGGCTCTCGCCAGCAAGGGAGGGGCGATCGTGCTGCGCCCGAACGAGATCGAGCTCGGGGCGAGCCTGCTGCCGGCGACTTCCACGCTCGACCTCGCGTACCAGGCCAGCGCACGATATGGCCGTACGTGGGGCGAGTGGGCGGTCGTGGGAGGTTTCGACGGGGGCTTCGGGAGCGCGCTCAACGATGCCAACGAGGTAAATGAGCGGTGGGCCGGGGCCGAGCTCCGGGCCGAGTACCGGTGGGCGCTAACCGACTCGCTCACAGCGCGCGCAGGGCTCGGTCCTTCCGCGCAGATCGTCTGGCAGACCTTGCGACGGCGCGACGCGGCCCGGGTGGAGCCGGCCGGCTACGTGGCTGAGCGCAGGTACTCCGGCTGGGCGTTTGGTGGCGAGGCCCTCGCCGGATTCCGCTTCGATCTGCCCGATCCGCTGCACTTTTCCTGGGTGGGCTTCGACGGCACAGCAGCAGCCCGAGGTGCGCGTGCCGCCGGTGGGCCGGTGCTGCGGTGGAGTCTCGGCGCGTCCGCCGCGCTCGGCTTGCGGTTCTGACCTGGTTGGCAAGGCGCTGTTGGCGCACGGTCCCCGCAAGCTTCGCGTGATGCTCGCAGCCCGAGGCTGATTTGCCACGCCGCGTCGGGGCGTGACCTCACGTCGCGTGGGCCCGTAGAGGCACGGACGGGCAGCTTGAGGTTAGTGTGTGAGAACGGCAGGGTTCGGGCTGGGGTTCGCCACAAGCTCGCGCAGCGCACCGACCGCCGGACCCGTTGTCCGCGGTGAGCAATGGCTTCAGCTCTTCGACGGATCGGCCACCTGGCCGAGGAACAGGATCGCCCCGCTGGCGTCCCGGATCACGAACAGGAACGGACGATTCACGTCAACGACCTTGGGCTGCGCGGGAGCCGCTCCCGCGTTCATCACGACCGCCGTGGCTGCCGCCGCTTCGGTCCCATCCTCGTCGACACCCACGAATGCCTTGTGGAACACATCGCTGATGTACAGCTCTTTCTTGGGCTCCATGCCCGAGAAGTCCGCCGCCGGGTACTCGAACGCATCCGTCATTCCCATCGCCTGCAGCGGGGCCTTGAGCGACTCCGTGCCCCAGGTGAACTTGAACTTCGGCAGGCTCAACGACACCTCGCCCTGATAGGCGTTCATCTGGGCCACCGCGCCGTCGAGCCAGGCGCTGGTCAGCTCGCCGCGAACCTCTGCGAACCGGTTCTCCGCAGGCAGAATCACCGTCATCTCAAGCTGGTTGCCGTCATACGGCAGGTCGAACATCTGCCAGCCGTCCCCTTCGGCATATCCGATGAACCGGGTCCCGTGCATCATCGGCACGTTGATGTCCCCGCCCGCCGCGTGGAAGACCCCGTCCGACGTGCCGTTCCGGTCGAAGACAGAGGCCCACGTGCCGTAAAAGTAAAGCGTGTTGGTCAGCACCAGCCGCGTCGAGGTGTCGATCGAGCCATCCGGCAGCAGGTCCGTGATCTTGTGCTCGGTCTGCTGGTCCACCCACGCATTGATGGTTTGGCGTGAGCCGTCGGGATCGGCCATGTAGTCGAGCAGCTTGACGCCTGCGTTGTAGTCCACGGCAAGGGTGTCGAGATACGCCGGAACGAACTCGTAGCCCTTCTGCGCCCAGGCAGAGTTGAGCAGGTTGAGCTTGATGCTCTTGTCGCCCTCCTCGGTCTTGTGCGTGGCGATGTTGCGCGACGCGAGCTGCAGGGCCAGCTTGTCGAAGGCCGGGTGCAGGGTCGTCTCGGGCAGGGTGAAGTGCAGGGCAGTGGCCATCTGCGTCGCGGTCTGGTTGCGCGCGCCGGCATAGGTCATCGCGAGCGCCACCGACACGCTGGCCGGCGACAGGAACACGTTCGCGGTCGCCTCCGGGGCCACCTGGCGGTACAGGTCGAAGCCAAAGTCGTTGTTGTCACCGACGAAGGTCGCGAAGTCCGCGTCGGAGACCGTGGGATTCACGTCTTGCGCCTTGGTGGAGCGGGCCTCTTGGGCAGCCTGCGGCGTGCTTCCGGTACCCTCGGGGGTCGAGGTGGTGGAGCCTCCGCACGCGGCGGCGAGGGTAGCGGCCAGGACGGCGGGGACGACGAAGCGTGACTTGGATCGGAGCTGCATGGCGGTCTCCAGGGCTGTTGATGGGTTGCTGACCCAGAGAGACGCAATCCCCGTGCCGCGTGGATTTGAGGCCGTTTCGAGCGCGATTTGACGATAGTGCGGCCGGGGGGTCGGGCGACGCGGACATGCTGTGCCAGCGTGTGCCTCAACCGGTTGCCGGTGGCCGGTTGGCTAGGCTGCGCCCACGAGGGGCCGGACTCGATCGGCTACGGGGGGCGCCACCACGCGGAGCGTTCCCGGGAACGTCGAGCTAAGCGGCGCGCCTGATCGGATGGGGCGTGTACCGATCCGTGTCGTGAGCGCGACTCCGTCACCGACTCGGCGGCATCAGACCGTGAGCGGGACCGGGGCGAAGCCAGGCCGGCCCGCGGAGGACTTCATGAACACCCATGTCGCAACATCGCAGTTGGATTCGTCGGAGCGCCATTCCCAGGCCGGCGAGCAGGCTATCGGGCAGTACCTCGTACCGATCGGCAGGGCCCTTTTCGCGGCCATCTTCGTTGTCGGCGGGCTCGGTCAGTTCTCGCCAGGGACGGTCGCCTACGCGGCATCGCAGGGGGTGCCGCTGGCCTCCATCGCCGTCCCGCTGGCGGGCATTCTGGCGATCCTCGGAGGCCTGAGCGTGGCAGCGGGATACCGCACCAAGGTGGGAGCGTGGGCCCTGGTCCTGTTCCTGGTTCCGGTCACCCTCATGATGCACCGGTTCTGGGCGGTGACGGACCCGATCGCGGCGCGGCTGCAGCAGGTGATGTTCCTCAAGAACGTCTCGATGCTCGGCGGCGCGTTGTTGCTCGCGTGGTTCGGTGCCGGCCCGGTCAGCATGGACGCGTGGCGCAAGGCGCGACGGGAACCGGGACAACTGCACAAAGGGAGCTGAACCCAACCAAGCGGTCGGTCAATGCCTCTGACCCAGAAGCGTCCGGCGGATCCCGGTCGCGGCCTGGTCGGCAAATCTCACAGACACCAGGGACAGCCCAGCGGGCAGGTCGGCTCGGAAGGGGTCGGTGTGAAGCACGACGGCCCGGAGCTCGGTCCGGGGCCCTGGACATCGCAGCACAACTGACCATTACCGCAGCACACGTTGCCGCAGCAGAACGAGTACGGCGTGCAGGCGTTGGTCTCGAAGCAAGGCGTGGACGCGCACTGTCCGTGGCTGCAATAGGGATGGGCGCCGCCGCACACGATGCCGCAAGCTCCGCAGTTGTACGGGTCGTTTTGCGGATTGACGCACGTCGAGCCGCAGCAGGTGAACGGGGCCGCGCAGGTGGAGGCGCTGCACCCGGGGCTGCCACCGCTGCCTCCGATGCCACCTGTCCCGCCCGAGCCGCTGCAATGCCACGTGTAGTCGGGACCGCAGGAGCAGGAGATGCTGCCAGGTCCCGTGTTGGCGCAGCCCATGCCCGGCGTGCAGCACGGGGCTAGGTCAGGACCGCACGCGGTTCCCGAGCAGCCGCCTGTCCCGCCCATGCCCCCCGCGCCGCCCAGGCAGTGCCAGCGCGCATCCAAGCCGCACTCGCACGATGTCCCATCCGGCGACAGGCATCCCTGTCCTCCGGGGACGCAGCAAGGCGCCTGGTCGGGGCCGCAGCCCGTATCGACGCACGTGCCGCCGTAGCCGCCTGTCGCGCCGCCAAAACCTCCGGTCGCACCGGCGTATCCGCCCGTCGCTCCGGGATAGCCGCCGACCGAGCTGCCGCCGACCGAGCTGCCGCCGATTCCCCCGCTACCTCCGAGATTGGCGCCAGCGCCGCCACCGGCCGCGGTCCCGGTCGAGCCGCCTGTGCTTTCCTGCCGGACCGTTCCGCCGCATGCGGCTGCGATCATGACACCCGCGGCGAGGTACAACGCAAAGGCACGACCGGCGAAGGGACGAGGAGCGTTCATGAGCCTCCAGCGGCGACGCGGGTCATGGGACAGGCAACCGAATCGCCAAGGTGAGAGACTAGCACGAGCTCATCCGAAAAGCCCATCGCGCAGAAAACAACTAGGAACTAGGAACAGGAACACGGGAATTCGAACAGAGAATCGATCGAAAATCGGCCGCACGCGACCTCTGGTGCCCTTCGTTTCCCCGCCGAGCTTCGCTGGCGTTCCGTGTTCGCGTTCCTGTTGCTTGTTCCTAGCTGCTAGTTTTCCGGAAGGCTTTTCGGATGTGGTCTAGCACGGTGTGCTCCTCGTGCCCAATATCGGTGCCTTCTGCGGATACGCCCCGCTCACTGGTCCGATCGGCGCGAACCTGTGAGTCCCCGCATTGTCCGCCATGAATCGGCCCGTCCCGCCAGGCCTTTGCAGCCGCCGTGTGCAGGGGTAGGGTGCACGCGCACGAGCCGCCGCACCGCAGCGGCGTCCCTCGGTCGCTGGAGACGCTCGCATGCCCATCTACGCCTTCGAAGGACGCTGTCCGCAAATCGACGCTTCGACCTACGTATCTCCGACCGCCACCGTGATCGGTCACGTGCTCATCGGGGCGCGCTGCTACGTGGGCCACGGTGCCATTCTGCGGGGAGACTACGGCTCGATCGAGATCGGGGACGAGACCGCGGTGGAGGAGGGCGTGATCATCCACGCACGGCCGGAGGATTGGACGCGAATTGGCGCGCGCGTGACGATCGGCCACGGGGCGATGATCCACAACGCCACGATCCGCGACGGCGCGGTGATCGGGATGCGGGCGGTGGTCAGCGACTTCTCGGAGGTGGGTGAGCGCGCGCTGATCGGGGAAGCGGGGCTGGTCAAGAATGGGCAGAAGGTCCCTGCCGACAAGGTGGCAGTGGGCGTGCCGGTGCGAGTCATTGGCGATATCGACGATCGCCACCGGGACATGACGGTATGGGCCAAGGCGCTCTACGTGGACCTGGCTGCGCGCTATTCGGGCGGCGCGATGGTCCAGCTCCCCGATGCCAACGCCGGGCGTGCAGCGCTGCCCCCGCTTGTCCCGATCGGCGTCATCCGCACACCGCTCTCGTCGTCGAACACGGCTCCGGTGCAGGGGCGGCTGCGCAGCGACCTCGAGGGCGAGATTGTCGTCGATTCCGCCTACGCGAAGGGACTTGCGGATATCGAGGGATTCAGCCACCTGGTGATTCTCTACCTGTTTCACAAGGCCGGGCCCAGCAAGCTTCAGGTCACCCCCTATCTGGACTCGACCCTTCGTGGCCTGTTCGCGACCCGTGCCCCGTCGCGGCCCAATCCCATCGGGATGACGGTGGTGCGTTTGCTCGGCATCGAGGGAAGCCGGCTTCGCGTCGCGGGCGTGGACATGCTCGAGGGCACCCCGGTGCTGGACATCAAGCCCTACGTGCCGGCCTTCGACGCGGTGCCCGACGCGCGCTGCGGGTGGCTGGAGCCGCGGCTACAGGAGATCGAGCGGGGCGAGCGGGAGCCGGTCGCGGACGATCGGTTCGGCGGCAAGCTCTGACCGGCGCGTGACGAGCGGGTTCTCGGGGGCTTCGAGGGGAGCCCGGGAGAAGTGTGCGCGCCGCGGCGCGCCGGACCGCTTCCATGACACGAATGTAATGTTGGGGAAAGGTCGGCGCAGGACGGGGGCTCCATGCTCCGGGTGTTTCCGAGCCTCGAGCCCACGTCAGAGAGGTCTACATGCAAATGCAAGTATCGACAGATGGACCACGCCCCAGCTCCTTCGCACAAGGAGTTGGCAATGCGAGCATCCAGGCCCTGCAGGAGGATGTCCGGCGCCACTCGCACTGGGTCGCTCCCCTGGAGCAGGAGATCGCCCACGTCATCGTGGGCCAACGCTACCTCGTCGAGCGGCTGCTCGTAGGCCTGCTGGCGAGCGGCCACGTGCTGCTCGAGGGCGTACCCGGCCTGGCCAAGACCCTGTCGCTCAAGACCCTCGCCGGCACCCTCGCCGCGCAGTTCCGCCGCGTCCAGTTCACCCCCGACATGCTCCCGGCCGACATCGTCGGCACCCTCATCTACAATCCGCGCGACGGCGGATTCGTCACCAAGCGCGGCCCGGTGTTCTCGAACATCGTGCTGGCCGACGAGATCAACCGGGCGCCCGCAAAGGTGCAGAGCGCTCTGCTCGAGGCCATGCAGGAGCGCCAGGTGACGCTCGGCGACGAGACCTACAAGCTGCCCGAGCCGTTCCTGGTCATGGCGACCCAGAACCCCATCGAGCAGGAGGGTACCTACC
>JAJZQG010000143.1 GCA_021847645.1 Myxococcales bacterium
CAACGCTGGCTGGATTGGAATTCGAAATCCCGCGGCCTGACGGTCCTCAAGGTCGTCTGCGGCGTGCTTCTGCTCGGTAGCGCATCGATGCTGGTCTACAAGGCGTGACAGAAATCAGGACGAGAAGACATGCAAGCGACCACGACGACCCGATACCTGTTCTTCACCGGCAAGGGTGGTGTCGGAAAGACCTCAATATCATGCGCCACAGCCATCGCTCTCGCCGACCAGGGGCGACGGGTCCTGCTGGTCAGCACCGATCCGGCCTCGAACCTGGACGAGGTGCTCGGCGTGAACCTCGGCTCGTCGCCCACTGCGGTACCGGGCGCCGCGCGGCTCGACGCCATGAACCTGGATCCCGAGGTGGCCGCGGCCGAGTACCGCGAGAAAGTGGTAGGTCCCTATCGCGGAGTGTTGCCGGACGCCACCGTGCGCAGCATGGAGGAGCAGCTGTCGGGCTCGTGCACGATCGAGATAGCGGCCTTTGACGAGTTCTCGCGACTGCTTGGCGATCCTGAAAGGACCCGCTCGTACAACCACGTGCTCTTCGACACGGCGCCGACCGGCCACACGTTGCGGCTTCTGTCTCTGCCTCAGGCATGGTCGTCGTTCCTCGAGACGAATACGACAGGCACGTCATGCCTCGGCCCGCTGGCCGGCCTCGAGCACCAGCAGAAGCTCTACGCTGCCTCCGTGCAGACGCTGACGGACAGCGCGCAAACGACCCTGATTCTGGTGAGCCGCGCAGAGCCAGCGGCGCTTCGCGAGGCCGAGCGTTCGAGCCGGGAGCTGCGGGAGCTGGGTGTCTCCAACCAGCGTCTCGTGCTCAACGGCACCTTCACGGCTTCGGATCCGAACGACCGGGTCGCGGTGGCTTTCGAACGTCGCGGCAAGGAGGCGCTGGCTTGCATTCCGGATGGATTGGCCGCGCTGCCGCGCACCGAAGTCCGGCTCAACGCGCGCCCCCTGCTCGGCGTCGATGCCCTGCGAACGATGTTCGGGGACCAGACCGAAGCTGCGGACGGAGGGGTGCGCGTGACCACGCCTCGCGTGCTGCCGCCGCTCGTGCGGCTCGTCGACGAGCTCGAGAGCCGAGGCAAAGGCGTCATCATGACGATGGGCAAGGGCGGGGTGGGCAAAACGACGGTCGCTTCCGCCATCGCGCTCGAACTTGCGAGGCGGGGACACCAGGTGCGGCTCAGCACGACGGATCCGGCCGCCCATGTGTCGTGGTCCGTCGAGCGTCCGCCCGCAGGCTTGCACGTCGGGCGAATCGACGCCGAGAGCGAGACTCGCGCGTACCGAGATGAGGTCATGGCGACAGCGGGCGGGAGCCTCGACGACCAGGGACGTGCCTTGCTCGCCGAGGACCTTCGCTCCCCATGCACCGAGGAGGTCGCTGTGTTTCGCTCGTTTGCGCGGACGGTGGCGGCGGGCAAGGACGGGTTCGTCGTTCTCGACACCGCGCCGACCGGTCACACGATCCTGCTGCTCGACGCGGCCGAAGCGTACCATCGAGAGGTCCTGCGCCAATCCAGCGGCATGCCCGAGGCCGTTCGCGAGCTGCTGCCGCGCCTGCGCGACCCGGCGTTTACGCGGATCTTGCTGGTCACGCTGCCGGAAGCGACGCCGGTTCACGAAGCAGCGCGGCTCCAGCAGGATCTATTGCGAGCAGGCATCAAGCCGTTCGGCTGGGTGATCAACCAGGCCCTGGCGCCTCTTCGTACCGAGGACCCGGTGCTGGCGAGCCGCCAGGCAAACGAGCCTGCGTATCTGGACGAAGTTGCGGACGGGCTTGCCGAACGCGTCGCCCTGGTTCCTTGGCTGCTGGCGCCGCCGGTCGGCAGGGAAGGGCTGCTCGCCGCGCTGGGAACCGGCGCAACGCGCCCCGGCGTGGCGCAGGACACGGTGGCGGACCCGTCGGCCTGACGATCGAGCATCACGCCGCGGTCGTTGTCACAGAATCGTCGCCCCAGCTTCACTTGTCCGATACCGGCTTCGTCGGTCGCGAATCAGGCCTGCGAAACGCGACGGGACGCGGGGCTCGTGGCAGCCGTTGTCCTCCATACGTCGCGCACCCCATCTGCCTCCCCGAAGGCATCAGGCATGGCGGACCGCGTCGGTAATTTCTCTAGGCAGAAGGTGACCGAGGCCTCGATCGACGTCAGCTTCGAGCTGCTCGACAAGGCCGACAACAACGTGGCCGCGGACATCGGCGTCTAACACGTCGCCGCCGGCGCAGCCCCTACTGCACGCCCCCATCGCGTACCTCACCATCGACCTGTCTGCGCCCGGACGCGCCTACGACCGCATCGGTCAGCGCGTGTTCTTCGGCACCGGCCAGACCGTCAACCTGCCCGTCAACTCTACCGGCATCCCCACCGAAGTCGCCACCTCCACCCAGGAGCAGTGGGTCGGCGTGTTCCTTCGGTTCAAGCGCCTCTTGTCGGACCCTCGCGCCGACGGCAACTCGCAGCGGGTCTTTTTCTGCCGCGACGAATCGTTCGAGTTCCGCGTGCGCTAGGAGCCGCAGGCGGCGATCGGCTCGGCGCCCAAGGTTGCGCTGGTCGACGACGAACTCCTGCCCTGTGACGTCCGCCCGCGCGCTGGGTAAATGCAGATCCTCGACGCCAACATCGACGTCGGCCGTCGTCAGGCGTTCGTGTTCTCGCACGGCAGCGCGGTGCCGGTTCTCGCCGGGCTGTGGACCACGCTCAGCACAGCGGCCAACACTCTCCAGGCCGCCCTCGAGTCGGTCGATCAGATCCTAGCCGGGCACTTCGCCGCGGTCGCACACCGCCACAAGGCCCAGGACGTCGACTACACTGCGCACGGCTTCATCGCAGCGAGCAACATGAAGGCCGCGCTCGACGAGCGCAGGACCGACATGGTCGAGAAGCTCGTACGGGTCGGCGTGCTCACGCCGGATCAAGGCCGCGTGCTCGTCAGCGACATCTTCAACCGCAGGTTCGCGAAGCTCAACGCAGACTGGGGCGGCGATCAGCTCTTCGGTCCAGTCCGGTTCGATCGGGACAGCGGCTTGGCGAGGTGCCACTGGCAGCGCGGCAAGCTGCTCTGCCCCCGGTTCGCCGCGTCCCCGTCGGCAGCACACAGACACGGGGCGACAGAACCCGGGCAGGAAGCGCAACGAGGAGAGTTCCGGGACAGCTGTCCGAGCACGTCCTCTGCGATCAACGTGGACGACCGACCGCTAATCGTGACAGACGTGCCTCGCTCGAGCCCTGCCCGTCTCCAAAACGTCTCCACGACCAGGGGCGACTCGTGTGGACTCGCGGCGACTCCGGGGCAGGCCCGTCTCGAACCCGACGCTCAGGAATTATGCCCTTCGGAGCGAAAAGGCGCGCGACATCGACCACTTGAAGGTCACGCTCCGAAGGGTTTTCATCCCTGGTACACGAGTTCGAATCTCGTTGGGGACGCCGCGGTGGAAGAGCGTATCTAGTCCGGCACGACCGACAGGTATCGCAAGGTCCACGCGCCGAATCCTACTTGAGGTATTCGCCCCGTACCTCGACCGTCGCTGCGAGGTCTGCATCCGCCTTGCGCAGTGCTCTTCGAAGCGCCGCCGCCGCTGCCTCGTCCCCAGCGCCGTCCACGTCCACGCTCACCACGATCACCTCGATACCTGCGATGGTCGCCGCGTAACACGCTCGGCTCGTGGCTGCGCCCGACGCTGACCCGGCGAGCCAGCCGTGCACGGTTGGCCCTCGTCCCTCACACCATCGCCCCACCCAGGCTTCCGGTCCTTGCCCTGCCGCTGCGTCTCTGCGCCTTTGCGTTGATCTTCTCCCCGACGGGCTCCTAGCGAACGCTCTCCGATCGGCCATCGCTTCCGTCATTTGTCCCGTTCCACCGACGTCTCCCAGCCGTCGTATTCGCCGTCGTGCTCCTCGGCCAGCTCCATCAGGCTCATGACCACGTCGTGGATCTCCTCGAGCTCGACCGAGTCCACCCGGTGCAGCTGGGCGCAGTACTTGAGCTCGCTCGTCGCGTCCTCGTGCGCGGATTCCATCTCGTAGCCGTCGTTGGCGGCGGCTCGCACGAAAGCGTCGCGCTTGCTCGCCACCTCGAAGTAGATCCAGTGGTCCACTCGCCTGGGACGCGTCAGCGGGTCGCCGTGCTCCATCAGGCTCTCGACGACGTGCCGGTCCTCGATCCACTGCATGCGCTCGTCATCCGGGCACAGGAAGTCATAGTAGTGCGACCACTCCGGATCGGTGGTGGAGTCCACGTCGAACTTGCGCGACGGCTTTCCGGCAACGGCCTTGGCTGCAATGACCCGCAGCGTCTCGGTCAGGTCCGGCGGCCCGAACAGACGAAGCAGCCACGTGCCGTTCCACCGGATGCGGCCCACGAAGTAAAGCCCATGCTCTGCCGCTGCCTCGGCGATGCGCTCTTCGACTTGTTGCAGCCGCTCGGCGTCGTCGGCCTCGCCCAGCCCGTGCGCACCCGGTTCGAGCATCTGCAGGTCGCAACGGTACAACGTGTCCACGCCCGGCAGCGGAGCGTGCGACCGGTACCAGAAGTTCAAGAAGAACGACGCAGCCGTGTCGTCGATCCTCGTCAGGTAGAAGTCCCATTCGTCGGGGACTTCAGCTGGTGCCGTCATCGTGGTGTCTGCTGCCGTCATCGTCGCTGTCTCCGGGGAGCGGACGGTTTTCCTGGCGCGAGGTGGTTGGCGTCCGAGCCCGAAGCCTACGATCCGCCAGGGAACGTGTCACGGTCGGGCGCACTCTTTTTCGGCGATTGTTGTGCTTCGTCGCACGGGCTGTGCGCTCCCGCGTGCCTCGCACCCGCTCGCAGGTCTCAGCCCGCCCGTCCGCCGTCATCATCGGGCAGCGGCGTGGTGCCCGTCAGGCTCGGCCGCTCGCGGGCGCGCAGCAGGAAGTCCGACGTTGCCGCGAGGTGCCCCACGTCGTGCGACGCGCGCTCGGACAAGTACCACTTGTGCTCGAGCACCTGGCAGTAGAGCTCCGCCGGGTCCGCCCCCGCGTCCACCAGCACGCGCATCCGCTCCACCACGGGCGCGTACACCTCGTTGAGCCAACGATGGGCCGCCACGCTCAAGGGCACGCTGCGCCGCAGCTGCGAGGACAACGAGGCCTTTATCTGCTGGATCTCGTTGAGCATGGCCCTGGCCTGCATCTCCTCCGGATCCAGGCCCGTCATCGAATGCAGCATGTTCCTGTGGAAATGCCGATCGGTCACCAGGGCCCGTAGACGCAGCATCTCGCCATCCCTGGCGGGCTGCAGCTCGATCTGGTCCACCGAGAACCCCAGCTCGTTGAGCCTCCTCACCCGCTCGCGGATCCGATAGCTCTCCCCGAACGGGATCAGCTGTTCGGCCGTGACCGTGTCCCACAACGCCTCGTACTGCTGACGAATCGTCGCGCCGATCTCCCGGGTCGGAAAGCCTGCCGGCAACGCCCCGGTCGCCGCCAGGTCCAGCAGTCCGCCGCCCACGGTCTCCTCCATGATGTCCAGATCGTGGCGTCGCATCCCCTCCGATATCGTCTTGTGCACTTCCGCCGTTTCCGCGTCGACCAGGTACGCCGTGAGGCGTCCGGCGTCTCTTCGGAACAGCGTGTTGTTCAGTGAGCAGTCTCCCCAGAACGCGCCCGCAAGATGCAGCTGCACCAACAGCAGGGCCATCGCCCCCAGCAGGTGAGCCCGGTAGCGCGTCAGACTCGTTCGCATGAACAGCGAGTGATACGGCAGCGCGTGATCCAGATAGCGGGTTATCAGCACGCTCGTCTCCCCTTGGGCGTTGCGCACGAGCGCATGGCCCACCGGCGTCACGCAGGGCACGCGAAGCTCCTCGAGCTGACGAAGCTGCGCGTACTCCCGCTCGGCCACCCCTGGGGGCAGCTGCTTGAGCGCGTACACGACTCCCTCGTAGCTCACGAACACCACCGGATGGCGTGCCAGCCCCTGCGGCAGCGCCTCGAGCCTGTCGCATGCGCCCTCCCACGCCTCGAGGGGCAGAGGCCAGGGAAGGTCGAGGAAGTCCGGGTGCCCGGCTCGCAAGCTCGAGGACACCAGCCCCACGTCATTGCGCTCTGCCATGTACCTGCGCCTTCCCGCACCCGTGCGCGCTCGCCCAGCCCAGCACCCGTTGGGCGTTGCCCTCGAACAGCGCGCTGACCTGCGCGTCGCCCCAGCCCTTCTCACGCAGCTTGCGCGCCAGCCTCGGCCACGTCGCTGCACCGTCCGCGTCCGACGGCTGCTCGATACCGCCGTTCAAGTCGCTGCCTATCGCAACGTGCTCGCCGCCCGCCACACGCACCGCGTGCTCGATGTGCCGCACCACGTCGTCGAGCCTCGCCACGGCGCCCGCCACGCGCGCCACGTGGCCGCTGTGGATATCCACGCCGACCACGCCGTTCGAGTCCCGGATCGCGCGCAGAAAGGTGTCGTCGATGTTCCGATCGATGGGACGCAAAGAGCGCATGCCGGTGTGCGTATCCACGAGCGGCGCCCCGAATTCCGCGGCAATCAGAGCCGTGTCGCGCATCGCCGCGTCGGTCATGTGGGCCAGATCCACCAGCCCGCCGGAACGGTACACGACCCTGGCCAGTCGCTTGCCCAACTCCGTGAGCCCGACCGTGCGCTTGGCCAGATCCGGATCCATGCTGCCGCCAGCGAGCGCATTCGTGTGGCTGTGCACCAGCCCCACCAGGCACGCTCCCCCCGCAATCCAGGCCGCGATGCCCTCCGGATCCGCGGAAAACCCGTCCGCGCCTTCGAACGCGAACATCGTTTGCACCCGCCCCGGCGAAGCCGCTTGCCCCGGCTGCGCCAACGCCCCCGACGCGGGCTGCGAGCGAATCGCGTTCATCATCGTCTCATACGTTGCACAGTAGTCCGCCAGCACCTGCCCCGGGGGACGCTTCCAGCCGTCGTGCACGTAGAGCGGCAGCACGAGCATGCCCACGTTCCCGCGACGAAGGCGCACGGCGTTGGTTGCCAAGCGCGGATCGGCGAGGCGATCGCCGTGACCGTAGAGTGCCCACGGAAGATCCACGTGCAGATCGACGACGGGCGGGGAGGGCAGGGGATCGGACTGCGCCTGGGCGTTGTCGGCCAGCCCGATCGACACGAGCACCACTCCCGCCACCGTAACCATCGAGCATCGCGAGCCAAACGGCCTGATCGTGCGCGGAACGCTCTCCTGCATAACGCGGCTCATCTCACGGCTCGATCGGATCGTAGTGCCCATGCGCCACCAACTCCGCCGTTACCGCGCTGTCGACCACACCGGGTACCTCGTAGTCCACCTCGACCTGTTGTCCCATCGCAAGCTGGACGTCGATACCGTCGATGTTGCCGAGCGCGGAGTGCGCACCACCGGCCGCGGGAAGGAGCGTCTGACCGTGCACTCGGAGAACGAGCTGATCAATGCGGCTGACCTCCTGCTCAGCCTCGACGATGCGCAGCCTGATCCTTCCGTGGTGCACGGCGATGTTCTCGAAGACATACCGATCGGTTCCCCGCCGTGCGGCGCCTGCCCGGTGCGCCAGGATGACGAAGGCAGGCCGCCAATGCCCGCTCTGCGGATGGAGGAACGCGACGAACGGACAGCTGATGCACTCCCACGTATGGTTCAGGTCGGTGGACTCGATCGTGAGTCTCGGCGGCGAGCTCGGCGACACCTCGACACGACGCTTGAAGCCATTCTGACCGTACGCGCCGCGACGCGCGTAGGTCCCCGTCTGGCCGGCAAGCACGTAGTAGCTTCCGGGCGCGAGCTGGAAGCGCTGGGGCTGGGTGGTGCAGCGCCGTGCGGCGTACGGACGCAAGTCGGCGTAGTCCGATTCGTTGGCCCAGAAGTCCGGGGCCTGGTTCATCCCGATCAAGGCCTGCATGAGAAACGAGTCGTCTTGCGGATATCGGTCGACCGGCAGCACGGCAACCCAGCCGTTCGGGAACGCGCACCCAACGGACAGGTCGGCGTCTGCCTCGGTCGACGCGGCAGGCACAGGCGGGCCGGACCGCGCGGAGGTTTGGACGCCTGTGGCCAAGCAGACATTGTGCGCCGGGTCGTAGCTGCTGCCGTCGGGGCAAATGACGATCTTCGAGGGGGCGTCAGCGCGCCCTGCGGGCAAGGGCTGCTGGGGATCGAGCTGCGAGGACGCAGCAGTACCGCAGCCAGCGAGCAGCACGAACGTCGCAAGGGGAGCGAGCGCGACCGGCAAACGGTTCATGGGAATCGAGCTTGGGTGCTGGAGCGCCTTGGGTCAATGCCCAACCGGGGTAGCTGTATTCCCACTTACCTGGCGCCCATCGCCGGCTCGGGCGGTGTCCACACACCGCGCGACCGTGTGCACATCGCGCGGGTGTCGCGCGTGCACGGCGCGCTCCGCGGTCTGCTCGCATGACGCCGCGGCACCCCATGACGCGCGCGGCCGGGACTGCCCACGTTCGGGCCGGAGCGTTGGATGGCACATCCTCGGTGCCGGTACGCGGAACGAGACGGGCCCCTTGACACCCGGGACGGCCTGCCTGGATTCTCGGGCTCCCATGGCTCTGCGGTGCGTTCAGCGGCGGCTCGTCTTCGCATGCACCGCGTCTTGCGCGCTCGTCTGCGCTGAGCCTCGAGCTCGCGCCCTCGACGCCGAGATGTCCTCGTCGACGTCGGCGCAGGGTTACTCGCTGCGCAGCCCCTACGGCGATCCCGTGCTGATGCGACGGCGGTTCATCGAGACCCTCGGCCTGAACGTCACCAACATCGGCACCGACGAATTCGATCCCGATGGCCCTTGGGTCTCGTTCCGTCTGCGCGTGCGGCTCGACGCGGATTTCGGCGTGCAATCCGATGAAACCGACCCGACGACGTATCCCGACGGCTACGTGCCGGGCCTCCAGACCGCGCCCGTCGATCTGATGTACGGCTACCTCGATGCCCGCAACCTCGCTCATGGGATCCTGTCGCTAAGGCTCGGCCGGCAGTACGTCGTCGACCCGTTGGGCTGGTGGTCCTTCGACGGCGCATGGAGCCGCGTCGAGTTGCCCGTGTACGTCGCGTTCGAGACCTACGCCGGCGTGGAACAACGTGGCGGGCTGCCCTGGTCCACTCCCCGGTTCGAGCGCGACGGCGTGTGGCGCGGCGATCGCACCGGGCTCGACGCCGCGATGTACCCCGAGTTCCAGCAAGCTCACTACGCGCCCGCCTACGGCGTGACGGTCGAGTCGTTCCGCCTCCCGTTCGTGCACGCGCGCCTCGCCTACCGCAAGGTTTGGAACACGGGTACGGTGGTCACCAACCCGCTGCCGGCAACCCCCGCCACGCCGCCTTCGACCACGCAAGGCTGGAGAATCGCCTCCGAGCGCGTCGGAGCATCGCTCGACCTCGACCACGAAGACCTCGGCTCGCTTCGCTCCGGCGCGGTCTACGATGTCTACCTGTCCCGCTTGACCTCGTTGTACTCGTCGGCCGATGCGTTCGTCTCGCATGCCGTCACCCTCGGGGCCGACGTCGATCGCATCGTGCCTTCGTTCGACGCCGATTCGATTTGGAACTGGTTCGCCATCGAGCCGTCGACCACGGCGATGCTCCGAGGCGACGCGCAACTCAGCGAGCACCTCGACACGGGCGTCTCGGGAGGCGCTCGATGGGTCGACCGAGCGGACGGCATCGACGGGGCCAGGGCCGTCGAGGGGCTCGGCAACGCGTCGGCTCGCTATCGGTTCCACGCCGGGACGGTTGGTGCGGCGGCCTCGTTGGACACGGGCGCGCGTGGGCGACGCGAAGGCGCGGACGTGTACGGCGATCGCACGTTCGACAAGCGCTTCCTCGTGAGCGGCCGGGTGAGCTTGTACGATTGGCGTGACGACTGGCAGCCCGATCGCTCCGCCACGTCGTTTGGCTACGTGCTGGGCGGTGGCTATCGGATCGGCGATCTGACCGAGGTCCGCTTGGAGTGGGAGCACGACACGAATCGGCTGGTAGGCCAGCGCTATCGGGTCCTGGCCATGCTCAACTTGCAGGTGACGAAATGACACACGCTGCCCGAGGCTGCGCGTCGCACCTCGCGACTTGGGGCGTGGTCGTGCTGCTGGCGGTCCTGATGTCGGCTGGTCTGGCCACGGCCGACCCTGCGTCGCCTGGGCCTGCAGCGTCGATGCGAACCCGGCGTGACGGGATCTCGGCCGTGCTGGTGCCCGCGCAGACGATCCCGCTTCACTTCGACCACGCACGTCACCAGGCGGCCGGCGCCAGCTGCGACCTCTGCCACTTCGCCGCGAGGACCAGCCGCGTGTCGTCCGATCGCTTGTTGCCATCGCCGCTCGTCTGCGATCGATGCCATCGGTCCGACCACACGGTTCTGGACGAGGTGAAGGCCGGTCCGGATCCTGACGGTTCATGTGAGGCTTGCCACGACGGCTACGCGCAGGGCGATGGAAATCGGGTTGCACGAGTCGTGTTCCCCCAGCCGTATCTTCGGTTCGACCACCACGCGCACGCTGCCAGGAACATCGGGTGCGCGCAGTGCCACGGCGCCGTGCAACGAGTCGGTCTCGCAACTCGTGAGCAACTGCCGAACATGCGCGGGTGCATGTCGTGTCATGACCAGCCCGGCGAGTCGCGAGGCGACGCGTCGCCTGCGTGCGCGACGTGCCACATCGTGGACGCGCGCGGGACGATGGTCACGCGGTTCCCAACCGGAACGGTGACGCCTGCCCGGTGGATGGGGGCGATGCGGCACGGCCCGGAGTTCGTCAGGAACCACGGGCCTGCGGCCGCCAACGACTCGCGGTTCTGCGCGAACTGTCACGCCGAGGACCAGTGCACGCAGTGCCACGATGGTCGGGTGCGGCCCAGGGACATCCATCCCAACGACTACCTGTCGATGCACGGGCTCGAGGCGCAGCAGAACGCCCAACGGTGCTCCTCGTGCCATCGGGCCGAATCGTTCTGCAAGACCTGCCACTTGCGGTCGGGCATGACGCAGTCTGGGCCGGGATGGGCGCGTCGCGATCAAGGACGCTTCCATCCTCCGCCGGAAGTGTTCACTACCGGGCCGCGCACGAGCCGGCACCACGCGACCGAAGCCCGGCGCAACATCACGTCGTGTGTGGGGTGCCACCTGGAGCGCGACTGTGTGAGCTGCCACGCGAGCCGCACGAGCCTGGGCGGTGGGGTGGACCCGCATCCGGCGAACTTTGCGGCCCGTTGCGGCCCCGCCTTGCGCAAGAACCCGCGTCCTTGTCTGGTTTGCCATGAGCCTGACGCAGCCGATCTGGCGCGGTGCCGGTGAGCCCCGATGCCCAACGTTGACCACGACGACCTAATCTCCTTGCCCAACCCCCGGCCCGGCGGCTATAGCGATGGTGCCCCTGTTGCGGGCTGCAAGGAGGAAGTCCGTGAAGGAACTGGTGCAGTACCTTCTGGAAAATATGTACATCGACTTCCAGGGCGATGTATCGTTGGAAACGGTCAGAAGCTTCCTACGGGAGGACGACAGCCCGGAGGCTCGGGCTCTGCTCGCGAAGGTCATCGAGGACAACGGGGTCGACGACTTGTTGTTGACGCTGGCCGATTGCCTCAAGGAGAGCCTGCAGACCGGCATCTCGGACGAAGTCGTACGCGATCAGCTCAACACCTACGCCGAGAGTTGAGCCGCCACCTTCCCGGGTTGGCGTTGGTTGTCGCGGCGCTGGCAGCCTGCGACAGGGATTTCCCAAACCCCGCTGCCGGCCCGGCCCTTCGCATCCTGGCATCCGACCCGGAACCTCAGCAGGCGCACGTCCCCCGCCAGAAGGCCTTGCGTTTCCGGGTGTCGCGGCTGGTTCGCTCCACCTCCGTCATCCGCCAGTCGATCCTGGTAACGCCGGGGACGACCGACGCGGAAACCGGAGCCATTCCGGCCGGTGTCGTGTTCTTCGAGCCACGCTGGGATCCGTACGACCGCGTGGTCACCTTCGAGCTGTCCCCGGGCGATCGCTGGATTCCGTCGACCTTATATTCGGTCACCCTGCTGCTGCCCAACGATCCCTCCTCGATCCCGGGGCTCCGCGCGCTGGACGGCACCCCGCTCGAGGCGCCGGTGTCCTTCGAGTTCATGTCGGGTGAATCGGTGTCCGATCCGCAGCTCGATGTCGACGACACGTGGCCGGCCGTCGACTTTTGCCAGGGCGCGCCGGATCGGGGACTGCCGGCGGTGCGCGACGTATTCCGCAGCTCTTGCGCGGCGGCGGGCTGCCACGGGTGGTCGGCAGGAGCTGGGCCGATGATGGGCTTGGACCTCGCGACCTCGGACGGCATCCTGTCCACGGCCATCCGTGTGACGGCGCGTCAGACATTGCGTGGCCCAGGGGGTGGGGCGCCAGACCCGAACCCGCCGACCTTTGGCGACAGCATGCCACGCATCGACCCGGGCAACCCGGGCAACAGCTACGTGTTCTACAAGCTGCTGATCAACGCGGGGAGCTACCCTGATGATCTGCAAGGTACGCCTGCTGCGGGGCCGTGGCTGGGAGACCTGCCAGCCGACGCGACCGTGCCGCTCGACGAGATCGAGCGGATGCGCGAGTTGATTGTGCAGGGTTCACCCATGCCCACGCAAGGCTCGCTTCGGCCCGACGCGATGCGGGCGGTGATGACCTGGATCGCGCAAGGGGCCGAGCTGAAGGACTGTCCACCTGTTCGGTGAGCCGTTCCGTCCCGCTCTCGTCGTGGCAGAAGGGCAAAGATGGACTTGCTTGTGAGGCGGTCATCTGGCAATGTCCGCGTTCCTTTTTCTTCCCGTGGAGGTTCGACTCGAATGCCGTCCGAGGCAGTTCAGTGCAAGCCCCTCGAGGTCACCGTCGGTGACAAGGGGATTGAACGCGCAATCAAGCATCTCAAGCGCAAGATGGCCGCCGAGGGCATCCTGCGTGAGCTCAAGCGACGCCGCCACTACATGAAGCCGTCGGTCAAGCGTCGCAAGAAGGAGAGCGAAGCTGCTCGTCGCCGACGCAAGCGGACGCGCATCGAAGCGGCATAGCGCTCTCGACCGCTCGCGGACCATCTGAGTTCTCATGTCTGCACACGAGGCGGCCGATTGGCTCGCCCCTGCCTGCCAGGAGAAGACCCGCAGCGACCTCGAATGGGATCGATTGCTCCAGGCGATCGCATCCCGATGTCCGGGTGCGCTCGGAGAACGCGCTGCGTCGTCGCTTCCCTTCTGCGCGTCAAGGTCGGCCGTGCTCGGCGCCCTCGACGAAGTGCGAGAGGCCCGCGCGCTGCTCGTCGGAGACGAGCCCCTGCCAGGGGGCGGTGCACCGATTGTCACCGAATCGATCGAGCGCGTGCGAGCGGGTGGCGTTCTCGGCCCCCAGGAGCTGCGCGATGTGGCCAGACTGCTGGCCTCCGCACGCGTGCTCCGTCGCTTCCTGCACGCGCGGCGCGAGCGCGTGCCGCGCCTGCACGAGGTCTGCTCGACCGACTCGCGCCTCGACGACGTGGTCGACGAGATCCAGCGTTGCTTCGATCCCGACGGCACCGTGAGCGATGGGGCGTCGCCGCGGCTGCGCGAGCTTCGTGTCGAGCGCCAGCAGACGCGCGAGCGCATTCTGCACAAGCTCGACGACATCATGCAGCGCTACGCGCCGGCACTGCAGGAGAGCTACGTGACCGAGCGCGAGGGACGGTTCGTGCTGCCGGTGAGCTCCGACTCCCACGAACGGTTCGCGGGCATCGTGCACGGCACGAGCGCGACGGGGCACACGCTGTTCATGGAGCCGCGCGTGGTCATCGCGCTGGGCAACCGGCTCAAGATGATCGACGCCGAGGTCGAGCGCGAAGAGAACGCGGTGTATGCCCGCTTGTCCGCCAAGGCCGGCGAGCTGGTCGACAGCCTCGCCGCGGCCGAGCAGGCCCTCGCCCACGCCGAGTTGCGTGTGGGTTGCGCTCGGCTCAGCGTCGATCTCGATCTCGCCTTCCCCGCGGTCACCCACGAGCTCACGCTCGATCTCATCGCCGCGCGCCACCCGCTGCTGCTGCTCGACGGCGTCTCGGTGGTGCCTGCGGACGTCCGCGTGGACAGCGGACGTGCGCTTGTGATCTCGGGCCCCAACGCGGGGGGCAAGACGGTCGTGCTCAAGACGCTGGGCCTAACCGCGCTGATGCTGCGCGCCGGTCTTCCGGTGCCGTGCAAGGAGACCTCGCGGCTCGGCATCTTCGAGACGGTCGCCAGCGACATGGGCGACGAGCAGAGCATCTCGCGCAACCTGTCGACCTTCAGCGCGCACGTGCGGAACCTGACCGAGATTATCGAGGCGACCTTCGCCGGCGCGCTGGTGCTTCTCGACGAAATCGCAACGGGCACGGACCCGAGGGAAGGCGAGGCGCTCGCCACCGCGGTGCTCGACGGCTTGTGCGCCCGAGGGGGAGCGATCGCGTGCACCACGCACTACGAAGGGCTCAAGGCCCTTGCGCTGGGCGACGACAGGTTCACGAACGCGTCGGTCGGCTTCGACCTCGCCACCATGAGTCCCACCTTCCGACTCATGATGGGAATACCGGGTGCCTCGAGCGCGTTGGCCATCGCAAGAAGGTTCGGACTGCCGTCGCTGATCCTCGAACGAGCCGAGAAGGTGCTCGGAAGCGAGGAGCGCAGCTTCGAGGATCTGGTGCGACGTCTCAACGACGAGCGCCGCGCGCTCGAGCTCGCACGAGCGGCGACCGACCGGGAGCGTCACGACCTGTCGGCTCGTCGACGCGAGCTGGAGAACGAGCTCGAGCGCGTGCGGCAGCGCGACAAGACGATCGTGTCGGAGGAAACGCGCGCGCTGGTTGCGGCCGTGAGGCGCGCGCGTGACGAGCTCCGGGCAGCCGAGCAGCGACTTCGGGCCAAGAAGGTCGACGCCGAATCCGTTCGCGAGGCCGCGCGCGCGATCGATCGGATCGCCTCGAAGGTTGCCATCGGCGGTGCGCTCGAGCCGCCTCGGGATGATGAACCCGCACGCCCCGTGACACCGTTGTCAGGGCAGGCGCTCACGCCCGGCATGAAGGTCTACGTTCCGCGCGTGCGAGGCCAGGCGCAGGTCGTCGAAGTGCTTTCGGGCGGCCAGGTCCGCGTGGCGGTCGGCGCTGTCAAGCTCGTGGTTTCCATCGATGAGCTGCGCTCGGCGCCCCCGGCCTCTCCCGCTCCGCCGCCCCACGCCCACCCGTCCAATGTCGCGTTGGACGCTGCCGCGGACCCGTCGCTCCCCATTCAGACCGCGGACAATCGCTGCGATCTGCGAGGATTGCGCGTCGACGAAGCGCTGGCGATGGCCGAGCAGTTCCTCGATCGGTGTCTCAACGAAGGCCGCCGCGTCGCGTTCCTGATCCACGGCCATGGCACCGGTGCCCTGCGAAATGCACTTCGCGAGGCCCTTGCGACGAGTCCCTACGTGGCCAGAGCGCGCCCGGGCCACGCCGAAGAGGGCGGCGACGGTGTCACCGTCGTGTGGCTGCGCTGACGCTTGGGGCTGATTCACCGCGGTGCATGCGGTGTGCAGAGCCAAGGCCACGAGCACGGCTCGTGTCCGATGATCGCGCCGCGGGCATATGGCACACGACGTGCTTGTTGAAGCCGCAGTGGACGTCCGAATCACCGACGGCCCGTCCGAAGGATTCATCATGGCTCTTCCGTCTCCTCGTCCCTCCCGGCTGCCTTCGTATCCCGACGATGCGGACGAAACCGGGGTCCGCCGTCGCGAGGTCTACTTCCTCGCGCAGTCTGCGCTCGACGCGCAGCTGGGCGAGCGATCGCTGTTGCTCGACGGATCGGTGCTGACCGTCGCCGCTACCGGCGAGCGGCTCGTGGTGCGCGATGCGATGCGGATCTTGGGGCCGCGAGGGCGTGGAATCGACATGTTCGGCATGACCGGTCGCATCGTCCCGATCGCGGAGCTGCTCAATCTCGGCGCTGCGGTCACCCTCGACACCGTACGCGTGGGGACGGTCGACTACGACATCCAGGTCGGCTACCTCGTGCAGACGATCGGCTGAGCCCGGCACCCATGCGTTCCGCTGGCTGAACCAGCCCCCTGGCGGAACCGCCGCAAAAATGGCGGCCGCCACCCTTCCCACCACTCAAGTCGGCGAATTCTCGAGCTCGCGGCCGGGCACGAGTTTCGCTCTGCGTTGTCGCATGACCTGTGTATCCCTGCGCTTCGACCGCGGAACGCTCCGGCTCGATGCCGACGACCTGGGTGGCATGGACGACGTCCTGTGGGACGAGCGCACCGCCTGCTGGCGCGCGCCGGCGCACCGCTACCAACACCTGCTGGCACGTCTGCGAAGGCAGGCGGTTGCGTTGGACGACGCGATCGGCCGACGTGTCGCGACGAGCACCGGGCCGTGGCAGGAGCCGTCCTTGCGATCGTACCAGCACGACGCGCTGGATGCGTGGAGGGCGTTTGGCGGGCGTGGCGTGGTGGTCTTGCCGACGGGCGCTGGCAAGACGCGCGTGGCGATCGCGGCGTTGAGCCGGGCAAAGACTTCCGCGCTGTTGCTCTGTCCGACCCGCGCGCTGCTCGGTCAATGGAGGCGCGAGCTGCAGCAATGGTACGGCGGGGCCATCGGGGTCGTCGGCGACGGCGAGAGCCAGCTGGAACCGGTCACGGTCATGACGTTCGCCAGCGCGTACCGTCGCATGGACCAGCTGGGAGATCGCTTCGGCGTGGTGGTAGTCGACGAGGTGCACCACTTCGGCGGGCAGGGACAAAGCGAGGCCCTGGAGATGTGTGCCGCACCGTTCCGGATGGGGCTCACCGCCACGGCGCCGCGACCCGGCTCGTCGGCCGATCAACGGCTGTGCTCGCTGGTCGGGCCCGTGGTCTTCGAGCTGGGCGTGCGCGACCTGGCCGGATCGCACCTCGCCCCGTTCCAGGTCCCCAGGCTCTTCGTGCACCTCGCGCCCGACGAAGAGCAAGCGTACGCACGGCTGCAGCTTCCCTTCGAGGAGCTGCGGCGAGCGTTGCTGCGTGTGCATCCGGGCTCGGACTACGCCTCGATCGTTCGGGCCATCAGCCGCACGCCGGGCGGCTACGACATCCTGCTCAACCACCACAAGGCGGTCAACCTCGCCACGTTTCCCCGAGCAAAGCGCAAGCTCGTGGCCTCCCTGCTGCACAGGCACCGCGCCGACAAGACGCTGGTGTTCACAGCGTTCGCCGATCACGCCTACTCCATCGCGATCGACAACTTCGTGCCGGTCGTGACCGCCGAGGTCAAGCGGGCCGAACGCGACGCGATTCTGGAGCGCTACCGCGATGGCCGCTACCGTTGCGTGGTCTCGGCGCGGGTGCTCAACGAGGGCATCGACGTGCCCGATGCCAGCGTGGCGATCGTGGTGGGTGGGGTGCTGGGCAGCCGGGAGTTCATCCAGCGAATCGGGCGCGTGCTTCGACCGGCGCCCGGCAAGAGCGCCGTGGTCTACGAGCTGGTGACCGCGGGTACGGACGACGACAAGCGATCGGAGCAGAGGAGGAAGAGCCTTGTTGCCTGAATCCTGTCTTCGCTACACAGAGCACGACGACGAAGCCATCCCCCAATGGCTGACGTCGCGGGACGAGGTGTGGATCCGCGCATTGACCTCCCGCTACGACGGGTATGTTGGTCGCACGGCAGCCGAGCTCGACGATGCGTTTCGAGAGCGCTTGTTGCCGATGTGCTGGTCGATGGGTGCGCCCGGCCGGGCACCGTCCGGCTTGCGGCACGTGTTGGCGGCGCACTTCGAGCCGCACGTGGTGGCCGCCGCGCGTCCCTCCGAGGTCCGCCAGGCGTTGTTCTCCTGCGCCACGCAGGTCGCGACGCGCGAGGATGCGATCCAGGGCGCCGCCTCCGCGCTCGGCATCCAGGCCGACCAGGTGTTGCCCAGCTTGTTCGCCGACCGACCTGGCGCTAGGATCATCGCGCGCACCGAAGAGCCACCCTCGCCTCGCGAGATCGCCGAGCGCTACAACCTGGCCTTGCTGCAGGGGCTCATCCAGCGCGCCGAGTTCGTGCGCGTCCGAGCGCGCGAGCACGTTCGGTCAGTCGTTCGCTACGCCAAGCTGCGGGGGCTCATCTGCGTGTGCAGCGCCGATGGGGCCGGGACCCGCATCGACATGTCCGGGCCTATGTCGCTGTTCCGGCATACGGTCCGCTACGGCCATGCGATGGCGTCGTTCCTGCCCGCGCTTCTGTCCGCGCCCGGTTGGCAGCTCGAGGCCCGATGCCTTCTTCGCAGCCGCGTCGAGGAGCCTCCGACTCCCGGAGCGCCGTTCCCGCGCAAGCGTCTGATCGTGCGTGCCCGTGCCGGCGATCCCCTCGCACGGCTTCACGCCCTGCCCAAGGAAAACGACAGCGCCGTCGAGCGTCGGCTGGTGCGCGACGTGCGCCGTTTGCGGACCGATTGGTCCATCGAGCGCGAGACCGACGCCGTGCAGATCGGGCCGGCGGTATTCTTCCCGGACTTCACGTTGACCAAAGGTGCAGCGCGCGTGCTGGTCGAGATCGTCGGTTACTACACACCGGCGTACCTCCAGCACAAGATCAGCACCTTGCGCGCCGCCGGGTTGCGCAACCTCATCGTGTGCGTGGATCGGTCGCTGGCTTGTGCCGATGGCGACATCGAAGCGGCTGCGGTGCTTCGCTACGACCGGCGCATCGATCCGGTGGAGTTGCTGGCCGCCGCGGAGAGGGTCGTCGGGTGATGAGCCGTCGCTCGCGACGGCATGGGCGTGAAGGGACGGAACAAGATGTGGTCGGGGAGGGGGGATTGGCGGTCCCCGTTGTCCGAAAGCGCGGCGAACCAAGCCGAAATCGCGTCTCTCCCGCGACCGGCCTCGCGACTTTCATGACGCGAAGCGCCGTGAGGTGACAGCAGGCGACGGGGTTCGTGGTAACCGGGTGGTAACGCCTGCGCTACGTGCCGGTGAGCGCCCTGTGCTCCTCGGGCGTGTCGGTGACGATAAACGAGACCTTCGTCCGCTCCGCCACCGTCAGCTCCTGGTCCAGGTAGAACCAGATCCGATCCTGCCGCTCGGACGGGGACATCGAGCCGAAGCTGCCGGACAGAACCTGGCCGGCCACCTTGTCGGGGGGCACGTCCTCGAGCTCGATGACGGGTGCTTGGTCCGGCTGGCACGCGCTCCGGAGCGCGCGCTCGACCTTCGCCTTCAACTCGGGGTCGGTTGCCATCGCTGTACTCCTGTCGTCACGATCTCGAGGCTCGCATCCTCGAGTTCCTTGCATCGCACTTTGAGGAAATCGGCGCCGCGGAGGACTCCGCGTTGGTGCTGTCCGAGAGCCCGCATGTGCGCTCGGAGCCGGTCTTCGCAGAAGAACCGGAACCGGTTCTGCCACAAGAGGTGCACCGTCTGCACCGGCCCACGGAGCCGCTTCCTCGCCGCATCGCCGAGCTTTTCGAAATCGCAGCCCTTGAACACCTGCGCGATGTCGTGCTTCTCGTCGAACTCCGCGTCCGTCGGGTGGTACGCCCTCAGCATGCACTCGACCGCCGTGCCCGCCACGTACATCGCGAGGGCGAAGTGCTCCTCGCGCCGCAGCAGCGACGCCTGCGTCATCCGCTCCTGTGCAGCGCGGAAGTAGTCGACGGGGTGAACGGGGATCGCCATGCCCTCGGAGCATGCCACCCGCCACGTCGGATGTCATGGGCCAGCCGCGTCATGCTGTCGCCTGGGCCTGGGCTGCGCGCATCACGATCTTCCGCACCGTTGCCGGCGCCCACCGTCCTCCCCGCTTGGACGGTCTGCCTTCAGCGGACAATGACGCCGCGATCTCACGGAAACTCACTCCCTCTCGGCGCAGATCGAGGACGCGCGACACGGTGTCCATTTCGGCCAGATCTTCGACGACGACCAGCCGCCCGTCTGCATCCGTCTCCCCCGTGCGTCGCTGTCCGAGCGCGATGCCGCCGACCGCAACGCCGGACGACCGGAGGTGGGCCATCACGTCGCGCGTTCGCTCGCCGGTGGCCTCGCGCTCCCACTGCGCGACCGAGGTCAGCACGTTCAGGACGAGGCGTCCGGCTGCGGTCCGCGTGTCGATGCTGTCGGACACTGAGAGAAGCGAGAACCTGGACGCGAAGTACCGCTCCACCAAGTCGCCGAGGTCGCGCACGCTCCTCGTGAGGCGATCGAGCTTGACGACCAAGATGCCGTCGGCGCGACCTTCGTCCAGATCCGCGAGCGCCTGGAGGAGACCAGGCCGCCCTGACACGGTGCTGGCGGACAACCCTGCGTCCTGGTGAACGGCGACGAGATCCAGATCCATCGCAAGCGCGTAAGCGTCGAGCTTCGCGCGTTGCGCAGCCAGGGAGATCCCTTCGTCCGCCTGTCCCTCCGTGGATACCCTCACATAGCCGATCACGCGCGTTCCCATCGTCATGCTCGCCTCCGCTGGGGGCGTTTACGAAATCACCTGGGCGACCTCCGTTTACGAAGGGGACATCTCGCAAACGTCGGTAGGTGAAGGGGGCGAACACTCGGCGGGTCGCCGCGTACCGGGAATGCGCGGAGTGCGGCTCAGCGAACAAAAGGGAGGCTTCTCAGCGATGACCCACGACGAGATGAAGCGTGCGGTGCTCGACTGGCTCCGCGATCTGGAGGCGAGATGACGCACCGCGAAGACGGCACTTCAGAGGCTGGGCGCACACTGGCCGCTTTCGAGTTGGCGGAGGTCGAATGACCGATCCGGACTTCGACGAAGCGGGCAAGGCGCGCTACGGCGCGGAGGAGTGGGCGCGCATGTGCCGCGACCGACAGCGACAGGAGACGATCGATCGGTTGCGGCTCGCGCTGGAGCAAGAAGCCTCGGGACGCGGCATGGAGACTTACTCGGTTCGTGTAGGCGACGACGAGTGGGAAATTGGTCTATGTCCGGACACGGGCGACGACCCCGCAAAGAGGAACCCCTTGATCGTCGTAAGGTTCGTCGCCGAGGTGCGATGACAGCGCTCCGTCGCGTCGGGCGTCGAGCCACGTGAGGATCGGTTTTATCGTTTGCGAGATGCCAAACGCGTGCGGCCCCCTCCCATGGGGGATGGCACCGGGGTCAGTGACGGGCCGACGCGACGAACCCCTTTTTTGCCGGGAACCGGATGCAGAGCGCCGGTCGGGTCCCTTCGGCGCGAGATGGCCCTGTTCAATATGCGCGCGGGAAAGCCCGCTGCTCGGAGTCGGGACGTGTTGATTTACCCCCCGGCCGCAGGGATCTTCCTGCGATGGCGTCCTACGGGATTCGGTCTCCCCCTCGGCAGCGCTTGGCGTCGGTGCACATGCTACCCATCGGAATGCGGCAGCAGACCCGCCCGCCGGTGCAGTCGGAATCGCCTTCGCAAGCCCGGACAGGACAACACTTCATGTGCTTTGTCCAGGCGATGTCGAAATCCTCTTGCGTCTGGCAGGGGTAGCACGCGGGCGTGGGCGACCCAGCAGACGAAGCGGACAGCGGTGGAGCAGTAGTGTCCGCACCCGAGAGGATCGCCGCCTCCGTGGCGGTCAACATCTTCACCCCGCTTGGCTCACCGATGAGCTTGAAGTTGAACACGCCTCGCGTGTACGTTCGACACCTGCCCGCAGGGGCGTCGGCGCAGAATGCGTCGCCGAGCCCTTTGGCGATCGATGGATCCTGCGAGGCGGCGACGATCCAGGACCGGCCGTCGACGAACGGCCCCGTGAAGACACCCGAACCACCTACTCCACCACACGATTTGCCCGCGCTCAACGCCTCGCACATCTCTTGAGCGCGGCGGCGGTCTGCCATGATCTGACCGATTGACGGCGCCGAGCCCCCGGTCGCCACCGCCGACCCCGCCGCGGGAGATCTGCTGGCCGCCAGCGCAACGGGCACGTCGGGTTGTGTGTCGGTCTGCGAGCTACCCGTGCCGGGGTCATCCTTGCTGCAGGCAACCAGCAGGCTCGCACAGACCCAGAGAAGCACTGTCTCGTTCATCATCCCCTCGCCTCGCAAGCGTCGATCCGCGGGAGCCTTCACTTCCCAAGACATTGAGTGCGCCCCACGGTGCCGAGCACGCAGAAGTCGACGCAGTCCGAGACACACTTTTCCTTGTTGGCCGCTGCAGCGCACCGCTTGTCGCAAACCTCGTGAGCCCGCCCCACATCCTCCGGTGTGGGATTGGTCTTGTCTTCCACCAGAGCGGCGGTGTTTCCCAACACCTGCTCATGTCGTGACCGGCTTTCAGCCGCGCGTTGTGCAATTGTGTCTCGCGCGGCGCTCAGGCAGCGCCGCCGGTCTTCCGCCCCACAGCTGTACATAGCTGCGCCCGACAGCCAGACCTCGTAGTCGGGCTTCCAAAGGTAATACTCGTTGTCGCGGATGAGTTGCGCGCAAGAGTGATGGAGGCAGGCGGCGAACCCTTCAAGTCGAGCTCCTTCCGGCGGTTCACAGAACGCGCGTAAAGCGATGCAGCCATCCAGATCTCCCCCATCGCACGCGGTCACGAGATAGCGTTTCGCGTTGGCGACCTCCCCAGTACTCACGAGCAACTGCCCAACAACGCCACAGAAGCGTGCGTTGTCCTTGTCGCACGCCCTCCACCACGCGCGACGTATCTTCTCTCGTGCGGGATGCTTCTCATCAGCGAGCCGCGGGTCGTAGGACGACAATCCCGGGCGCGGCACTGCCCACTGCGACTTGTTCGTTGCCTGTCCCATTTCGACATATGTTCGAAAGAAGCGCGCGAGGCTGACGCAAGCCTTTTCGCTGTGGTCTGAACAGGCTTTGGAGAGGTCATCCAACTCAGACTCAAGGGAGGGAAAGAACTGCGGTTCGGATGAGGAATCGGCCGTGGATGGCGCAGACGCTGGGGCAGGCGGGGAGGCGCACGAGAACCTGCTCGTCGAAACCGCAATCGTGATCATTCCGAGGCAACGCAAACTCAGCACCCTGATTCCAGATCGGTTTGTCGTGTTCACGATGCCTCCGGTTCCGAAAGAGTCAGTCCAGCGAGTCGCATTTGTCGACCGCCTCCGCCAACTTGCCGTCAGGGTCGGGCACCGACTTGACGAGGTTGGCGGCCTTCTCTTTTACCCGCTTCGCTTGCTCTTCAAGCGCACCACCCTGCCGCTCGCCCGCGAGTGCGCTGTTCATGTCTATGTGTGATGATCCCCAAGATCTTGCCGCGTAATTCCGCAAGCGGATGAGGGGCCGGAGCGCCAGATGGGCCCGGTACCGAAAGGCTATCGCGTGACGCGG
>JAJZQG010000144.1 GCA_021847645.1 Myxococcales bacterium
CTGGGTCCGTCTTCAACCCTCGTCGATGAGTCCGCGAGACGGGCTGGGTCCGTCTTCAACCCTCGTCGATGAGTCCGCGAGACGGGCTGGGTCCGTCTCCAACCCTCGTCGATGGGCCAGGGAGACGGGCTGGGTCCGTGTCCAGCTCTCGTCGGTGGGGCCCGAGACGGACTGGGTCCAGGTTCGTGACTCGTTTGGGCGACGTTCACCTGTCCAACGTGCTGAGGATGTGTTGCACGCACGGATTTTCCGTTGACCCCACATCGGCGCCGCTCTACCACCGCGTTCCATCAAGGAGGGAAGCATGGCTTTCGCGTATTGGACGAACGGCGAGATGGTCGAGATCACTTCGCACTGGGTCGGCGCGGACCGTGACAAGTTTCTGTCCGTGTCGGCGCTCACCGGTCTAATGCCGGCAGTCGAGACGGCGCACCAGGGCATGCTCGCGCTGCAGCGAGGCACGGCTACGTCGGACTATCCGATTGTGGACTCCAACGAGGTGCTGGACGGACGTCACGACCACCTGATGCGAGCGGTCAACTACCTTCACATGGCCTACCGCGAGTACCTGCTTGGGCAGGTGCACCTGGATTCGAACGCGGTGCAGCGGGTGAAGGACTCGAAGAAGGCGCTGCTGCCGCACGGGATGTCGGGAGCGAAGGTCGGGTACGTGGACGAGGCGGGCAACGCGCAGCTTGCGAAGGAAGCGATCGCGAAGACGCCGGCGGCGGGCCATGTGATCGGGGAGCTTCGGCTGACGTCGACGGTGACGGGGCAGCAGGTGGTCGACGAGTGGTTTGCGGCGGCGGCGGCGCTGGGTGACGCGGTGCATACGAAAGACGTCACCGCGCAGGCCAGGGATCCGCAGGGCGGGGTCAAGACACTAGCGGCGCGCAACTCCTGGATCTCGGTCGTGCGTACGGTTCTGGCGGTGCTAGACCACGTCGGTGCGTCGGCCGAGACGCTGGCAGCGTTGCGCAACCCGGTGGACCAGATGGACGCGAAAGCCACCGCGCGTGTCGCGGCGCAGAGGCCGGCGGCCCAGCCGCAGCCCGTGAAACCGACGCAGTAGCACTCCGACAATCCCGCATGGCCGAAGAACGCTCGCAGCGAACGAGCGATGTCGTTCGCAGTCTGGCCCAGCAGACTCGCGCGCTGGGCATTTTGAGCCGATGCAACCGCGCGCTGCTTCGCGCCACGGACATCCCCCAGTTGATGAACGCGGTGTGCGCGATCGCGGTGGACGCGGGCTATCCGCTTGCGTGGGTGGGCCGGTGCGAGGGCGACTCGGTGCATCCGATCGCGCGAGGGGGCAGGCAAGAGCGCGACCTGGGCTATGCCGACTGCGTGGAGGCGACCTGGGCCGACGAGCCGCGCGGCCGCGGCCCTACGGGCACGGCCATTCGCACGCGCAGGCCGTGCGTGTGCGTCGACATCGCAGCCGACGATCAATATGGTCCGTGGCGCCACGAGGCGCTCGCCCGCGGCTATGCGTCGTCGGTGACGCTGCCGCTGCTGCTCGACGACGAACAGGTATGGGGCGTGTTGGCGATCTATGCGTCGGAGCGGGCGGCGTTCGACGACGACGAGCTGGTGCTGCTGCAGGACCTATCGCGGTCGTTGGCGTACGGCATGGATGTGGTGCGGGAGCGACATTCTCGTCGCGAGGCCGAGGCGCGGGTGCACCACATCAACGCGGTGTTGCGGGGCATCCGGGATGTCAACCAGCTCATCACGCGCGAGCGCGATCCGCACCTGCTCATCCAGAAGGCGTGCGATCTGCTGGTGGGCTCGCGGGGCTTCGAGTTCGTGTCGATCGCGCTGGTGCGTGGGAGCGAGGTGGCGGCCTCGGCGTACGCATCGCCGTCGCGTCCGCCGCTGGCGGTCTGGCGTCTGATCGACGCGGGCCAGGTGCCGCCGTGCATCCGGGCGGTGGTGGGGGCGCCAGCGGCGGTGGTGGTGGGCGAGGACGATCCGGTGTGCGTGGGGTGCGCGGGGCAGCGCGAAGGGCCAGCGGCGGGGGACATGGTGGCGGCGCGGCTGGCGGCGGACGGGCTGGTGTTCGGTGCGATCTGCGTGCTGATGCCCAAGGGTGCTGCCGCGGACCTGGAGGAGCTGAGCCTGCTGCAGGAGATCGGGAGCGATCTGGGCTACGCGCTGGAAGCGATCGAGACGGCGCGCAAGCAGGACCGGGTGACCGAGGCGCTTCGTCGCAGCGAGGAGCGGTTCCACGCGCTGTTCGAGGCGTCGGTGGAGGGCATCGCGCTGCACGAGCTGGTGCGCGACGCGGCGGGGCGGGCGGTGGACTACCGGCTGGTGGAGGTGAACCCGGCGTTTGCGCGGCACACGGGCATCGAGCGGGACCGGGCGCGTGGGGCGCTGGCGAGCGAGCTGTACGGGGCTGGGGAGCCGCCGTACCTCGAGGCGTACGTGCGCGCGGCGCAGAGCGGCGAGCCGCAGCGCTTCGATGTGCGCTTCGAGCCGCTGTGTCGGGATTTCCGCATCACGGCGTTCCGGATGGGGCGCGACGGGTTCGCGACGGTGTTCGAGGACATCACGCAGCGCAAGCAGGCCGAGGAGGCGCAGCGGCTGGTGGAGGTGCGGCTGGCGGCGCTGCACGAGCTGGCGCAGCGGCAGTTCAGGGACGAGAAGGAGGCGATCGAGTTCGCGCTCGAGAAGGCGGTGGAGGTGACGGGCAGCGAGATCGGCTACCTGCACTTCGTGGACGCGGACCAGGAGCACCTGACGCTGTATGCGTGGTCGACGCGGTCGCGCGAGAGCTGCACGGCGGAGGGCGAGCGGCACTACCCGCTGAGCGCTGCGGGGATCTGGGCGGACAGCGTGCGGCTGCGCAGGCCGGTAGTGCACAACGATTACCCGTCGGAGCCGCGGCGCAAGGGGCTGCCCGCGGGCCATTCGCCGGTCACGCGGCACATGGGCGCGAGCGTGGTGGACGGCGACAAGGTGATGGTGGTGGCCGGGGTGGGCAACAAGAAGGAGCCCTACCGGGAAGACGACGTGCAGCAGCTGCAGATGTTCCTGGACGGCGCGTGGAACGTGATTGCGAAGATGCGGTCGGCCGAGGCGCTGCGGGTGTCGGCGGAGCGGTGGCGCTCGACGTTCGACGCGATCAAGGATGCGCTGTGCGTGGTGTCGCCGTCGCACGAGTTCATCGAGGTCAACGAGTCGGCGTGCCGACTGATGGGGCTGCCGGCAGAGCAGCTTCGGGGGCGCAAGTGCTACGAGCTGATGCACGGCACGGACGCGCCGATCCCGGGGTGTCCGTGTGATCGGGCGGCGCAGACGGGGGAGTATTCGACGCTGGAGCACGAGCAGGACGGCAAGGTGTACGACCTGACGGCGTGGCCGATGCGTTCGGGGGATCGGCAGGGCGGCTTCGTGCACGTGATCGCGGACGTGACGGCGGATCGTCGGCGCGAGCGCGAGCGGGCGGAGCTGCAGGAGCAGCTGCGGATGAGCCAGAAGCTGGAGGCGATCGGCAAGCTGGCGGGGGGCATCGCGCACGACTTCAACAACCTGCTGAGCGTGATGATCAACTACTCGGACTTCGCGCTCGACCAGCTGCTGGAGGACGATCCGCTGCGCCAGGACATCGACGAGATCAAGATGGCGGGCGAGCGGGCGGCGTCGCTCACGAGCCAGCTGCTGGCCTTCAGCCGCAAGCAGGTGTTGCGGCCGGAGGTCATCCGGATCAACGACATCGTGCGCGGGATGGAGGGGATGCTGGGCCGGTTGATCGGCGAGCACATCGAGCTGGTGACGGTGCTCGATCCGCGGGTGTCGTGGATCAAGGCGGATCCGGGGCAAATCGAGCAGGTGGTGATGAACATCGTGGTCAACGCGCGCGACGCGATGGAGGGCGGTGGCACGCTGACGGTCGAGACGCGGGACGTGGACGTGGACGAGGCGTACGCGCAAGCGCACGTGGGGGTGACGCCTGGGCCGTACGTGCTGGTGGCGTTCAGCGACACGGGCGTGGGGATGGACGAGGAGACGCGGGCGCACGTGTTCGAGCCGTTCTTCACGACCAAGGCGCGGGGCAAGGGCACGGGCCTGGGGTTGGCGACGGCCTACGGCATCGTCAAGCAGAGCGGCGGCAACATCTGGGTGTACAGCGAGAAGGGCAAGGGGACGACCTTCAAGCTGTACTTCCCGGCGGTGGAGTCGGCGGGGACACCGCTGGCGAGCAGCGTGCCGCCCAAGGCGCCGAGCGGTCTGGAGACGGTGCTGGTGGTGGAAGACGAAGAGGCGCTGCGCAGGTTGGTGCGTCGCGTGCTGGAGTCGTCGGGCTACCGGGTGATGCTGGCGTCCAACGGGGCCGAGGCGCTGGTGGTGGCCGAGCGGCACGACGGCCCGATCGACCTGGTGCTGACCGACGTGGTCATGCCGCTGATGAGCGGCAAGGAGCTGGTGCACAGGCTGGGCAGGCTTCGTCCAGGCATCAAGGTGCTGTACATGTCGGGCTACACGGACAACGCGATCGTGCACCACGGCGTGCTCGACCCGGGCACCAACTTTATCGGCAAGCCGTTCAACGCGCAGGAGCTCGCGAGCAAGGTGCGCGAGGCGATCGATGCGCCGGTGACGACGCCCGGCCCGACGGGGGTGGGGGAGTAGACCGGCGCGCGCCACTTCGTCACCCCGCACGGCGTCGGCCGTGGTAGCCAAGGGCCGTGCATCCCATCGCAGAACGAGTGCTCGCGCGCGACACGCGGGCGGTGGCAAGAGCGTGCCGGATGGCGGACGACCGTCTCGACGGCTACGTGGACGTGCTCAAGGACTTGTACCCGCACACGGGCAACGCCTGGGTCGTGGGCATTACGGGCAACCCCGGGGCGGGCAAGAGCACGCTGACCGACCGGCTCATCGAGCACTGGCGCGCGAAGGGCTGGCGCATCGGCGTGGTGGCGGTGGATCCGACGAGCCCCTTTTCGGGCGGCGCGATCCTGGGCGATCGCATCCGCATGCAGCGTCACTTCGAGGACCCGGACGTGTTCATCCGGTCGCTGGCGACGCGCGGGGCGCTGGGTGGCCTGTCGCGGTCGGCGTCGGACATCGTGCGTGTGCTCGATGCGTGGGGCGCGGACGCGGTGCTGGTGGAGACGGTGGGGGTAGGGCAGGACGAGCTGGAGGTGACGCGCACGGCGCACACGACGGTGGTGGTGATGGCGCCTGGGATGGGGGACGGGGTGCAGGCGATCAAGGCGGGCATCATGGAGGTTGCGGACGTGTTTGCGGTCAACAAGGCGGACCGCGACGGTGCGGACGCGACGGTGAGGGATCTGGAGCTGATGCTGGCGTTGGGGCAGGGGGTGATGGCGAGCGGGCCTGGGCACGTGGGTGCGAAGGTGAGCGGTCCGGCGGGCGGCGGGTCGGAAGGCGCGTGGGTGCCGCCGATCGTTCGAGCGGTCGCGACGCAGGGCAAGGGCATCGAGGAGCTCGCGGGCAAGATGAGCGAGCACGGCGCGTGGCTGCGGCAGAGCGAGCAGGGGCGTCTGCGGCTGCGTCAGCGCGCGCGCGACCAGCTCTACAACGAGATGCGGGACGCTTTGGTGGAGGCGGCGATCCGGGATCTGGGCGAGCGCATCGACGACATGGCCGGGCAGGTGGCGCGTCGCGAGGTGGACCCGTACGCGGCGTGCGACGCGATCCTGGAGGCGTTTCGGGGGAAGTGACGGGGAGCTAGCGGCGGCGTCGACGGGCGACGACGATGCCGGCGCCCGCGAGGGCGAGCCAGGCGGCAGCGGAGCCGATGCCGCGCGAGGTTGCGCCGACGATGCAGCCGCAACCGCCGCCGGCCTCGGTGGTATCGGAGGCAGCGTTGGCGCCGCCGTCCGCGAGGGCAGCGGCGCAGTCGAGGGGCTGGGAGGCCTTGAGCATCACGCCCTGGTCGAGCGGGGTGAGCAGCGATCCGGTGTTGTGGTTGTCGTGGTGGAAGCTCTCCCACTGGATGACGCCGTCGGTGCGTCCCTTGGTCTTCCACGCGTACATCCAGCCGTTGCGCGTGTTGACCACCAGGTCGAGCTCGCCGTCGCCCACGATGTCGCCGACCGCGACGGTCGAGACGATCCACTGGCCGGTGAACTTGGGGAAGCCCTCGGCTTCGCGGCCGCAAGCGTCGGCGGCGCGAACGAAGTAGGCGCCGGTGCCGGTGATGACCTCGGGGTAGTTGTCGCCGCTGACGTCGGCGATGACCTGGTTGTTGAAGAAGGTGTAGTCCTCGATGGGCACGGGCGAGCCGGGGAACATGGCGCCGGTCTTGCCGTCCCACATCGCCAGCAGGTTCTGGCCCTTGGTGCCGCTGGAGGAGCCGCCTGCGAGGTTTTCGGCGAGAGACAGGGAGCCGCCCGAGGCGGTGACGTCGGGGGTGCCGTCCTGGTTCAGGTCGCCGACGGACGGCTGGGCGAACAGGGGGAAGAAGGTGTCGGGGGTGTTGGCCTTGCTCATGTCGCCGAAGATGGAGGTGGGCTCGATGCCGCGTTGCGGGGTGCCGTTCTCGTCGACGCCGCGATCGGGCAGGGCGTTGCTGGGCATGGTGGCGAGGTTGGACTGGGTGCCTGGGTCGGTGGGCAGGATGAGCGGGGCGCTGGCGGTGCCGTGCATGACGGCTTCGGGGACGCCGTCGCCGTTGAAGTCGGCGGCCGCGCCCGCGTTGCACACGCCCTCGGAGATGAGAGGGAAGACGGCCATGGAGCTCATCGTCACCGGCCAGTTGGGCAGATACGGCGGTGAGCCGGCCTTGTTGCCGCGTCCGTCGATCAGGTAGATCGCGCCGGCGTTGCCGCCCTGTCCGAGCCGTTCACCCGAGCCGACGAGCACGTCGGGGTAGCCGTCGCCGTTGAAGTCCGCCACGGTCGGCGTAGTCAGCACGCGGCCGTACTCTTCGTTGTCGACGAGCTTGTTGGTGTAGTGGACGTCGACCGGCCAGCCATCGAGCAACTTGCCGTCGGACTTGTAGACGTAGACCTTGCCGTCGAAGGCCGCTTGCACAATCTCGAGCTTGCCGTCCTTGTCCATGTCGGCGAGCACGGGGCTGCCGAAGGTGCCGCGGTCGAGGCGGTGCTGCACGTCCATGCACGGGTCGGGGCGCGTGGCTTTGGGATCGAGCGGGCAGGAGGGCACGCGCGGCAGGTACACGGGCCAGCCGGGCATCGCGGTGCCGTCGCTGCGCACCACGTACAGCGTGCCCTCCCAGCTGGCGCCGATGATCTCGGGCTTGCCGTCGCCGTCGATGTCGCCGACCGCGGGAGAGCCCACGAACGTCTCGCGCGCCAGATCGGTGCTGACGCCGCCGGTGCCGGAGTATCCCTTGGCGGACGTGTAGTCGGGGATGGTCTTGTCGCGCTTGGTGGCGTCGGGGTTGAGGCCGTAGATGCGGTCGGTGTGGAAGGGGAAGCCGGCGAGCTCCTGCGGACCGGATGCGGTCATCTTCCAGACGTGGATGAGGCCGTCCGCGTTGGCCGAGACGATGTCGCGCACGCCGTCGCCGTCGATGTCGGCGAGCTTGGGGCTGGACTCGCCGCTGGAGGTGCCGTTGGGCGTGGCGGCTTCGTAGATCGGGAAGCCGGGCAGCAGGTCCGGGTCTTCGTAGACGTAGTAGGTGCGTCGCATCTGGCCGGGCACGTCGCCGACGGTGCCGCCGTAGTGAGCGACGGCGCGCACGCGCACGGTGATGGTGTGGCGGTTCTCGCGGTTGGCGGTGTCGTCGGGGTCGGGCGGGTTGTCGATGGTGAGGCCGCGGATCTCGAGCTGCGCGAGAGGACCGTTGGCGCCGCTGACCGTGGTGCTGGGCACGTTGGTCACGGACGCGTTGGGGATGGCCTGGAAGTCCCCGTCGAGAGGTTGGACGCCGGGGGCCCACTCGACGAAGTAGTCGTAGGAGTTGGCGCGCTTGGCGGACACGGTGCCGCGGATGTCGATGGGCGCGGTGACGCGGTCCTTGTACAGGACCGTGTACCAGGTGGGGTAGGTCATGTCGACGGCGGGCGGGATGCGGCCTTCGAGCACCCAGGTGACGCCGTTGTCGACGTCGACGCGGCCGTAGCCGAAGCGCGTATCGAAGCCTGGCTGGGACCAGTAGTAGGGCGAGTTGGGCTCGTGCGACTCGGGCACGTTGATGTCGTCGGTGGTCATGAGCAGCAGCTGCTGGGCCTCACCGGCGGTCAGGGCTGGCGTGAGGTTGCTCTGGACCGCGGCCGAGTAGATCAAGCCCATGGCGCCGGAGGTCTTGCCGGTGGCCTCGCTCGAGCAGCCGTCGCCGGGCGCAGACAGCAGGTTGTGTCCGCCGTAGTTCGAGCACGTGTGGAAGCCGTAGAACGACTTGGCCATGGTGGACTGGTCGGAGCCCACCTTGGTGATGGCGTGGACCGGCAGCGTGTGGTTGGCGGTCGCGGGCATGTTGGAGTGGCGCGAGTTCTCGTCGGCCATCGAGGACACGACCGTGACGTTGTGAGCGTAGGCGTAGTCCATCGCGGCCTGGGCGAAGGACGACAGGTTGATGGTGCCGAGGGCTTCCTGGATGACGTTGGCGCCGCTGTCGGTGGCGAACATGACGGCTTGCGCATAGTCCTGGACGTTGGCGATGAAGCTGTCGCCCACGCGGCAGGGGATGAACCTGCACATGGGGCAGACGCCGGCGTCGCCGATGCCGTTGTTGGCGGCTGCGGACGAGTCGCGCGCCTCGCCGGTGCCGTGTCCGTAGCGCGTGTCGTCGTACGGGTCGTTGTCGTCCTTCATGAAGTCCCAGCCGGAGATGTCGTCGATGTAGCCGTTGCCGTCGTCATCGACTCCGTCCGAGAAATTGAGAATGAGGTCGCCCGCGTCGAGGATGCCGTTGTTGTTGCGGTCGCCCTTGGGGTGCCCGTCGGATGCGTCGGGCGTGAGCAACGGCTCGTCGGCGTAGTCGGAGACGGAAAGCACGCCATCGCCGTTGCAGTCGAAGCCGGCGAGGGCGCCATCGCCGCCGCACGCGGTGCCGTCGGCGTGATGAGGCTTGTGGTTGGCGAGCTCGCCGATGTTGAGATAGGCCTTGTCGGCGAGGTCGGCCTCGTCCCACTTGATGCCCGAGTCCAGGACGGCGATCTTGACGCGCGAGTCGCCGATGGTGTTGCGCCAGGCGAGGTCGACGGACATGCCGGAGGCGAACTCGTCGGGGCGGATGGGAGGAGCGTTCTTGGAGCGGTCGGGGATGAAGCCGTACAGGTTCCACTGGCCGTCGCGGCGGTTGGAGGCGAGGTCAGCGGCCTGGTAGCCGTAGCCCGGGTCGTTGGGCCAGTTGGCCGGGTCCTTGACGTCGGCGCGGGTGGCGTTCTTGGGAGGCGGCCAGCCGGCGGCAGCGTCTTGCGAGACCGACGCGGCGAGAAGAGCCAGGATCGTGGGAGCGGCGAGGAACGTAAACCGGGAGAGCAGGGTCGCGGGAGAGCGTCGCATCAGGGGCCTCCGCCAAAGAAAAAGCCGTCAGTCGCGGGTTCGGACAAACAGGAAGACGGTACCACGCGGCCGCGGGGGGTGTCATCTTCGCGCCGGAGGCGCGGGTGCGGCGGCGCGAGCGTGCGATTGCCGGCACGTGTGTCGATGGTCTAGGCTGCGACGGCTTTCCGTGGAGAAACTTCCCTCGACATCGTCGTTGTCGTGTCCCGTGTGCGGCCGGAGCTGCGATGCGGAGGCGAGGTTCTGCCCGCATTGCGGAAAGCCGTTCGTGGGTGCGGCGCCAGCGCCGGACCCGTTGGTCGGGGCGACGGTGGCGCGGCGCTACAAGGTCGAGGAGCGGCTGGGCGCCGACGCGGTGGGGCGCGTGTATCGTGCGGAATCGGTGACGACGGGAGCGGTGGTGAGCCTTCGGCTGGTGCACGAGCACCTGACGGGCAACCGTGCGTTTGCGAGCCGGTTGCAGGAGGCAGCGGCTGCTGCGGCGGGCGTGACGGGCAGCGGGGTGATTCGGCTGCTGGAGGCGGGGCAGGTGCCGCTGCACGGGCAACCGTGGTGGTACGTGGTCAACGAGGCGTTCGACGGACGCAACCTGTGTTCGATCGTGCAGGTGCGCGGGCCGCTGCCGGTGAGCCAGGCGGTGGCGTTGTGCTTGCGCGCGGTCGACGCGCTGGCGCAGATCCACGACGCGGGTGTGGTGCACGGCGACTTGAAGCCGGAGAATGTCATTGTCGGCGCCACGTCGGACGGCGAGGTGTGTGCGCGCCTGAGCGATTGCGTGATTGCGGCGTTGGCGGCCCGTCATTCTCCGCGGTTGGGTACCGGAGGCACGGCGCTGGGCACTCCGATCTACCGCGCCCCGGAGCTTCGTTCGGGCGGGCAGCCCACCGTGGCTTCCGACCTGTACTCGATGGGCGTCATCCTCTACGAGCAGCTCACGGGCTTGCGTCCGTTCGACACGCCGTCGTGTCTCGCCTACGAGCGATGGCAGCAGCGGGAGGAGCCTCAGCCGCCGCGACGCAAGGCGCCGTCGCGGGGCATCGGCGCGGCCGTGGAGGCCGTCGTGATGAAGGCGCTCGCGCGCGATCCGCAGGCGCGGCACGAGTCGGCGGTGAAGCTTGCCAAGGCGTTGCGCGAAGCGGTGGCGGAGGACGCCCCCGGTGCGGCGACGATGAGCCGGCCAGGGCTCGACACGGGACGAAGCGGCGCGTTCGGGATTGCGCAGCGGCGCACGCTGGTGGGACGAGCAGACGTGGTCGACGAGGTGATGGCAAGCGCGACGTGGCCCGCGATGTCGTCGTCGGGGGATCCGAAGGGCGCGCGCGGCGCAGCGGTGATGCTGCTGGGCGGCGCGGGGATGGGCAAGTCGGCCATCGTGCACGAGGTGACCGAGCGGCTGACCGGTGGTCCGGTCTGCGTGTTGAGAGTGGACGGCCGGTGCGCGGTGGCGCGTCCCCTCGAGCCGTTTGTCGAGCTTGCGCGGGATCTGCTCGGCATCGGTCGCGCTGCAGACTCCGATTCGGTCGCCGCCGTCTCGGCGATGCTGCACGGCACGCTGGGGTTCGACGCGGAAGATGTCGCGCGTCTGGTGGACCGCGTGACGGCGCGTCCGAGCAGCTTGGCCGTGCCACCGCACGTGGCCGAGCGGGAGGAAGTCGCCTCGCTGCGCGCGTTCCTGGGACGCGTGCTGGCGGCACGTCCGACATTGCTCGTGGTCGAGGATGTCGACGCGCTCGACGCAGCGTCGCTGGAGCTGGTCAGGGATCTGATGCACGCGGCGGCCAAGCTGCCAATTTGTGTGCTGGCGACGTCGCGCTCGGACCCGTGGCCGGAATGGGTCGCTGCGCACGCCGTGCGCGTGTCGCTGCCGAGCCTCGACGGCGAGACTTCGAAGGCGCTGTTGCGCTCTCGCCTGGCGGGGCGCGGAGTGCCGTCCGACGCCGTGGAGCTGGCGTTGGCGTGGACCAAGGGGTCGCCGCTGCTCATCGAGCTGTGTGCGCGGGCCATGGTCCGGCGCGAGCTGCTGGTGGGAAGTGACGGTCGCTGGGTGCCGCCGTCGGGCTCGCAGGACTTGTTCGGGGGCATGCGCGAGCTGGTCGCGATGGCCATGCGCGCAGCGCGTGCGCCTGCCCGGCGTTGGATCTCGTTCGCTGCGATGGCGGGGCATCGAACGCCTGTCTCGCTGCTCGAGGCGTGGGAGCCTGTGGCCACCGGTCGCGACGAGCTCCTGCAATCTTGTCTGGGCACTGGGATCGTGCGTCTGATGCAGCAGGGTCTCGTGTTCGACAACGAGGGCGTGCGCGACACGGTGCAGGCGCTCGTTCCGGAAGCGGACCGCAAGCAGATGCGGGCATTTCATGCGCGGTGGTTGCGAGCGACGACGCCGCCGCGCGCGACGCTCGACGTCGTGGCTGTGCAGCTCGAAGGCGCGGGGGAGCCGGGCGAAGCGGCGCGGCTGTTCGAGCAGGAGGCGCGCGATCTGGTCGATCGTGGGGAAGCCCGTGCGGGGTGTGCGCTGCTCGCCCGGGCCCAGCGGTTGTTCCTCGAAGCCGGCTCGGCGGACGCTTCCATGCGAGTTGGGTTGGAGCATGTCGAAGCGCTTCTGAAGGCGGGAGACGGGCGTGCGGCCAGCGACATGCTCGGACAGCTCGAGCGCCTGGGCCCTGTGTCGGCCGAGGGACTTCGAGCGCGCGCCGCGGCTGCGGTCGCCACCAGCCAAGGCGATCGCGAGCTCGCGCTTCGCGCCCTGCGCAGAGCGAGCGACCTGGCGGTCGATTCGCTGGACCAGCTCGCGTGGTATGACGTCGAGAGCGAGTTGGCGGGCCTGCTGCATTCGCTGGGCCGCGCCGAGGAGGCGTTGACCCACGGCGCGCTTGCGCTGGAGCTCGCTCGATCGCTCGTCGACGGCGCCGGCACCGCGGCGACTGCCCAGGACAGCGGCAGGGTCAGCCAGTCCGCAGCGTTTCAGTCCCGCCTGATGCTGGCGCTGGGGAGGTACGAGGATGCACGGGCGGTGCTGCAGACGGCGCTCGAGGCGGCCGCGTTGTCGGGCGATGAGACATCGGCGGCTCGTCTGCTGGCCCACCTGGCGCATGCGTGGGCGTCCGAAGGCGAGGTCGCCAAGGCGCTCGAGTTCGGGCAGCGCGCCTTGGACTTCGCTCGTCGATCCGGAGATCGGATGGCGACCGCGCGGGTGGCGCTGAACGTGGGCGCGTACCTGGGCCGGATGGGGCGCACCGGGGAAGCGGCGCGCGCGTTCGCGCTGGCCAAGAGCAGTGCGCGCGCCGTGGGCTGGGACAAGGGCGTACGTCTGGCGCGCGAGGCAACGGCCTCGCTCACCGCCAAGCCAGCGACGTAGCCGGGGCGATCAGAACTCGCCGAACAGGCTCTGGACCCGGACATCGAGCGCCGCGGCGATCTTGTAGAGCGACGACAGCGAGGCCGAAGACTCCGCCCGTTCGATCTGCGACAGCAGCGAGACGCTCAGCCCTGTGCGCCGCGACATCTGCTTGAGCGTGAGCTCCTTCTCCTTGCGCAAGCCGCGGATGCTCTCACCGATCACCTTGTGCAGCTCCTCCTCGGGCGTTCGGCTGATGCCCTTCTTGCGCATGACGCGGGCGAGCACCTCGCGGAACTCGTCCACGTTGAAGGGCTTCTTGACGTAGTCGACTGCGTCGAGCTTCATCGACGCCACGGCGGTCTCGAGGTTCGGATAGCCCGTGAAGATCACCACCGCGATGTCGCTGTCGACCTTCCTGATCCGCCCGAGCAGCTCGATGCCGTCCATGTTCGGCATCATCAGATCCAGGATGATCAGATGGTAGTGTCCTGCTCGGACCTCGTCCTCGACCAGGAGTGGATCGTTGATCGCCTTGACGGTGTAGCCGTCTCGTTCGAGCAACGTCTGCATGTAGTCGCAAATGGCCTTGTCGTCGTCGACAATGAGGATATTGACGGCCGGAAGTTCGATCGGCACCGGTAGCCCTCCGCGCTGGACCCCTCACGGGGTGTCGATTACAGTGTTATCACAAGTTGGGCCGGGAAGGACCAGCCATGACGCGGCGGGTCGCGAATCCCTTTTCTTGAGCGAGAATCCCCGCAAAAAGACGCAACAGCGCCCTCGCCGGACAGGCCGCAACCCTTGGCAGATCCGCCCTCGGGCGTGCGGACGCACTCCGGTGCGTTCGGCTCAGGCGCCCGTGACCGACCGGAACGCACGCCACATCGCCACCGCGCTCTGGAACCGATGGTTGGGATCGATGGCGATGGCCTGCGCGAACCAGTCGTCGATGTCGGGTGGCAAGTCGGGACGCCTTGCGTGCAGGCTCGGCGTCTCCTTGCGCTCGGTGACAGCCATCAACATCGCGACCAGGTTGTCCTCGTGGATCGGCACGTCACCCGCCAACGTCTCGAACAGCACGATGGCCAGCGAGTAGATGTCGGATCGTCGATCCGCTGCGCGCGCGCCGTTCTGCCAGATCTCGGGGGCGATGTACGACGGCGAGCCCGCGACCATGTCGGCCGCGGTGATCGACGCCAGATCGCCCATCTTGGCCAGGCCGAAGTCCATGATGCGCGCATCGCGCGTGTCGGCACCGACCAGATAGATGTTGGGCGGCTTGATGTCGCGATGGACGATGTCCAGCGCATGGGCCGCGTCGAGCGTGCGCACGATCGGCTCGAAGATCTGCGTGACTTCATGAAGCTCGAACTGCTCCCCAGCCTGGCCTCGCCGGCGTAGGGCATCGCGCAGGTCTTCGCCTTCCAACAGCTCCATCACGACGCACGGGGTGCCGTCCTCGGTACCGATCACCCCGTAGATGCGAACGGTGGCGAGGCCCTGGAGCGCGGAGATGATCCGCGCCTCGCGTACGAGCCGAAGGCGGTAGTCGCTGTCGTCGGCGAGCTGTGCCGCGAGGAACTTGATGGCGAGGTCACGCTGATCGATCTGGTCGTGGGCGCGGTAGACCTCGCCGTGGCCTCCCTTGCCCAAGCGCGCTCCCACCAGGTAACGGCCGCCGATGACCTCTCCGGTTCGCGTCTCCTCGAGTTGGACTTGGCTCACCTGGAAGCTCCCTGCGTACGCCGAACCGAACGCGCTGTCGCGCTCGGCCGTCGGACCACCTTGCCCGCAAGGTAGGGCACCGGTGGCGAGCCCGTCAAATAGTCGGCACGAAACGCTGGCCTCCGGCGCCCGCCTGCGGTACGCACTCGGTGGGGACTATGTCGATCATGGCCGGCGAGGCAACCGGTCGTCACCGCGCGTCCCGTCGAAGCTGCCGCCATGACCGAATCGCGCTCTCCCGAAAGCATCCTGGTCGTTGACGATGATCCGCTGCTGCTGCGCATGACGCAGATCGTGCTCGACGGGCTCGGCTACCGGGTACTGCTGGCATCGAGCGGCAGGCAGGCGCTGGAGCTGATTGCGGCCGAGGACGGCAAGCTGGAGCTGGTGGTCCTCGATCTGCGCATGCCCGACATGGACGGCATGACAGTGCTGCGGGAGGCGCGCGGACGTTTTCCGCGGCTGCGCGTGCTTCTGGTGACCGGGTTCGCGACGGACAACGTACTGCAGGCGCTGGCGGAGTCCGGTGCGGTCGGTGTGCTGGAGAAGCCCTACGACGTCGACACGTTCGCCGCTGCGGTGCAGAAGGCGATGCCTGCGCGGGGCTGAAGAGGCCGGGCGATCGCGGCCGCTACGACGACTCGTCCGGCGGCCGCTGGACGGTGGCGGCGAGTTGTCCGCACGCTGCGCTGATGTCGTCGCCGCGGCGACGGCGGAGCAGGCACACGTAGCCGGCTCGTGTGAGGACCTGCTGGAACGCCAGGACGCGGTCGAACGGCGGCGGCCGGAACCCGCTCGACGCCACGGGGTTCATGGGAATCAGGTTGACCTTCACGCGCAAGCCTTGCAGCAGCGAGGCCAGACGTCGCGCGTGGTCGAGGTGATCGTTGACCCCGTCGATCAACGCGTACTCGACCGTGAGGCGCCGGTGCGGGGGCAGGGGATAGCTGCGCAGCGCCGCGACGATGTCCTGCAGTCGGTAGCGCTTGTTCATTGGGACGATGCGGTCTCGGGTCTCGTCATCGGCCGCGTGCAGCGAGACGGCCAGTCCGACGCGCCCTTCGAAGTCGCGGCCAAGTCGCTCGATTCCGGGGACGAGGCCGACGGTGCTCACGTTGATGCGCCGTGGTGACAGGCCGATGCCCTGGGGATGCGTGAGCAGGCGTAGCGCGCGCGCGGTGGCGTCGTAGTTGTGCAGCGGCTCGCCCATGCCCATGACGACGACGTTGGTGAGCACGTGGTCGGGAGCAAGCAGCGACCGTCCGATGAGGGTTTGCGAGACGATCTCGTCGGGAGACAGATGGCGCTGCAGGCCGTTGGCCCCGCTGGCGCAGAACGCGCACTGCATCGCGCAGCCGACCTGGGTCGAGATGCACTGGGTGACCCGGACCCGTCCAGCCTCCGCCGCGTCGTCCTGCTCGCTGTCGTCGTCTTCGGGGTCGGGCAGATCGGCGTCCCGCGGCTCGTCGGGACGAGCAGGGTTCATGGGGATCAACACGGTCTCGATGACGCTGCGGTCGGCCAGGGACAACACGAGCTTGACGGTGGCGTCGGGTGCGCGGTGCAGGTGGGCCATCGACGCGACCGGATGCAAGCCGGAAGCGGCCAGCCAGCTGCGCATGGCGCGCGACAGGTTGGTCATCGCCTCGGGATCCGTGACGCCCTTGGCGTGAATCCAGTCGAACAGTTGGGCTGCGCGGAAGGCACGCTCGCCTCGGGCTGCCAGGTGCTGCGCCCACTCCGACGGAACGCGAGCGATGGGGGGAATGTCGGAGGAGCCCTCCCGGAACATCGTGTCAGCGCGGGTCACGGACGCCTCGTTCCAGGGCCTTGGCTTCTTCCCAGTAAGCGTCGAGGGTCTCGAGCGGCAGCGGGCCGGTAGCCGCGTCGAAGCCCCCATGCAGCTCGCGAACGCGGCTCTCCACGTGCTGGAAGCGTCGCGTGAACTTGGCGGTGGTGGTACCCAGGCAGGCCTCTGCCTCGACGCCCAGGTGGCGCGCCAGATTGACCAGGGCGAAGAGCACGTCGCCGAACTCCTCCTCGACGGCACGCCGATCGCCGTCGGCCACGGCGCGGTCGAGCTCATCGAGCTCCTCGCGGACCTTGGCGCGGGAACCTGCCGTGTCGGGCCAGTCGAAGCCGACACGTTGTACGCGCTCGCCCACGCGCTGTGCGCGCGCCAGGGCGGGGAGCGACACGGGCACGGTATCGAGCAGCCCCTGGCGGCCCTTGGCTTTGTTCTCCGCGGCCTTGATCCGGTCCCAGTTCTGCCTGACCTGCTCCGGCGACGAGACGCTCGCATCGCCGAACACGTGCGGGTGCCTGCGCTCCAGCTTCTCGCAGATGGACGCGATCACGTCGTCGGGGCCGAACGAGCCCTCGGCGCGACCGAGCTCTGCCTGGAAGACGACCTGGAACAGCAGATCGCCGAGCTCTTCGCGCAAGGCCGATCTGTCGCGCGAGTCGATGGCGTCGACGACTTCGTGGGCTTCCTCGAGCACGTAGCGGCGCAGGGACTCGAAGGTCTGCTGGCGGTCCCAGGGGCAGCCGTGGTCGGACAGCAGGCGCTGCATGATGCGCACGAGGCGCGGGAAGGTCTGGCCGGCTTGCTGGGCGACGGAGGGGGGAGGCGGGGCGGACATGGCGGGTACGTAGCGCGCCCGGGGGCGAGGTGCGAGGTGCAAGCGTGCAGGCTCGAGATGGCGGGGGGGGGCGGGATCGGGGCGCAGCGGGGGCCGGCTGGGGGCGTTGTCGTGGCGGTGGATCGGCGCTGCGCGGGAGAGGGAAAACCGCGGGCCACGGTGTGTGCGCGGGCGGGCAAAAATGCGGAGAACGGTGCGCCTGCCGATTGCCCCGGCGGGGTGACTCGACTACTGCGCATCTGTCGCGTCGGAGGCTGGAATCCCCGGTCCCCCAAAGCACCGCCGGGAGCCCTCCGGGCGCAACGATCGGAGCCTTTCGCAAGATGTCCGAGTCCGACAACAACTTCACGTCCAACATCCAACAGCGCATCCCGGTCAGCCTGCTCGACGAGATGAGGTCTTCGTACCTCGACTATGCGATGAGCGTGATCATCGGGCGTGCGATTCCCGACGTGCGCGACGGGTTGAAGCCGGTGCACCGGCGGATCCTGTACTCGATGCACGAGCAGAAGATTGGGCCCGGCGGGCCCCACAAGAAGTGCGCGCGCGTGGTCGGCGACGTGATTGCCAAGTACCACCCCCACGGCGACGCCTCTGTCTACGATGCGCTGGTGCGCATGGCGCAGGACTTCCGGCTGCGGCACCCGCTCATCGACGGGCAGGGCAACTTCGGCTCGATCGACGGCGACCCGCCGGCCGCGTACCGGTACACGGAATCGCGGCTCGCCCGCATCGCCACGGAGCTGTTGACGGACATCGAGAAGGACACCGTCAACATGATTCCGAACTTCGACAACGAGGAGCAGGAGCCGACGGTGCTGCCGGCGCGGTTTCCGAACCTGCTGGTCAACGGGTCGGAGGGCATCGCGGTGGGCATGGCGACGAACGTGCCGCCGCACAACCTGGCGGAGGTCGTCAACGCCACGATTGCGCTGGTGCGCAATCCCGAGGTGACGATCGACGAGCTGATGCTGCACTGCCCGGGGCCGGACTTCCCGACGGGCGGTCTGATCTACGGCAGGACGGGGATCGAGCAGGCGTTTCGCACGGGGCGCGGCACGATCATCATGCGGGCGCGCACCGAGCTCGAGAAGATCGGCAAGAGCGAGCGCGAGCAGATCGTAGTCACCGAGATCCCCTACCAGGTCAATAAGGCTCGTCTGGCCGCCAAGATCGGCGAGCTCATCCGGGAGAAGCGCATCGACGGCATCAGCGAGGTGCGCGACGAGAGCGACCGGGAAGGCATCCGGCTGGTGGTCGAGCTCAAGAAGGACGCCCACGCGCAGGTCGCGCTCAACCAGCTGTTCCGCATGACCGAGCTGCAGTCGTCCTACGGCGTGATCAACCTCTCGATCGTCAACGGACGGCCGCAGGTGTTGGATCTGAAGTCGACGATCTGGCACTTCATCGAGCACCGACGCGAGGTGGTGACCCGTCGAACGCGGTTCGAGCTGGCGAAGGCCGAGGCCGACAAGGAGATTCGCGAGGGGCTGGGGATGGCGATCACCGAGGTCGACCTGGTGATCAAGACCATCCGCGAGTCCTCGGATACGGACCAGGCGCGGGCGCGCTTGATGGCGATGCCCCTCAAGGGCCTCGAGGAGTTCGTTCGTCGAGCGGGACGTCCCGAGGCCGAGATCCAGGCGGCCAAGGCTCGCGGAGACTACTTGCTGTCCGAGCGTCAGGCCCAGGCGATCCTGGAGATGCGGCTGTCGCGCCTCACCGGCCTCGAGCGCGAGAAGCTCGCCGAGCAGTACGGCAAGCTGTGCGACGAGGTGATTCGTCTCAAGGCGATCCTGGCCGATCCCAAGATCCTGAACGACGTGATCGTCATGGAGCTGGAAGACGTGCGCGAGCGGTTCAAGGAGCCCCGGCGCACCGAGATCGTGGTCACCGAGGCCGAGATCAACGTCGAGGATCTGATCCGCGAAGAGGACATGGTCGTGACCGTGTCCCATCTCGGGTACATCAAGCGCACCAGCGTCTCGACCTACCGGGCGCAACGTCGCGGCGGCCGGGGCAAGCTCGGCATGCAGGCGCGCGACGAGGACTTCGTGCAGCGCCTGTTCGTGGCATCGACGCACGACACGGTGTTCTTCTTCTCCGACAAGGGCAAGGTCTACCGCAAGAAGGTCTACGAAGTGCCGGAGGCGGCGCGCAACGCCAAGGGGCGTGCGATGGTCAACTTCGTGGGGATGGAGGCCGGCGAGAGGGTCGCCGCCGTGACGCCGATTGGCCCGGCCGACGAAGGCGGATTCGTCGTCACGCTGACCAAGAAGGGCCAGATCAAGAAGACCGAGGTCTCCGACTATCAGAACGTGCGCGAGAAGGGCATCATCGGCGTTCGCATCGAAGACGACGACGAGCTGCTGTCGGCCGCGGTGACGGATGGCAAGCGGGAGTTCGTCATTGCGACGCGCAACGGGATGTCGATTCGCTTTCCCGAGGACCAGGTGCGTCCGACGGGACGCGCCACGATGGGCGTCAAGGCCATCGACCTGGACGAGGGCGACCAGGTCGTGGGGTTGGAGGTCACCGACGAAGCGCACTCCAAGGTGCTTGCGTTGTGCGAGAACGGCTATGGCAAGCGAACGCCCATCGACGAGTTCCGGCTGCAGAACCGGGGCGGCAAGGGCGTCATCCTGATCGACGCCAGCGAGCGCAACGGGCCGGTGGTCGGTCTGGCGCTGGTAGGCGACGCGGACGAGATCATGCTGGTGACCGACCGCGGACAGATGATTCGCACGAAGGTCGATGAGATCCGCGAGACCGGCCGCAATGCGCAGGGCGTGAAGATCATGACCCTGGAGGAGTCGGAGCGCGTGGTGTGCCTCGAGCGGCTGCCGGAGCGCGAAGAAGACGACGCGGTCGACGTGGACGGCAACGGCACTGGCGACGGCAATGGCGACGGTGGCAACGGCGTCTCGGTTCCGCCGCCATCGATTCCGCCCGACTCCTCGCCGAACAGCGAGGCGTGAGCCGACAGGACCGCCGATGCCAGCCAAGCCCAAGAGCGTTCGCAACGCGGCCGACACCTACCGGCGGCTGCGCGAGCTGCATGCCGACGCGACGTGCGAGCTGACCCCGCGCGACCCCTTCCAGCTTCTGATCGCCGTGGTGTTGAGCGCGCAGGCGACCGACGTGGCGGTCAACAAGGTCACCCCCGGGCTGTTCGCGCGGTTTGCCGATGCCAAGGCGCTCGCCGCGGCGGAGGTGGGCCAGGTCGAGGAGCTGATCAAGACGATCGGCATGTATCGCCAGAAGGCGCGCAATGTCATCGGGATCGCGAAGAAGCTGGTGGAGGACCACGGAGGCGTGGTGCCTGGCGATCTCGAGGCACTCGTGCAGCTGCCCGGCGTCGGCAGAAAGTCCGCCAACGTGGTGTTGGGAACGGCGTTCGGGATCGCGTCGGGGATCGTGGTCGACACGCACGTGCAGCGCTTGTCCCAGCGCCTGGGCTGGACCAAGCAGACGAAGCCCGAGCTGATCGAGAAGGAGCTGACGAAGCTGTTTCCGGTCGACGACTGGATCATGCTGTCGCACGTTCTGATCTTCCACGGGAGGCGCGTGTGTACGGCGCGCGCGCCGGCGTGCGGGTCATGTCCGGTGACGGATGCGTGTCCGAGCGCGGGCAGCGCCGAGGACGTGGGAAGGAAGGCGCGGTAAGCGGGCATCGGAACGGCGGCCGAGGCTGCCGGGCCGATTGGGATGCGCGCGGTTGCTCCCGACGAGCGACGGTCAGGTCTTGGATTTGGGTGCGGGCCGCGCGGTGCCGGAGATGAGCCACTTCTTCTCGGCAGGCTTGCCCAACCATTGCAGGGCGACTTCGGTGCTGCCGGCCGTCACGCGCAAAGCGCCGCCTTCGGGCCACGACGCGGGGGCGGGAAGTACGATTCCCGGCGTCTGCGCGAGCGTCTCCAACGCCGACGAGTCGCCGCGGAAGGCCGCGATGCCCAGCGCGGTCAACACGCACGCGACATCGCTCGGAATGAACGGGGCGATGACGGCGCGGACCGAGCCGGCGAGATAGGGAGCGTCGAAGGCGAGGCGACGAATGGCGTCATCGGAGCGCAGCAGCACGGCATGTGGGGCAAGGGGTGTGCGCGGGCGATCCACGGCGGTCTTGAGGGGCAGGTCGAGATCGGCTGTCCACGCCGGAGCGTCGACGGGCGCGGCGCGGCGATCGGACTTGGTGGCAGAGGCCTCGCTCTTGCGAGGGCGCACGAACAGGACGTCTTCGGTTGGAAACACACGCGGCACCGTGACGCGCACGGGGCGCTTGAACGAGCGTGGATCGCCGATCTCGCCCGTCGCGACGGCGTAAGCGAGGGTCTCGGCGGACGCGACGATGAACGGGTGGGTTCCCGGAGGGGCGGGGTCTGGGTCGCAGGTGCGCACGGAGGTGACGTCGGGCCCTGGGGGATACAGCTCGCCAGAGATGACGCGCGCGTCGGGCTCGAGCAGGCGCGCACCGGTGGCGACGAGGTCGACGAGGGCGCCGGCGTGGGCGAGCACCTCGAGGACCTGGCGCGAGGGGGGGGCGACGAGGAAGTCGAGACGAGGGGGAACGCGCTTGGACTTGAGCAGCGAGGCGGCCGCGAGCAGGTCGCGCAGGGTCGCGCCACTGTCGCCGCCGAGCAGGACTTGCTGGACGGGTGTGCCGGCCAGATCGCGCACCGACTTGATCTCGCCGCGGGTGTCCATGAGCAACGGGTCGACGGTGGACAGGTCGAGGGACAGGACGTCTTCGCACGGCGCGCCCGCATCGGGCGCGAGGGACCGATGTGCTTTGGAACGGCGCTGGTCGCGAAGGAAGGCCTCGGTCTTCTCGTCGCTGACGAACACGGCGGAGGCCGCACCGGCGGCGGGCGCGATGGCGCACAGCACGGCGCGTTCGGGCACGCTGAGAAGACGGGCGCTTGGGCCAGCGAACTCGATGACCACGGGGGCGCCGTAGGTCGCGTCGATGCGGCGCACAGTGTCGCCAATGCCCCGGCGCAGCAGCTCGAGGGCGACGTCCCGTGCGCAGACGAAGGGTCGCACGCGGCCGGACAGGAGGATCTGGATGCTGCGCGGGGTGCGCAGGGTGACGCTGCCGGAAGTGAGGGCCTGAGCTAGCTGCCCGGGCCCGACGAGCAACGAGAGCATGCCGATGCCGCCGACGAAGCACATCCTGGGGTCGTCGGTGACGGCCAGGCGTGCGGGCGACGCGAATCGTTCGAGGTGAACGGGGGCAGCGAAGCCGACGCCGGGGCGGGCGACCAGGATGCCGTGGGCGGGCGCTTCGGGGGGCACGGACGAGTCGTGTCCCTGGGCGCGCATGGCGACCGTGGTGGCGTCGGAGACGCAGACGCTGTCGTAGGCCACGGCGATCTCGACGGGAGTCTTCTTGAGGCCGAGAAGGTGTGCCTCGGCGACGGCGCGCGCGGGCGCGCGGGTCAGCACAACCTGGTCGACCTTGACCTGGACGAGATCATCGTGGAGCGAGGCGTCGGCGGCCCGGCCGGCCAACACCTTCTGAGGCATCGTGCGGGGAGGATCCCCGGCTCGCGCACGCATGGGACGTCTACTGACCTTCCGACACGCAGGAGAAAGACGGCTTGATACGGCCGCCCGTTTGGGACGACAGGGCGGTCACGTTAGTCGGTCGGGTAGAGGGGGGTCAAGCGCGCAGAAACGCCCGGGCGGGCGGACCATGCATCGGAGCGCATGCGGCGGCAAGTGCCGACGTGATTGAGTGTCGAACGCCGGAAAAATCGAAATCGACGGGCTTGTCTGGGCGAAATGGCTCGGCGCGCCAGCAGACCACGGATTGCCGGCGGCGTGGCTGTCGAAGCCGCACAGTTCCTGCCCACGTCGCAGCGCGGGTCGTCCGAAGAGCCCGTTGCCCAAGCTCCGGCGCCCTGCCCTGCGACACAGGCCTGATTCGCGACCGGCGAAGCCGGAGCGAGAAGGCTAGCGGAAATGCAGGCGAGCGACAGCGAGCCTGAGCGCGTCGGCTCGAGGCACAAATTCGCAAGGCACGGATCGCGGTAGCGTGTAC
>JAJZQG010000145.1 GCA_021847645.1 Myxococcales bacterium
GGAGCGTGGAGCGTGGAGCGTGGAGCGTGGAGCGTGGAGCGTGGAGCGTGGAGCGTGGAGCGTGGAGCGTGGAGCGTGGAGCGTGGAGCGTGGAGCGTGCGCGTGCGCGTGCGCGTGCGGGTGAGGGGTGGAGCGTGGAGCGTGGCACGTGGAGCGTGGAGCGTGCGGGTGAGGGGTGGAGCGTGGCACGTGGAGCGTGGAGCGTGCGCGTGCGCGTGCGGGTGAGGGGTGGAGCGTGGCACGTGGCACGTGGAGCGTGGAGCGTGCGTGGCGCGCGGCCGTTGCTTGGCGCGAGCCGACACGGGCGGGCAACCACGGGCGGCGACAAGGGCCTGAAGCCCGCGCCGGCCGCCGCGAGAGGGGGCCGGGAACCGCGCTCACGGGCTCAGGTTGGTTTGGTCTTCGTCTTTGCCTTGGTCTTGGCCGGAGCTTGCGCGGGCAGCTTGACGGCCAGCAGGCGCTTGGCGAAGGCCTTCAGTTGTGCCACCGGAACGCGAGAGAAGCTCGCAAGGCCGTTGCGCTCTTGCACGTGCACCTCGGACAGCGCCTTGACCGCCCCGAGCGCCGTGGACATCGCGCGCTGCGTCTCGCTCGCACGCGACGCAGCCTTGCCGGTCTTTCGCAAGGCCTTGGCCGCTGCCGCGATCTCGGCGACCGTCAGCTGCTCGAGCGGCAGGCGCGCCTTCTTGCCCTCACGATTGACCTCTATCTTCAAGCGGTCGAACGCCACGGGCAGCGGGCCGTCGAGCGGCTTGCCGATGCGCGCTTCCACATAGCCGAGCGCGGCGTCCAGCACGCTCGTGCCGTACTTGTCCTCCTCGGCGGGCGTGGCGTAGCGCGCTACGCGGATGAAGCGCCTGGCCGCGCGCTCGTCCTCGTGCAGAACCTGGTCGAAGAACTCGGCTGCACTCGCATAGCCGCCCAGCACGTACAGCGGCGGGTCGTGATCGACCACGCTCGCCGCGGCTTCCCAGAGACGGTCGAAGGAGCCGGCTCCTTTCTGCTGGGCCTCGCGGATGTCCGCGAGGGTCTTGTCCCAGAGCTTCTTGAGGCGCGCGTCGACCTTCACGGCGACGTCGGGCGCGCGCGCCTTGGTGTTGCGCTTGCGCGGGCTTCGCTTGGTGGCTGCCATGCCGCCATTGTCGCCGGGGGCGGGAAGGGAAAGCAACAACCTCGGACCCACCGTGCCGCGAGCGCCACGGCAAGCGGTCGCGACGTCGGATCATATGATCCGGTCGGGCGGATCATATGATCCGGCCTGTCAGGTCGGCCTTCGCCTTGCCGTGGAGGCTCGCTGGCCTGCGCGATGGTGAAGAGATGGACAAGGCGACCGACGACGTTGCCCTGCGACGTGCTCGCCAACGGGCTGGGCGTGGCGATGCGCGACGGCCGGCTCGAGCTCCTAGGCAGGAACGGCAGGGCCAAGGCGGAGAATCGCGAGTCCGTCGAGCAGGCATTCGACGCGATCGCCAAGCCGATTGACGACCTGACGCGAAGCCACTACCAGCTATCTACGGCATGGGAGGCATATCGGCACAGTTGGTCCTGTACCTGGTCGGGGTGTTCTTGGCCGCGGTCCTGGGCGGCGCACTTCCCCTGCTGCACGCCTGGCGCACCGAGCGTCTCCACCTGTTCGTAGCCTTCGGCGCCGGCGTGTTCCTCGGAGCCGCCTTCCTGCACCTGCTCCCCGACGTGGTCCGCGCGGGCTCTCCCCAGCTCGGCGGCACCGTCATGCTCGGGGGCTTTCTCGCCGTCCTGGTGCTCGAGCGCGTGCTGCTGCACCACCACGCCCACTCGTGCCCGGACGGCTGTCCGCACGGCCACACGATCGTCGGCATCTCGAGCTTCGTGGGCCTCACGGTTCACAGCTTGACGGAAGGTCTCGCGCTGGGCGTCACGGCGGTCGCACCGCAGTTCGGCACGGTGATCTTCGTGGCGATCATCGCCCACAAGACAACGGCCGCCTTTTCCCTGGCGACCATCTTTCGGTTGAGCCAGCTGCGTCTGCGGGTCGCCATCCTTCTGCTCGCCACCTTCTCGCTGATGACGCCGCTGGGCGCACTCATCGCCGTGCCGTTCTACGAGCATCTGAAGGGCACGAACCTGATCGTGCCCACGGCGCTCGCGGCCGGGACGTTCCTGTATGTCGCGACCATGGATCTGTTGCCCGAGGCCTTCCACGAGGATCGAGGGCGCCTCGAGCCGTTCGTCGGCGTGCTGATCGGCATCGCGGTCATGTTCCTCATCACCCGCGCCGGAGCGTGAGGAGCCGGTCGGACCGCGGCGGCTGAGCCAGCTTGATCGCTCGCCGCTTGCCCTCCGGGCTTTGGCAGCCCCCTCCGTCACTGCAGCGATCTGGCAGGTCGGAGTTCGCATCCGCACGGAGCAAAGGGTGCCCTTGCCACGACCTGCCGCGGCCTCGCCTTGACGCGACTGCCGATGTGGTCCACATAGTCCACATGCGGACCACGTCGCTCGTCAAGGCCAAGGCCCGGCTGTCGGACATCGTGGAACAGGCCGCATCGAGCGGCCGGGCGACCATCATCTCCCGCAGGGGAAAGCCGGCAGCGGCCGTGGTTCCCGTCGATGTGGCACTGCGGGCGATGGGAAAAGGCGTCCCCCGGGCGCGCATGACGCCCGCGGAGATCGACGCCATGTTGGATGGACTCGCACAGAGCGGGGATCAGTCGGGTAAGGCCCTGAAAGACTTGTACGACGGTCGCTCACGCCTGGATGGCTCGGGAAGCGAGGGAGCCTAGGCCGTGCGACTGGTACTCGACGCATCGGTGGCGGTCGCGGCAGAACGCATCCACGAGACCGGACACGCCGCTGCCCGGGAGCGCATCGTCCGCGTGCTCAGCGGGCTGGACGAGATTGTGGTCCCTCCCATCTTCCAGGCGGAAGTATCGGGCGCGCTGGCAAGGCGCGGCCATGACTCGGCGAAGATCCGTGCGTACGTCGAGGCGCTGACGGCAGCTCCGAACCAGGTGCGGACGTTCGGACCGCGGGCCTCGCGCTTCGTGGCGGATGCCGCAGTGCGCCACAAGCTTCGCGGGGCAGACGCCTGCTATGCGTGGGTGGCGCTGCGCGAGGGGCTACCGCTTTGCACGCTGGATCGGGAGCTCGCGGACCGCGGCGGCTCCCTGTGCACCATCATCGGGCCGTGAGCCCCTGCCTGGCGGCCGCCACTTTCGCCTGGCATCCGCCACTTGTGATGCAACCCCCGTGATTCGAAGCGGATTCGCGCACTCGGGGCGCCGCGATCGCCCCGATCGGGTGGCGGGCCGCCACCTGGGTCTTCGCGCGATCCCCAGCATTTCTCGATGAATTCGCGCGCGCCGCCGCTGGCCTGCGTCTCGCAATACCTGCCGCCGAACAGCCCGCCGGCGCGCACAGGGCGTGCGGCTCGCGCGGGACCACGAGAGGTGTGTCATGGAAAGCAAGCAACTGAAGGTCGTCTACGCCATCACCGAGCGCGGGGAGAAGAGCTTCTGGACCAAGATCGGCGTGGCCTACACCAACCGCGACGGCTCGATCACCATCAAGCTCGACGCGGTGCCGGTCAGCGGCACGATGCAGGTGCGCGAGTGGACGCCACGCGACGAGCAGCAGCCGGGCAACGGCGCGCGTCGCGGCAATGGGGCGTCGACCGCGCCCGTGCCCCTGGCCGATGAGCTTCCCACCCCGTTCTGAGCCGAGAAAGGAGCACGATCATGAACCCGGTCCCCTCGCCCCTGTTCCCGGCCGACGCAGCCCGCGCTCACACGATCCCCGATCGTTCGGAGCGCGCGAAGAGCGGGTCGCATCGCGTCGCGGCACCAATGGCGCTCCCGTGGCGCAGCGCGGCCAAGCTCATGCTCTCGGCCATCGCGGTCGCCGGGCTCGCTTGGCTGGGCGCACGCAACGCCGCGTCCAAGCCGCCTCCGCCCGACGCCCCAGCGATCGCGGCTGCCTCGAGCGCAGCGCCGGCTGCGTCCTCGGCCGGGAGCGGGGGCGAGCGGGACCACGCGGACGCGGGCGCGGCCCGCCCGGCCGAATCGCAAGAACCGCGTCAAGGCGTCCTTCCCGACGGCCGAGTGGTGCTCAACCTGGCCGACGAGCAGGATCTGCGCAAGCTGCCCGGCATCGGCGCGTCGCGCGCGGCGGCGATCCTCGCGCTTCGCGCGAAGCTTGGGCGATTCCGGGTGCCGCGGGATCTTCTGCGGGTGCGCGGGATTGGCGTGAAGATGCTGCGACGCTTGGAGCCGAGGGTGGTGGTGGATCCACCGCCCGAGCAAAAGGGCGATGCAGGATAGGGAGCGACAGGCAGGCAGTGCCCGAGGGGCGCGTGAATCAGGCGGGCTTGGCGGCCTTCTTGGTAGCGCGCTTCTTGGGCGCTGCCTTGGCTTCGGCCTTGGGCTCGGCCGCGGCCTTGGCCGCGTTGGCGCGCGCCTGACGCCGCACGGCGCTCTTGTACATGTCGTACAGGCGCGGCACCGGGAACTTCTCCAGACGAGCGCGGTAGCCGGCGTCCTTCACGCGGTTCTCGAGCGACACGATGGCGTCGATGAGCTTGAAGCGGTTGCCGAACTTGTCCTTGACGGCGCTGAAGGTGTCGTGCAGGCGAAGCAGCTTGGCGTTGGATACGAGCTCCAGGCCCTTTTCGGCGTTGAGCCGGTTGACCCAGAGGTCCTCGTTGGTGAACTTGCGCAGCGCTTCGATGAGCTTGGCCTTGTCCCCGAAGCGTTCCTTGACGATCTGCAGCGGTGATTTCTTCATGGTGTCCTCTTGGAAGGGTGCGCGAGATGACTCGCGCGGCTGGAATGAGGGGGCTACATAGCAGAACTCGCCCGGCCAGGGGAGTCCGAGCTTGCGAATTCCTCTGCGATGGGCTCAGATCCCTGCGAACGTCCGAAGAAACGTGGTTCTGTAAGCCCTGCGGGGGCTGATGCGTTCCCTGTGCGGATCGCGTCCAGGAGCTTCACAAGGGAGATGGCCATGCGCGTACGTCGACCCGACAAGCCCGGCCAGGCGTGGCTGAGGCTCACTCTGCTGTTTGTTTCACTGGCGGCGTGGACGCTGGTGGGCTGCGGAGGCGCCGCGTACTCCAAGGCGGCCTACGGCGAGCCCAGGGCTTACGGAGGCACGCCCGCCTCGGCGCCGTCGCCCCAAGAGCCCGTGGCCGCCGGCGTGACGGCGACCTCCGGAAGGGAGGAAGCCGCTCCGGGGGCCGCATATGACTACGCGTTGGATGACGAGGTCGCAGGGGGCGCGCAGCTCGAGGCAGCGCCGGCCGAACCCCGCCCCGCGCCGGCCGCGCCGCTCATGAACGCGCAGATCGATCGTCGCACCGCGCAGCGTGCGCCCACGCCCAAGAAGGCCGCGGAGCCCGCGCCGCCGCCCGCACAAGGGCAGCCGAGCGCGCCTGCGGAGCCCACCGAGATCGCGACCGACGTGGCTCCCATCCAGCAGATGCTGATCTACACGGCGCAGCTTCGCATGGCCGTCTTCGAGACGGCCAAGTCGCTCGCCGTGGTCGAGGAGCTGGCCCGGGAGCTGGGCGGGTTCCTGGCCCACCGCGCCGACAACCAGATCACCATCCGCGTGCCGGTCCAGCGCTTCGACGAGGCCATGAAGCGCATCTCGGGCCAGGGCGACGTGCTGTCGCGCAACGTGCAGGTCGAGGACGTGACCGAGCAGTTCCTGGACATCTCGCTGCGTCTCAAGAACGCGCGGCAGGTGCGCGAGCGCATCGCGGCGCTGCTGGCGAACGCCAAGACGGTCGAGGAGTCGCTCAAGGTCGAGCAGGAGCTCAACCGGCTCAGCGAGGAGATCGAGCGGCTGGAGGGCCGGCTCAAGTACCTCAGCGATCGCGCGCGCTACTCGACGATCACGGTCACCTTCGAGCCGATGCACACTGACGACATGAACCCGAACCGGGCGTTCCAGCTGCCGTTCCCGTGGCTCGCGGATCTGGGGCTCGGACGGCTGATGACGCTGCGTTGAGGAGGGCCCTGGCCATGAGAGCAACGAGCTGGAGCAAGACATGGGTGGCGGCCGGGCTGGCGGCCCTGGCGCTGATGACGTCGGGATGCGCGGGGCGCGACTTTTTCGTGGCGTCGCCGCCCGGGTTCGTGGAGCTCGAGGACCAGCAGCCCGCGTTCGACTATCGGGCGACGAGCGCGGACGGCGTGGTCATCGCGGTGCGTCAGATCGAGCAGAAGCCCAAGGGCGATCAGTCGTTCTGGGTGGAGGCGGTCAAGAACCGGATGCGGGAGAAGGCGGGCTACGCGCTGCTGCAGGTGTCGCAAGTCACCACAAGAAGCGGGCTCAAGGGCACGCGGCTGGACTTCGGGCACGACGAGAACGGCCAGTCGATGCTGTACACGATCACGCTGTTCGTGACCGAGAAGTACATCTTCTTGTTGGAGTTTGGCGGGGCCAAGGACCAGGTGACGCGTCAGGGCAAGTACCTGGACTGGGTCATCGAGAACTTCCGGCAGGCGTGACCTTCGCGGCGCCGCGTGGTAGACGGGCCGACCGGTCATGTCAGACAAGCCTCGCCTTCGATTCGCCCCCTCTCCTACTGGCTACCTACACATCGGCGGCGTGCGCACGGCCCTGTTCAACTGGCTGTGGGCGCGCAAGACCGGCGGCACGTTCGTGCTGCGCATCGAGGATACGGACCAGGAGCGCAGCACGCCCGAGAGCGTGCAGGTGATCCTGGACTCGCTGCGGTGGCTCAACCTCGACTGGGACGAAGGTCCCGGCGTGGGCGGCGATCACGGCCCGTACTTCCAGATGCAGCGGCTCGACACCTACAAGAGGTTCGCCGAGGATCTGATCGGCCGCGGCCTCGCCTATCGCTGCTATTGCACCAAGGAAGAGCTGGCCGCCGCGCGCGAGAAGCTCAAGCAGGACAACCCCAAGGCGGCGTTCACCTACCCGGGCACCTGCCGCCACCGCACCGACCAGCCCGATCGTCCGTACGTGGTGCGCTTCAACATGCAGAGCGTGCAGCGCGAGAGCACTACCTACAAGGACCTGGTGTTCGGCGAGGTCACCACGCCCAACAGCGCCCAGCAGGACTTCGTGCTGCTGCGCTCCGACGGCATCCCCCTCTACAACTTCGGTGTGGTGGTCGACGACATCACGATGAACATCAACCTGGTGATGCGCGGGCGCGACCACATGGTCAACACGCCGCCGCAGATCCTGCTGTACGAGGCGCTGGGCCACACGCCGCCTCAGTTCGCGCACCTGCCCATGATGCTGGCGCCGTCCGGCGAGAAGCTCAGCAAGCGGCACGGCGCGGTGTCAGTGGGCGAGTACCGCGACAAGGGCTACACGCCCGACGCGGTGCTCAACTACCTGGCGCGCTTCGGCTGGTCGTTCGGTGACCAGGAGATCTTCTCGCGGGCCGAGCTCATCGACAAGTTCAGCTTCGATCACTTGGGCCGTCCCGACGGCCGGTTCGACGCGCGCAAGTTCGCGGACGTGGCCTTCGAGCACCTCAAGCGCAGCGAGCTGACGGACACGGAGTCGTATGCGGGACAGGTTCGGCCGTTTCTGAAGGCACGCGGGCTGGGCGAGCTCGACGAGGCCAAGCTGCGGGCGGCGATTCCGACGATCCGCGAGCGGGCGCGCACGCTCATCGAGGCGGCGGACGCGATGGACTTCTACTTCCGCGAGCCGCCGGTGTTCGACGCGGCGGCGCGGGACAAGTTCCTGACGGCCGACGCGGTGGAGCACCTGGAGATGCTGGCCGGGGTGGTGCAGGCCGTCGAGCCGTTCGATCAGCACGCGATCGAGCAGCGGGTGCAGGCGTTGCTGCAGGAGCGCGGGCTGCACATCAAGGTGCTGGCGCAGCCGGCCAGGGTGGCGCTGACCGGACGCAAGGTCAGCCCGGGGCTGTTCGAGGTCATCGCGGTGTTGGGACGCGAGCTGTCGCTGGCCAGACTTCGGGCGGCGATCGAGCTGGCGCGCGGGAACGCGGGTTGATGGGCGCAGGCGGCGCGCTGATCGCGCTGGCGACGCCCTTCGTGGCGGATCACCCGGGGCCTGCCGCTGGCCCCGGCGCCTTCCAGCAGTGGCTCGAGTCGCCGCTGGTCAAGCCCCTGTTTCCGGTCCCGATCTTCATCCTCCTAGCGCCGCTCTTCTACTACCTGTTCCGCGGCACCTGGCGGGAGCTCGACGTCGAAGCGCAGCGCTACCGCGGCCGCATGCTCGCCGAGGGTCGCTGGGATCCGCGCCCCGCCGTGGCGTTCGTGATCGTGGGGCTGGTTCTCACCGTCCAGGAGTACTACGGCGGCGGCCAGTTCTACTCCAGCGTCGTGCGTCCCTATCTGCTGGCGAACGAGAAGGGCTGGCTCGCGGGCATCGTCAACCTGCCCAAGTACGATTCGCTCTACTCCTACGCGTGGTGGGCGTTCGCCCGCGCGTTCGGCTACGTGGTCATTCCGCTGCCGATCTGGAAGATCCTGTTCTGGCATGACAGCCTGCTGGACATGGGCTTTCGCGTGCGCGGGTTCTTCCGGCACGCGTGGATCTACGTGGTGTGTCTGTTCGTGGTGCTGCCCGCCATGCTGGCTGTCTCGCGCCGGCCCGACTTCGGCACGTACTACCCGTTCTACAAGCTGTCGTCGCGCTCCTGGGCCGACCTGCTCATGTGGGAGGCGATGTACTTCACGCAGTTCCTGGCCCTGGAGATCTTCTTCCGCGGCTGGCTGCTGGGGGCGCTGCGACGGACCCTGGGCAGCGGGGCGATCTTCGCGATGGCCATCCCGTACTGCATGATCCACTACGGCAAGCCCTTTCTGGAGGCCAACGGCGCGATCGTGGCGGGCATCTTCCTCGGCTCCTTGTCGATGAAGACCAAGAGCATCTACGCGGGCTTCCTGGTGCACATCACGGTGGCGCTGCTGATGGACCTGCTGTCGCTGGTGCACCGCAACGCGCTGCCGGTTCACCTCTTCGCGCCCTGATCGTGGGTGAACATCTCGTAGGCCCGGGAGAACACCTGGGCGCGCGTGTGATCGGGCAGGCGGCTGCGGTGCAGCTCCGCAAGGATCTTGAGGCACTGGGCCGCGGCTGCGCGCGTCTCGCCTTCCCAGGGGATCGCGGCCAGCCGGTGCCACAGCGTCTTCTCGAGCGTTCGCGGGCTGCTCTTCCACAGCAGCTTGCGCAGCTTGTCGATCGGCTCGACCCACGTCGGGTCCGCGCGCATGGCGCGCAGGTAGTGTCCCACGGCGGCCGTGCTGCCTCCTCGCTCGGCGGCGAACAGGTCACCGGCATGACACAGCACCTCGGCACGCTCCCGGGCGGTCTTGGCATTGCGCGCCATGGTGCGGGCTTCCGCGACGCCGCGCACGACCCGGCCGACAGCGCGCGGACGAAGGGCGGGCCGCATGCGCCACAGCAGGTAGGCGATGAAGGCGACGGTGACGAGGACGACCGCGATGTTCTGCCAGGACCAGGCCATGCTCCTGCCAGCACCCTTAGCCGAATTCGCGTCGGTCCCACAAGACGCACCCTCGGCGGGAATACGGGCTCATGCCTGGTGGTTTGGGGGGAAAGCGCGGGGATACGCCCTGCGGACCAGGCCCGCGGGGCGGGCGCGAGGACGGGAGAACCACGAGGGACTTGCCTGCAAAAGACGGTGTACGAGCTCGCGGCGCGCGGCCTGAGAGGTCAGGTGCGCGCAGGGAGATGACGGCGTGTTGGCTCGTACGATCTCGTTCGATCCCCTCGGCTCCCGTCCTCGCGCTCGCGCCGCGGCGTTCGGCAACGGCACAGGCGGCCAGACGATCGGCACGCCAGCCATCGGGCGCCGACGAGCACGCCTGATGTCCGCACCGCCGTGCGAGCCGTGTGACGGGACGCCGGACACAGGTCGGGTTGCGTGCCGTCGGAAGAGTTGTCAGGATTCGGGGTGACCCCGTAAGATCACAGTATGCGGTGCGCCTGTGCGGCCGCGTTTGGATGCCATGCCCCGACGTTCTCTTGTTTCCACGACGGCATTCGCGGCGTTGACCGTGGTTGTGGCGACGACCGCCTCGGCGGACATCTTCTCGTACACCGACGGCGATGGGGTCGTGCACTTCAGCACGAGGCGCACGCCAGGCGCGAAGGTGTACATCAAGGACGACAAGTCCAAGCTCCGGGGTTCGTTCAACCCGGTGATGCCGAGCGACTCGTCGCCCGAGCGCTTCACGCGCTACGACGATGCGATTCGCGAGGCTGCGACGCTGTACCAGATACCGACGGAGCTGGTGCGGGCGATCATCAAGGTGGAGAGCGACTACGATCCGCGCGCGGTGTCGATCGCGGGTGCGCGGGGGCTGATGCAGATGATCCCGGCCACGTCCGAGCGCATGCAGGTGCGCGACGCATTCGATCCGCGCGAGAACATCTTCGGCGGTGTGCGGTACTTGCGGGTGCTGGCCAACACGTTCAACGGCGATCTGCAGCTGACGATCGCTGGCTACAACGCGGGCGAGGGGGCGGTAATTCGCTACGGCGGCATTCCGCCCTACGACGAGACGCGCATGTACGTCTCCAAGGTGCTCGGCTACTACCAGCAGTACCGCGCTCTGTCCGACGCGACCGCGGCGAGCATGACGTCCCCTTGACGCGTGCGGGTGCGGGTCAGGCGCCGGCCTGGCTCTTTCGATCGCGATAGAGCGCGAGGGCGTCGCGCAGCTCGCGGATGACGCGCTCACGCAAGGCCTCGGGCTCGACCACGCGGGCTTGATCGCCGAACCCGATCACCCAGCGCGCGACCTCGGACAGATCGCCCACGGCCATCGTGAGGCGCACGCCTCCGCCTCGCAGGTTGGATCGTCGCTGGGTCGGGCTGAAGCGCCTGGCGCGGATCGCCGACGCCGCACGTGCGTCGAAGTCGATGACCACGCGCACCTTGCGGGCGGCCAACTGCACGCCGAAGGCGCGTGGGAAGTATGCGCCCAGGTCGAAGCCCAGCGGAATTTCGAACCGCTTGTCGGTCACCGCTTGCACGTCGGTCAGCGCCTGCAACGGGAAGACCGTGACCGAGTCCTCTTCGAGATGGCGAGCGACGATGTGCACGGCCTCCTGGTAGAGGACGACGGCGTAGGGGTGAAGGGTCAAGCGGGAATCCTTGTCGCGCATCTCGCGCCGGCCGCACGTAACGGGGTGCAGCTCGGCGGCCGCGAGCACCAGAACGTCCAGGTCCTCGCCCTGGCCGGGATACTCGGCCGGGGCATCGGGCACGTACAGGAAGCGGTCTTCCAGGTGGGTGTCTGGCCAGGGCGCGCCCGCGCTTCGGCTCGGCTGCCTCGCCAGCGTGCCGAGGCTGCGCAGGGCCACATCGAACTCATCGTGCAGCGCCGAGCCTCGCAGCACGTCGAACACGCGGCGTACGGCCAGCAGCGAGTAGACCTGCATGGGACGCAGGCCGATCTTGCGGGGCCGCGACGTGGCCTTCAGACGCCACAGCGGCGATCGTCCGCCCGACGAAGCCTTCTCGACCTCGCGGCGAATCTCATCGAGGTAGCGGCGGGCCGAGCGCGGCGTGATGTGAAGGATTTCGGCGATCTCCTGCAGGGTCATGCCGCGCGGGCGCTGGACCAGCAGCTCGCGCAGCGCGTCGAAACGGTAGCGTTGGGTGAATCTGCCCCGGGGCCGTCCCGGTCCGCTCTGATGCTCGGCAGTGGCCATGGGTCTAGCGCTATCACAGGTCAGCGGCCGAGCCGATGGACGGACGGGCGCAACGCTCGCGCCTCCATGGCATGCCGAGCATCGCTGCACGGACAGCCTGTCGACCAGCGACGGGCAGGAGTAGACTGCCGCCCATGTCGAGCCTGGTCGAGTTGATCGCAGCGAAACGCGACGGTCGTGAGCTCACGCCCGCGGACATCCAACGTCTGGTGCGGGCGTACACCGGCGGCGAGCTGGCCGACTACCAGATGTCCGCGTTCCTGATGGCGGCGTTTCTGCGCGGCATGTCGGACGCCGAGACGGTGGCGCTGACCGAGGCGATGCTGCGATCGGGCACGGTGGTGGACTTGTCCTCGGTGGAGGGCGTGAAGGTGGACAAGCACTCGACGGGCGGCGTGGGGGACAAGTGCTCCATCTCGCTGGTGCCGATTGTCGCGGCGTGCGGCGTACCGGTGCCGATGGTCTCCGGACGGGGCCTGGGGCACACGGGCGGGACGTTGGACAAGCTCGAGGCGATCCCCGGGTTTCATGTGGACCTCGACATCCCGCGCTTCGCGCAGATCGTGCGGGATGTTGGCGGGTGCATGATCGGCCAGACGGCCGAGATCGCGCCTGCGGACAAGCGCATGTACGCGCTGCGCGACGTTACGGCGACGGTGGAGTCGGTGCCGCTGATCGTGGCGTCGATCCTGTCCAAGAAGCTCGCGGAGGGAATCGACGCGCTGGTGCTAGACGTCAAGGTGGGACAGGGCGCGTTCATGAAGAGTCTCGACGATGCGCGGCGGCTTGCGACGGCGCTGGTGCGAGTGGGCACCAGGGCAGGCAAGCGGGTCACGGCGTTGTTGACGCGGATGGATGCTCCGTTGGGCCGCACGATCGGCAACGCGCTCGAGACGCGGGAGGCGATTGACATGTTGTTCGGCCGGGCGCCGGACGACTACGTGGAGTGCACGAAGGCTCTCGCGGTGGAGATGCTGCGGTTGGGTGGCCGGGCGGCCAGCGGGCCTCAAGCCGAGAAGCTGATCGACGAGGCGATTTCGTCGGGGCGCGCGGCACAGGTCATGGAGCGGATGGTGGCGGCGCAAGGTGGGGACCCGCGCGTGGTCAGGGATACGTCGCTGTTGCCCCAGGCGCCCGAGGTCGTGACGCTGCGCGCGCCGCAGGCGGGCTGGATCCAGGGGATCAATGCGTTCGAGATCGGCATCTGCGCCGGGCTGCTGGGTGCCGGGCGCACGCGTGCCGATCAAGCGGTCGACCCGGCCGTGGGCATCGTTCTCCAAGCGCAGGTGGGCGATCGCGTGCAAGCCGGCGCACCGATCGCGCAGGTCCACGCCCGCAGGTCGGCCGACGTGGCAGGGCTGCAGGAGCGAATGGTCGCGGCGTTCCGGATAGGCCCGAGCGCTCCCGAGGCACGGCCGCTGGTGATCGAGAGGATCGAGGCGTGACAGGAGCAACGTCGGAGGGGGGAGCGATGAGCACGTTGGACGGACTCAAGCGGGCACAAGGGATGCTGGCCGCGGCGGCACCAGCTCTGGGGGCCGAGGATCCTCTGTCGCGCGAGGCGGTAGCCGGGTTGGCCGCGGGGCTGCGGGCATTCGGTCCGTTCGAGCATGCGGGTTGGATCATTGGGGATGCGCGCACCGGATCGTTGCGAGCATGGGTATTGCCGACGGTTCCGGACGGACAGCCGGCTGTTGCGTGGGGTCACGTCGCGACAACGGCGGAGTCGCTCGAGATGCCATCGGGGTCGCGGCTGGTGGCGGGCGAACGGGTCCATGCCGAGCCGGTTGCGAGGGTGCTCGCGGAAGGCTGCGATCGGGTCTTCGTGGTGCCGCTGGCAACGGATCCAGCGCGTCCCGGCTGGCTGGTCCTTGGCTGGAACGCGGCGCAAGGAGAGCTGGACGACGCCACGGCGGCCGGGCTGGAGGTCTTGGGCCACGCGTTCGGTCCACTGATCGCGCGCCATCTTCGGCGGCCGTCGTCCACGCCGCCCGCGGTGCGGGTCGTTCCGTTGTTGTCGTCCGAGAACTCGAAGCAGATCGCGATAGCGGGCAAGTGGGCGTCGCTCGGAACGCTCTCGGGCGGGGTGGTCCACGAAATCAACAACCCGGCCACGTTCATCGCGCTGGCGGCGGGGCAAATCGAAAAAGGGATCGCGGCGGCGCTGGCGGGCGGTGAGCTTGCCAAGCTCTCGCAGTTGTCGGAATTGACGTCGGGGATCCAGGAAGCCACGCGGCAGATCCGCGGTCTGGTCAGCGACTTTCGGCAGTTCGTCGGCGGAGCGGGCAAGTCGGCCATGCTGACGGTGGACTTGGAGAGGGTTCTGCTCGCGGCCTGTGCGATGACCAAGGCGGCGCACCGTCACGACGCCGTGCTCGAGACGCGCATCGAGGGAGTGCAGCCGGGTCCTGGGCGGCTGCTGGTGCTGGGTCCGGCCGCGGTCAACGTGCTGGTCAACAGCATCGAGTCTCTGGAGGACGGACCGAGGCCTCGCCGGGTGGTCCTGCAGGCGTTGCAGCGCGAGGATCAGGTCGAAATTACGATCACCGACACCGGAGCGGGCATTGCACCCGAGCACCTTCCGTTGGTGTTCGAGCCGTTCTTCACCACCAAGTCGTCGGAAGTCCACGCGGGTATCGGCCTGACGGTAGCGCGCAGTGCGGTGGAGTCGCTGGGCGGGGCAATTCGCATCGAGAGCGACCCCGGGGTCGGGACCACGGTGGTGATGACGGTTCCGACGATGTGAGGCGCCTGCCCGCGAATGGGTGATCGCGCGGGTGGGGCGGAAGCCGGCGCTCGGGCGCGTGCCGTCGAAGCCATCGACGGAAATGGCGCGTACGCGGGAATAACTTACTGGGCTGCCATATCTTTACGAACGCGCTCGGCGTGCGCATCGATCCCTAAGCGAGCAGTGCTGATGCAAGGCAGGAGGCTCGCCCAGGAGATGAACATGAAATGGTCAGCACGCCTGGCGACGATAGCCGGGATTGATATCAAGGTTCACGCGACGTTCCTGTTGGTGCTCGCGCTAGGCGCCTACGAATGGGGTGGCTCCGGCGGCTGGCAGGGAGCGGCGTTCGGCATGCTGTTGATGGTGTTGCTGTTCGCGAGCGTGGCGCTGCACGAGCTCGGGCACAGCCTGGTGGCGAAGGCAGTGGGCGTTCGTGTTCGCGAGATCATCCTGCTGCCGATCGGCGGCGTGGCGATGATGACCGGGCGCCCGAAGAAAGCCCTGCACGAGCTGCTGATCGCGCTGGCCGGCCCGGCGGTCAACGTGGTCCTGGCCTTGGGGCTCGGCGCCGTCTCGATCGCGGGCTTGTGGACCGGCGTATTCGACATGAGCGCGCTGACGTCGAAAGGAATGTTGGATCCCAGCCTTTCGACGCTCGTGACGTGGCTGCTGACGGCCAACGTGACGCTCGCGATCTTCAACATGCTGCCCGCGTTCCCGATGGACGGCGGCCGCGTGCTGCGGGCCGGTCTGTCGATGATGGTCGGCTACGAGACGGCGAGCCGCTTCGCCTCGCGTCTGGGACAGGTGCTGGCCATCGCCCTGGGCGGCTACGGGCTCATGGCCGGCAACCCGATGCTCGCCTTGATCGGCGTGTTCGTGTTCCTCGGCGCGTCGCAGGAACGCGCCGCCGACACCATCCGGTCGGTGCTCAGCGGGCTGCATGCGGCCGACGTGGTCGAGAGGCCGTCGGTCACGCTCACCGCTTGGCAGCGCGTAGGCGACGTGGCGCGCATGATGATTGGCATGCCCCAGCGCTACTACCCGGTGCTTCGCGGAGAGCAGTTGGTCGGTGTCATGTCGCGCGATGCCATCATGGCGGTGGTAGGTGCGGGCGGCGCGGACATCGCGATCGATCAAGTGATGGACGACAAGGTGCCGACCGTTCAAGCGAGCGATACGCTGGAGAGCGTGCTGGAGACGCTGGCGTCGGCAGGCGCGCGTGTGGCGCTGGTGGTCGACGAGAACGGCTGGGTCGGGCTGCTGAGCCAGTCGCACGCGATCCAGGCGGCGAGCATGCTGCACGCGCTGCAGAGGCCGGGCGACGGCCCCTCGGACGCAAACCGCGCGCGCATCATCGAAGCCCTCCGGCGCATCTGAACCGAACGTGACAGGCAGCGTGATCGGCTGGCTTTCAACGACGTGACAAGGCGCGCGAGCAGCTGTCCTGATCAGGACAGCTTGGCTCCGGCAGGCATGTCGTCGAGCACGGTGGCGAGCGTGAGCTTGTCCTCGGTCTTGGCGGCCAGGAGCATGCCGTGGGACACGAGGCCCTTGCCGAACTTCCTGGGAGCCAGGTTGGCAACGACGATGATGCGTTTGCCGATCATCTGCTCTGGCGTGTAGGTAGCAGCGATGCCGGCGACCAGCGGCCGGGGGCTGCCCTCGCCCAGATCGACCTGCAAGGACAGCAGGCGGTCCTTCTTCTCGACCTTGGAGGCAGCGACCACGACGCCGACGCGCAGCTCGATCTTGGCGAAGTCGTCGTAGGTGATCTCGGCGGGGCGCGAGGGCGCCTCTGCCGCGGGAGCGGCCGGAGCCGCGGGGGCGGCGGGCTTGGGCGCGGGCTCGGCCGACTTCGCTACGGAGGTGTCGTCGGCGATACCCAAGCTTGCGACCAGGGCTGCCTCGCGGTCCTTGTCGATGCGCGGGTAAAGGGGAACGGGGGTTCCGAGCGGCGCACCGGCCGCGGCCACCGGCAGCTCGAACGGCCACTGGTCCAGCCCCACGCGGGTCGATACCGGGGCCAGGCCCATCTGCGCTCGCAGCGCGTCGGAGGAAGCCGGCATGAACGGCCAGATCATCACGCTCACCGCGTCGAGCACCTGCAGCGACACGCCCAGGATCGTCGAGACCCGTACCAGGTCACCCTTCTTGGCTTCGGCCCACGGAGCGGCGCGGTCCACATAGGTATTCGCAGCGCCCAGCAGCGCGAAGATGGCATCCAAGGCGCGATGCGGCGCCACCGCGTCGAGGGCGGCTGCGGCCGTCGTCGCGGCCTCGCGCGTATCGGCCAGCAGCTTGTGCTCGAGCTCGGTGAGCTGTCCGATCTGCGGCATCTTGCCGCCGACCAGCTTGACTGCCTGGTGCAGCACACGGTTGGCCAGATTGCCCAGCGAGTTGCCCAGCTCCGAGTTGTATCGCTGCACCAGGTCCGACAGGCTGAAGTCACCGTCCTGCCCGAAGGCGATGGCGCGCATGAGGTAGTAGCGCACCGGATCGATGCCGAAGGCTTCGGCCAGCGCCACGGGTTTGACCGTGTTGCGCAGGGACTTGGACATCTTCTGCCCGTTGAACGTGAGGAAGCCGTGGGCGAAGACCTGCTTGGGCAGCTGCTCGTCGGTAAGCCCCGCGGCCATGAGGAACGCTGGCCAGTACACGGCGTGGAAGCGCAGGATGTCCTTGCCCACCATGTGGATGGACGGCGGCCAGAAGCGCTGCAATTCCTTGGGCTCCTGGATGGCGGACCAGTAGTTGGCGAGCGCGTCGAACCACACGTACATGACGTGATCCGGGTCGTCGGGCACGGGCACGCCCCAGCGGAAGCTGGTGCGCGAGACGCTCAAGTCTTCGAGCCCGCCGCGCACGAAGCTCACGACCTCGTTCATGCGGGCCTGGGGAGCGACGAAGCCGGGGTGCTTGTCGTAGAAAGCGAGCAACCGATCCTGGTACTTGGACAGGCTGAAGAAGTAGCTCGGCTCCTTGACGCGCTCGACGGGCTTCTTGTGCACGGGGCACACATTGCCGGGCTCGAGCTCCTTTTCGGTGAAGTAGCCCTCGCAGGCGACGCAGTACCATCCCTCGTAGTGGCCCAGGTACAGGTCGCCGCGATCGCGAACCTGCCGCCAGAGCGCCTGCACCTGCTTTTCGTGCCGGGGCTCGGTCGTGCGGATGAAGTCGTCGAACTGGCAGGAGAGCTGCGGCCAAGCGTCCTTGAACGGCTGGGCCGCCTGATCGGCGAACCGCGCGCTGCTCATCCCCTTTTCCTGCGCGACGCGCTCGATCTTCAGCCCGTGCTCGTCGGTGCCGGTCAGAAAGTACGAGTCCTCGCCCCGCGCGCGGTGGTAGCGGGTGAGCACGTCGACGGCGATCGTGGTGTACGCGGTGCCCAGGTGGGGCACGTCGTTGATGTAGTAGATCGGTGTGGTCGCGTAGAACGTAGGCATCAGGCGACGCGGTGTACTGCACATCGCGTCGACAGGCAACCTGGGGCAGCGGCACTACGGCGTGGCTGCGTTCGACGCCAGAGGACCGGGTGCCTGCACCGACTCGTGTCCGGCCGCCACCGCGGGAAGCTGGGGAGCTTGCACGGGGACGTCCTCGGGGGCAGCGTACCTGGCCGGCGTGTCCTGCGGACCGGCGGGCCTGTGAAGCGTATCCAGGTCGATGTCGACACGGCGATCGTAGCCGAAGGAATACTGCTGCTGGCTCTTCGGGGCACCTTGGGCGCCGTCCGATACGATGGAGATCCGCTGCGGCGCCACGCCGTGTGCTTCGAGCAGACTGGCCACTTGCTCGGCCCTCGAGCGGGCGAGCGCGAGGTTGTACGCAGGCGTCCCGCGGGGATCGGCGTGTCCGACCAGCTGGATCTTCGCGTCCCGCGTGTCCGGCCTGTTCAGGCAACGAGCCAGCGAGTCGATCGCGTCGACGTCCTCCGGGCGAGGGACGGCCGCGTTGAAGAAGAAGTGGGGCGCGGGCATGTCGCACGCCTCTCCCAGGTCCGGGCCGATTGCGAGGTGCAGATACGTGGGCTCGTCGCGACCGAGGGTCGGCCATGCTACGCGATAGTCGCCATTGCTCAGGCGAGCGTCGTGGATGGGCAGCACAGGAGGGGGCTCCTCGGGTTGGGCAACAGAGCATCCCGTCGCCAATATCGCTGTCAGGGCGACGGCAGGTGCAACGGCGAAGTGGGTCCAGCGCAGCGACATGGCAACCTTCTTTCTGGCACGGCAGCGCCGCGGGGCGCCGTCACCCGGAGACATCCAGGACAGGGACCAGCGACCAGGGCCCGCGTCCCTATCGATGAGCCGTCAAGGAGCATCCCCCGTGCCGTCGGCTGCAGCCGGGGCGACACGGCCGCGGGCCGGTGGTCCGGCGCCGGCCCCATCGTGCCGAGAGGCCACGAAAGCCCTGCAATCGCCATCGCGTGGCGCCCGACGATTCTCGCGCGCAGGTCGGACGCCGGGACCGGTCAAGCTGGTCGAAGACGACCGCGTGCGAGGCCGACGGTCTCGCGGTTGGCGCAAATGAACCGATGCGGTTGATAAGGGCCACGGGACACAGCGGCCGCGACTCGATCGTGGACCTGGTCGGAAAACGCAACCAGCCCTTTGAGGATGAGCGCGGAAGGAACGACCCCCAGCATGTCGGGTGGGCCCACCGCGACTTTTTGCACGGGGCCTGTCGTCGCTCGAGCGATCCCGTTCGGTCCGAGGCGTTCGGCCGCGCTTCGGGGCGCGCGAGACCGGCGGCCCTGCATGTCCAGGTGGTTTACGACCCCCGAGCTGCGTGCAACAATGGCGCCGCATGTCCCATCGACCGAAGAGAGTTGCGCGCATCATCGGTGTCGTCGCTGCTCTGGCCGTAGTCGGTGTCTTCATTTCGGCGGGCCGCCGCCGCGGCACCCCCGAGCCGAGCGCACCCGCATCGGCGTCCACCGTGGGTCTGCTGCCGATGCCCGCCTGCGCGGCAGATGTGACGGCGCTGCTCGACGGGCTACGGGTGGGAGATACCGTCGCAGGCTGGAAGGTCCAGGCCATCACGGCGCCGCAGGACGGCACGGTATACGTGTACGTGCGGCAGCAGGACTCCATCTTTGCGGCAGGCGTCACGCGCAAGGGAAACAGCAAGGCTCCCCCTCCCATCGTCACGGACTCCTACGAGATCATGTTCGGCATGCCACAGGGCAGCCCTCCGCCCCAAGCGATGAGCTTGGTCGCCGACGAGATCGCGACACGGATTCGCCGGACGGAGAAGACGGTACCGATGCCTGCAGGCCTGTGAGTCCGGAGGTACTGCCACCTGGCCTGCGTGAGATTCGCCGCTGGGCCGGGTCGTGCGCAGTGACCGTTGGGGGCGATGAGCACGACGTCCGCGCCGACACCCGCAGGGACGGGACAATCGATGGTTGGGTTCGATGTTCCCGGCTTCGTTTCCGTGGCAGGCCACTTCTTCTTGCCAGTTCTCGCCAGCGAGTCGCTGTCCCGCGCGCGACACCCGGACGCCACCCGAGCCGGGGTGCTCGAAGGCACATTGGCAGCATAGCCTGCATCACCTATGATGCCCGGCGAATGAAGGCAATTCTGGACTTACTCATGGAACTGCACCGGCCCGATGCGACGGAACTGGCCATCGTCACGGGGCACCTGCCGTGCGTCAAGATGCACGGCAAGTTCCAGCCAGTGGACCGCGTGGCCCCCACCTCCCTGCAGATTCGCGAGTGGCTTTTCGAGCTGGGAGGGTTGCGCTACATCGACGCGCTCGACGCCAAGCCGGTGCAATGGCAGACCAGCGTCGAGGAGGTCGGACGAATCGCCGTGATCGCGTCGGCCTCGGGCGACATGCTTCAAGTAAGGGTGGCGCGGGTGCGCGGGCGGGCTTCGCTGCCGCCGCGACGTTCCTTGCGCCCGCCCAAGACGATGCCGGAAGGCCCCTCGGAGCTCAGCGCCGACGAGCTGTTGTCCCCCTCTGCTTCGCGCCATGCCGCGGTCATTCCTTCTCCCGCGCTGGTGCCTTCGATCGTTTCCCCGCCCGCGCCCGTCCCGCCGCCGTCGATTGCGACCGCGCCGGTGCTCAAGGCTCCGCCTGTGGTTGCTCCCGCGCTTTCGGCGACGACAGACGCGGCTGCCGCCGACCCTGGCGGCATGAGCCAAGCGCTGGTGCGATTGCTGGTGGCGGCTCAGCAGCGTCGGGCGAGCGACGTGCACCTGGTCGCGGGCCGTCCTGTGCTGCTGCGCATCGCGTCGGAGTTGCTCCCGCAGGGCGCCCCGGTAGGCCAGGCGGACGTAGAACGGCTGTTGATGCCGATCGTGCCGGGCCGGTTGAGAGCGGCGCTCGAGCGCGACGGTTCGGTGGACTTCTCGCTGGACGATCCGCGATGCGGGCGCAGCCGGGTGAACATCTCTCGGCAGCGCACGGGGCTCAAGGGGGCATTCCGGCTGATTCCGAGGGAGATTCCCACGCTGGCCTCGTTGGGCCTTCCGCCCGAGATCGGGGGAGCGCTCCGGCACCACCAGGGGCTCATCGTGCTCACGGGTCCGACCGGGCACGGCAAGACCACGACCCTCGCGGCGATCGTGGGCCAGATCAACGAAACGACCACGCACCACGTGATCACGGTCGAGGATCCGGTGGAGTTCATCCACCCGCGACGCAGTGCGATGATTAGCCAGCGGGAGGTCGGCACGCACACCGCGAGCTTCGCTTCGGCGTTGAAGGCGTCGCTGCGCGAGGATCCGGACGTCATCGTGGTGGGCGAGCTGCGCGACACGGAAACGGTGCGCATGGCGCTGGCGGCGAGCGAGACGGGGCACCTGGTGGTCGGCACGATGAACACGCCGAGCGCGGCCAAGACGATCGATCGGCTGATTGACCTGTTCCCGCCCGGCGATCAGCAGCAGGTGAGAATGACGCTGGCGGGCGGCCTGCGGCTGGTGGTGAGCCAGCGGTTGCTGCCCAACAGCGATCGGACGGGGCTGGTGGCGGCGGCCGAAGTGCTTCCGGGGTCGATCGCACTGTGGAACATGATCCGGGACAGCAAGACGTACCAGATACCCAGCTTGCAGCAGCGGGGTCGGGCGGCGGGGATCGTGCGGCTCGACGATTCGCTGGCGGAGGTGGTGCGCGAGGGCCGCACGACGCTGGAGGCCGCGCAGCACTACGCGGTAGATGCGGAGGAGTTCCTGAAGAAGGTGCGGGCAGGCGGGGGGGCGACGGAGGCAAAAGCGATGGCGGCGGACACGGCGCCACAGGCGACGGAGGTTCGGAAGGACTTGCTCTCTCGTGCCGGCGCCATGTGGCGCAAGAAGGACGGATGATGGCGGCCATCGACAGGCTCTTCGATACGCTGTTGGCGCGCAAGGCGAGCGACCTTCATCTGGGCATCGGCTATCCCCCGTTGATCCGCGAGCGCGGTGATCTGGTGCCGGTTCGCGAGGAGCCCCTCTCGAAGGCCGAGATGGAATCGCTGCTGTTCGAAATCGTCTCGACCGATCAGCGGCGCCAGATCGTCCAGGAGCTCGACCTGGACTTCGCCTACGCCTACGAGAAGAAGGCTCGATTCCGCGCCAACTACTTCTGGAAGACCAGCGGCCTGGCCGCGGTCTTTCGCGTGATTCCCACGGAGATTCTGACCCTTTCGGCGCTGGGGGCCCCGGACACGCTGCGCGTGCTTGCCGAGCGGCGCGCGGGCCTGGTGCTGGTGACCGGCCCCACCGGCTCGGGCAAGTCCACCACGCTCGCGGCGATGATCCGCCACATCAACGAAACCCGCGCCGTGCATATCCTCACCATCGAGGACCCCGTCGAGTTCGTCCACGAGCCCATCAAGGCCCAGGTCACCCATCGCGAGATCGGCGTGCACGCCCCCAACTTCGCGACAGCCATGCGCAGCGCCGGACGCGAGGATCCCGACGTCATCCTGATCGGCGAGCTTCGGACCAACGAGACGATGAAGCTGGCTCTTCAGCTGGCCAGCTTCGGGGTGCTGGTGTTCGCGACGGTGCACACCAACAGCGCGGCGTCGACCATCGAGCGCATTATCAATGCATTTCCCGCCGACGAGCAGCCTCAAATCCGCGGCATGCTGGCCGAGGGCCTGATCGGCATCGTGGCCCAGCAGCTGCTCAAGACCGCGGACGGCAAGGGGCGGGTGGCGGCGCACGAGATCCTGATCGGCACGACGGCGATTGCGAGCCAGATCCGGGAGGGAAAGACGTTCCAGATCCCGAGCCTCATCCAGGCAGGCCAGCAGTACGGCATGCAGAGCATGGATGCGGCGCTCGAGAGGCTGGTGGCCGCGCGCACGGTCACCCTCGAGGCGGCGATGGAGAAG